>JAUYMJ010000081.1 GCA_030698775.1 bacterium
TAGTTCTTTTGCCTTAGAAATGCGGGGATGTCCCACTCGTCCTCTGCTTCTTTTTCTTCTTTCTTCTCCTGTTGAGGAGGGGGTGTTTGCTGATTTGAGAAATTTGTAAATGGTGCTGGAGGGGTGTAGCTTTGTGTCGGGGTAGTTGGCTCGGGTTGCGGACGTGAGACAAACTGCGTCAGCTGCTGTTTCGCAGAGTCAAATCCTGTGGCAACGACTGTGATGCGCAATTGATCGTGCATCGACTCGTCAATCGTCGCACCAAAAATAATATTGGCATCGGGATCTGCTGCAGCTGCAATAATCTTAGCTGCTTCGTCGACCTCGGTCATCGTGAGGTCATGCCCACCGACTATATTAAAGAGCACACCGCGTGCCCCCTCCATCGTGATCTCAAGAAGCGGTGAGGAGATCGCCGAACGGGCCGCTGCCTGTGACCTGTTCTCGCCTATCCCTGTTCCGATACCCATGAGTGCTGAGCCGGCATTTGACATAATAGTTCTTACGTCAGCGAAGTCGACGTTGATAAGGCCGGGAAGTGTAATGATCTCTGAAATCCCCTGCACACCCTGTGTCAGCACAGAGTCGGCAACTTTGAATGCTTCAACTAGAGACAGCTTTCGGTCAACAACATCCATTATCCTTTGGTTGGGGATTGTGATCAACGTGTCTACTTTGTCACGGATTATTTCAATTGCTTCATCTGCTGCAACTTTCCTCCTCGCGCCTTCAAACGTAAAAGGCTTTGTGACAACAGCAACGGTAAGGGCACCTAAATCCTTGGCAAGCTGCGCGACAATGGGCGCTGCTCCGGACCCCGTCCCTCCACCCATGCCTGCGGTGACAAATACCATATCCGATCCCTCAAGCATGTCCTTAATTTTCTGGACTGATTCTTCGGCCGCCTGACGTCCCACCTCCGGGTCTCCACCGCTGCCTAACCCTTTAGTGAGGTTTTCTCCGATCTGGACTTTCGTTGGGGCTTGGTTAAGAAGTAATGACTGCGCATCGGTATTAACGGCTACAAAATCAACTCCCTGGATAGTTGATTGGGCAATCATGGAGTTAATGGCATTTGATCCACCGCCTCCCACACCAACGACGCGGATTTTAGCAAAATTCGTTGATTGTGGCCGTATCAGCATGATTGACCCATCCTAGCAGATGATTTTTTGAAAAGCAATACCCGAGGAAAAAAATACGAATCACCACAAAACTGCATGTCTTCGTATCAAACCAGGAGGAACTCAGGGTATGAAAGATTTTATAATTGCAATGATTTTCTTCAGCGCTTTTCCCGATCCTCCACCCATCCCAGGAATTTTCGGCATAGAAAACCCAAACGGCAGCGATTTTTCCTCACCCATTCGCGAGCCGGCAAGTATGAGCCCAATGACTGTCGCGTAGGCAGGTGTCTGAATTTCATCAATAATCCCTTTCATATTCTGCGGCATTCCAACACGTACCGGCATAGCAAGCATTCGCTTTGCCGAATCCTTAACGCCAACCGTGAGCGCTCCGCCAGCTGAAAGCACGAGGCCTGCCGGGGTTTGTCCACCGAAACCTGATTTCTTTATCTCAAGCCCCACCATAGTAAATATCTCATTTAACCTCGGGCGGATGATTCCCTCAACGAGTGTTTTTTGTGACACCTTTGTTAAATCTTCAGGTAAACGAAGCTCTGCCAGATCAATTTCATCCGAAGCCTTTTGCTCTTTTTTTGCCTCATGATCATCAGGACGTATTACTCGTTTTTGTGGCATTTGAGAGAGGTAAAGTTTAATTTTTTCTGCACTCTCGAGTGAAATGCGAAGTCCAATCGCGAGGTCATTTGTGATGTGTCTCGCTCCGATCGCAAGGACAGATGAATACGCTACCGACCCCTCTGTGTAGATTTGTATATCGGTTGTACCGGCACCAATATCAACGAGAATGACGCCCAGCTCCTTTTCCGTATCTGAAAGAATAGACAGTGAACTCGCATACCCGTTAAAAACGAAGCTGTCAACGTCAACGCCGACCTCCGAGAAGGCTTTTTCTAAGTTCCGAACGGCAATACTGTTGGCGGTTATAATATGGGTATCGACCTCCAAACGCACCCCTGTCATGCCGATTGGATCTTTAATTCCCTCCTGCCCGTCAACTGTATAGTTTCGTGGAAGGACATGGATTATCTCTTTCGTTGAGGGCAGTGATACTGCTTTTGCTGCATCAATGACACGGGCCAGATCTGTTGAGCTAATTTCACCGTTTGGATTGGAAACGGCGACAACACCCCGTGAATTAAGGCATTCAATCTGGGCTCCACCAATTGAGGCAAAAATATGTGCCGCTGAGGTTCCTGCCATCCGTTCTGCCGCTTCGAGTGAATTATTTATTGCGGCAACAGCTTCCTCGATATCAACAATCTGCCCCTTTCTGATCCCGGCCGATTTTCCTTCTGATACGCCGAGTACGTTTATGTATTCGTCTACTTTCGCGATAACGCTGACAGTTTTATACGTCCCGACATCTACTGCGACAACAATTCTTCCCTCGTTTACAGAAGCCATATGTTACTTTGCTAAAACGACAACAGGCCGATCAAAGCGAAGGTCTAGCCTACTAAATCGCTTACCCTCCATTGTAAGCCGATGTATAATAAGTTGTAAAGAGGCTATTTGTTCGGGGATCCCTTCACTTTTCATGAGCACCTCCGCATTCCCTGGCATCGTCACAACGATAGCGCTATCTGAAGCTCTTGTGACAAAAAGAAACGAAATATTTTTTTCTCTAAACGCCCGCTCTATTTCATCAGTTCCCCCACTTACGATTGCGGATTCGAATCCCCCCCGACTGTTTGTGTATATGACCGGAATAATAAGTTTTTGGCTGTCTAAAGAAGATATAATTGTAACGATCACAAAAATAAACGAGATGACGCCAACTGTATAATACAGAAGCTGAGCTGCATGTTTCGGCTTATTTTTTGTTCTATGTTTTTTTGTTTGTCTTTTTGTTTTCCACATCGAAAATGACATGTATGATGTCTTCTGCAGCCGTCATGAACCTCTGCCGCACTGAAGGGTCATTAAGGCTGAATGAGGATAACGACGAAAGCATTTCGTCGATTTGAGAAAGAAAGAGTACGTCGGCTTTCTCCTGAAGGAGTGCTCTCCCCAAACCCAATGTGGCAAGAAGCAATGCATTTTCCTCTTGTTCACCCTTCTGACCTGTCGAGAGAGGAATACACAGCGCCGGTTTTTCAAAATAGATAAGTTCTGAGATTGTGTTTATTCCTGCCCTACCTACAACCATATCCGCTGATGCCAGAACCTTAGCAGCGTCTTGGGAAAAAAGAAACTTCTCAATCCTATACCGTGCTTTGAGACTATCGGGAAGCAGCTCTCTTACCTTGAAAAGCCGCTCATAGTCGTTGAAAGGATACGCGTTTCCTGTCTGGTGAGTGATAGAAGCTCTCTTGAGAAGTTCGGAAAGATGCTTCTCTACAAGGAGGTTTAGAAAATGCGAACCGCTACTTCCCCCGGTTATGTAGAGGGAGGGACGGCTCTTTGATTTTGCTTTCTTTACAACTGCTTGCAAAATCTCTTTCCGCAACGGATTTCCGGTCAGCATCGTTTTTTCTTTCGGAAAATACACGGAGGAAGACTCCCATGAAATACATATTGCGTTAGCAAATCGAGATGAAATTTTATTTGCAAACCCTGCTCTCGTCGTCTGCTCATGGATGACAACAGGTATCGACAATGTAGATGCTGCAATGACAGTTGGGAGACCTATGTACCCGCCAAACGACAGAACAACGCTTGGATGTATCTCCCTCAGTAGCTTTCGCGCAAGTCTGATATTATTTGGTAGACGGAGAAGAGATGGAATCGTATGTCGGCTTATAGACCTTTGGAGACGGGCACTTGGTAATGTTTTGAAAGGAATCCCTCTTTTTGTGATCTCTGCATACTCGAACGAAACAGATGCATCCGACTCAAACGTATTTTTACGGCCGATAAATATGACCTCAACTTCCTTCGGCAGCGACTCAATAACAGCTAATGCCGGTGCAATATGTCCCCCGGTGACTACAATCTTCATACTATTTTGTCTGAGAAATATTCAACAACATTCCAATCGCCGCAAGATCAATAATGAGTGCTGATCCACCATAAGAAATGAACGGCAAAGGTACACCTGTCAACGGCATAAGTGCAGTCATAGAAAAAAGATTAATGACGATCTGTATACCAAGAAACGAGGTAATCCCTGCTGCCAACAGCTTACCGAATGTGTCTTTCGCGTGTGACGCAATAACAAATCCCCGCCATATGACCAGTGCAAAAATAATTACCAGAATCGATGCGCCAACAAACCCGACCTCCTCCGCAATAATCGCGAAGATAGAATCGGTGACGTTCTCCGGGAGATATGCATATTTTTGAAGAGAATTTCCAATCCCAACCCCAAGAATTCCACCAGAACCTAACGCAATTAAAATCTGCTTTGTGTGGTATGAGACGTTGGAAAGGGTAGGGTCAACATTGAGAAATGACGTCAATCGGGCAGCCCGATATGGAGCTGCCTTGATGAAGAGAAATCCCACTAAACCGGCAACAGGGGCAATGTAGAAAAAGTGGCGTACTGCTCCGCCTGAAAGAAAATACAGCACAGCTGCTTCAAAGACGATGATTGATGCCGTTCCCATATCAGGCTGCAACATGACAAGTAACCACACCGTTCCCATCAGAAGAAGAAAGGCAAGAAACCTCCCTTTTTCTTTGGTTGAAAACCATGCTGCCAAATAAATCGCAAGGCTGAGTTTCACAAATTCTGCCGGTTGTAACACAAAAAAATGAAGATTAATCCAGCGGTGTGCGCCAAGCGCCCGTATGCCAATCCCGGGAATAAAAACAAGCAGGAGCAGCACGATAGAGGCAATCAAAAGCGGCACTGCAAATACATAGAGCCTTTTGTATGAGAAGACGGAAAAGAAAAAAAGTGCCCCGAATCCGAGAACCATCCATACCGATTGTTCCTTGATATAATAATACTTATCCTGAAAGTCGCGGAGCGCGATAACGGACGAAGCATTGTAGACCATGAATAATCCGAATAGACAAAGAAGAAAGATTATTCCGAGCAAAATACCGTCAACTTTTTTCATACTTTCAGTATAGCGATTTTTCCAAACCCGTTTCTACGAAGAAAAAGAAGCTCAGCCGATGAATGCGATATAGAGCCCGAGAAGTGCAAAGAAAACGCCTATGAGCCAGGCCCTCATGACAATTTTTGGCTCCTCCCATCCGCGCTTTTGTAAATAGAGATGCAAGGGGGCAGCGGGAAGAATTTTTTTGCCTAAATATTTTTTACTCAAGATCTGAAGCAGCGAGGACCCACCCTCAAGGACAAAGACGCCACCGATAAGTGCAAGCGCTAACACTTTACCTGTCAAAAGTCCGGTCACTGCAAGTGCAGCCCCGAGAGAGAGGGAACCGACATCTCCGAGGGTAATCCGGGCTTTATAAACATTAAAATAGAGAAATGCTGCAATTGATCCAAGGAGAAGGGCGATAAAAATTCCAAGTGATTGATCAAGCTGCGTGGCAGTAATTGCAAGAAACGCCGCTAAGCAAATCAGGCATAAGCCCGAAGCAAGGCCGTCTAGACCATCTGCAATATTAAAGGCATTCACAAAAGAGACAATGACAAAAGCCGCAAAAGGAATAAAGAAGACACCGATTGTAATCGTACCGATCGCCTGGATGTGAACGAACGTATACCCGAGCTGATAGTAAAAAACTGCTGCAATAATAAGGGCCAGAATCCACTGAATAACAAATTTGTGCCGGAAGCGGAGCCCGAAGAAATGGCTTTCTTTCCCGCTTGTAACAATTTTCTTCAAGTCATCATACATACCTAAAACGCCAAAGCTGATAAATGAGAAAAGCAGAACGAATGCCTGCCATGCTTTTACCTGCACATCCAGAATCCCATATGACCAGAGGGTCAACACCGACACAACGAGAATGATAAGAATCCCTCCACCAAAGGGGGTTCCTGCCTTCCAGTTGTGAAATTTGTCAAACGTCGGCGTATGATGGTTAAAAATATCGCGGGTTTTTTGCTTTGCTCTCTGCAGCTTCACTTTGTACAAGAAATCTATGAATGGGATGAGAAGAATTCCCGTAATAAAAAACGAGAGTATACTTAACCCGAGTATTGTCGCCATGTAGCGTATAGTATACTCCAAGAGGCAGGGAAGCACAAACAAAGAGGCCAATATGACGTCCTATTTCACTGTCACGCTTTTCGCGAGATTACGTGGTTTGTCCGGATCAAACCCCTTTCGGACGGCGAGGAGGTAGGAGAGAAGCTGGGCGGGGATAATCTGTGGGATGATCGACGCATCCTTTATGTCTTTTACTTCGATCCAGTGGTCAAACACTTCAGCACGGATCGGTGAAATTCCGATAATCGTTCCTCCTCTTGCTTTAATCTCCATCGCGTTTGATATGATCGCCTCATACGTCTCATCAGATGGAGCAAAAACAATACACGGCGTTCCCTTTTCGATGAGGGCAATTGTTCCGTGCTTGAGTTCGCCTCCTGCTAACCCCTCTGTATGGATATAACTTACTTCTTTTATCTTGAGGGCTGCCTCAAGAGCCGTCGCAAAAGACAAACCACGACCGACCGTAAAAATATGCTGCTTCTTACTGAGTGTATCGGAAAGTTGCTCAAGTGCACGCACCGGTTGATCTTTCAGTAATCTCTCCACCTCGTCTGCAGCCGAAAGAAGCAGTTTTTTTGCTTCACTTGTTCTCTTTATCATTGCGAAGCTTAGCATCAGGAGAATTGAAAGTTTTGCAATGTAGGCTTTTGTCGAAGCGACAGCTTTCTCAGGTCCTGCTCCCAAAAGAAGCTTTCTATCCGCCATGCGATAGATTGTCGAACCAAGCGTATTGACGAGCGCAAATATTGTGCTTCCCTTCCCTTTAGCTCTCGTCAACGGTTCAACGATATCAATTGTTTCACCGGATTGAGAGAGCGCTATTACCAAACTACGCTTGGTTAAAAAATCCTCGAGGTAATTAAACTCGGACGCCATTGCAGTATTGAGATGCTCTTTAGCAATTTTGGAAAAAAGATAGACTCCCGCAAGTGACGCGTGGTACGCCGTGCCTGCACCTATCAGGAACGTACCTTTTGCCGTCTTGATGACGTCGGCAAGATCGTCGATTTGGTCGGCATACGTGTTTGCAATAGTTCTTATTACTTTTGGCTGGTCGAATATTTCTTTGATCATAAAGTGAGGGAAATTTCCGAGGCTTGCCTCCTCAACCTTCCAGTCGATTGTCTCAAACCTGACCGGTAGCTTATTGCCGGTAGTAACGTCATACAGTGCAACTGAAGTATCGAGCACAACGAGCTCATTGTCTTTAAGAAAATGGATTTCTTTTGTATGACGAACAATTCCCGATGCGTCAGATGCTAAATAGAACGCATTGCTTCCACGTCCGACAACAAGCGGTGATCCGTTTTTTGCTGCGACAATTTGCTCCGTATCACTATTCATGACAACAATTGCATTGAGACCGCTGAACTGCACAAATGCATTGCGAACAGCCTGAAGGAAATCCATACCCTCCTGCATATTTTCCTCAATCATATGAACCGCGACTTCAGTATCTGTTTCCGATCTGAACCTGTGACGTTTACTTCGCAAGCGATGTCTGAGGGTTTCGTAATTTTCGATGATGCCGTTATGCAAAAGCGCAAGTTTCTCGGTACAGTCGAGGTGTGGATGCGCGTTTTTCACCGTGACTCCGCCGTGCGTCGCCCACCGTGTATGTCCTATCCCAACTGTGCTTTTCGGAAGAGACACTGTTGCGCCACCGATTTTCCCCACGTTTTTCTCAAGGGCAATTTTCCGGCCGTATTTCACGGCAATACCCCAGGAGTCGTACCCACGGTATTCGAGTGTTTTTAACCCGTCAAGGATAACTGAGGGTGCAGAAGCAGACGCGCCGATATAGCTGAAAATTCCGCACATAGAAAACTGATTATACCCCAGCAACAATACCTAACACCATACGCAAATCCTCTATCGTCGCATCGGGAGAAAATCCCTCAATGGCTTGCTGCTTCGTAGCAAACGGACCCCGTTTCATCCAGATCGTATAGCAATCAGGTTTGAATTTCTTTGCTCGGTATAACACTTCAAGTTTGTCATCAACCAGATAAAGAGAAGCGTCTTTATATTTGCTCAGCACATCGATGAGTGAGTCATATTTTTTTGCGACAATATGTGTATGCTCTCCCTGAAAATATGAATCGATTGCGGTTTGAGAGAGCTTTTCTTTTTGAAACTGTGTTTCACCCTCTGAAAAAATCCCAAGCTCTGCGTACGCACCGATGTCGCCTAGTGATTCAGAGGCCTCCTCATAGACCGAAAATGTTTTCAAGCCTGACTCTTTAAAAAGTTTCGTATCAAAAAGCGTATAATCGATGTCAAAAAGCACTACCTTTTTTCTCCCACCCGTTTTCACGTTCGCTTCACCCGATTTCTTTCTAACGACCTCTGTAATCTTTGCATAATATTCAGTACCATTGTCGATATTGGTAAAACTGGTTGTTGACGGACCGACCACTACGCTACTTCCGATAAGGACTCCCGGCATTGTTGAGACACGGATGCCAAGCCTCGTATTGTCTCCGATAAAAACACCGAGGGACTTTCTTCCCGAATCTACCTTCATGCCCTTTACTTTCACCCTTACGTTCTTTCGGTCAAGTCTTACGTTCCCCGAGCAGAAGGACGCTGCCAACTTACACTCCTTCCCAATGACTGAATCGCCAAGATACCCCGAATGTGTTGTTGTTCCGTCCATAATGATGCTGTGCTTTATTTCCATATGTGCGCCTACCACGACATCTTTTTCAAGGATCACCCCTCCCCTAAGAATGGCATTTGTCCCGACATACGCATTTTCTCCAATGTAGCATGGCCCCTTAATCACTGCCCCATTCTCAACGGTAACGTTTTTTGAAATCACAACATTTTCCTCTATAACCGCAGTACTCGAAATAACAGCAGATTCATGAATTGATGGCGTCATCATCTTGAGAAGATAATCTCCGACATCAAGAATATGCCAGGGAAACTTAAGCGTGATCGTCTCCGCGTTCGTTTTTACACCTGCAACCCGATGTTGTTTCACAAATCCGTCAAGGGCAGTCTCGAAACTATAATGATGCTTTTCCGCACTCTGCAATATTGCCAGAAACGAGCGTTGGAGAAGATACATTCCGACGATTCGGTGATTTCCCGTTAAGTTCTCTGGTTTTTCAGTTACTTCAACGATCATCCCATTGTTTAATCTGACAACGCCGAAACTTCCGGGGTCTGCTTCCTCTTTGATGATAATTGCCCCTGACGCTCCCGTAGCTGTTCGCTCAGATGCAAGTAGCTTCAAGTACTTCTCACACTCAAAATGGTGCGCATGGATAACAAAAAAATCTTCAGTGATTTTGGACGAGGCATCAAGAAGCGCCTCCCCCATCCCCCTGGCCCCACTATGCGTAACAAAGGTCACACCGGAGAGGTCGAGGTTACTCCTTTGCAATATGTCTTCAACGCCGTTCCCTTTGCTGACGACGACGATAATATCCGAGATCCCTGCCGACCGTATCGCTTCAATTGTCCGCTCGATAAACGATTTTCCCATCAGGGAAATGGCTGATTTATGTGTTGCCCCTCCGAATGGAAAAAGCCTGCTTGAATTACCTGCTGCGAGTATTATTGCTTGCATAGCTTACAGTGTGTGACGTTTTATCTGCGCGCCGAGTTTTCCTAGCCTTATTTCGAGTTGCTCATATCCCCGGTCTAGTTTCTCGATACCGAGTATGGTCGATTCCCCCCTTGCCGCGAGTGCGGAGAGCACGAGAGCCGCGCCTGCACGAAGATCAGATATTGTTACCACAGCATTGTGCAGTACAACCGGACCCTCAATCCGCGCTGCATGGAAAAAATCAGGATTGTCATCTGTCAGATTAAAATTGTATGTTTCCCGAGGGTTTTTCACGTCCGGGTTAAATAATGTAATTTTTGCACCCATTTTTGCAAGCTCTGTCACGTAGCCAAACCTGTTCTCAAACACCGTCTCGTGAATTACAGAGACTCCTTCGGCTTGGGTCATGAGAACAGCCCATGGGGCTTGCCAGTCAGTCATAAATCCCGGATGCTGCTGTGTAGTGACCGAAACCGCAGTAAGTAGCCGCTCATAAAAAAACCGTATTCCATTCTCTCTTATCTCCACCCCCGCCCCCGCATCCCGAAATGCTCTTATAAATTCCGAAATCTGCTCCTCTTTTGCATCAATGACGAAGATGTCACCTTTCGTCACGAGAGCGGCAACCGCGAGCGTCACTATCTCGTTACGGTCCGGAAGGATACTAATCTGTCCACCGTGCAGGCTATCTACACCGTCTATCGTTATCTCTCTATGGGCCGACCTTTTAATCCGTGCTCCCATGCTGAGAAGAAGTACGATAAGCTCATCGACTTCAGGTTCCTCTGCCGCATTTTCTAGTACCGTTGTCCCTTTTGCGAGGACGCCGGCTAAAATCATCGTCTCTGTTCCCGTATGAGAGTTTTTCTCAAAGTGGTACCTGCCCCCGGTGAGTCCCTTTGTCTTTGCATGAAAAAACCCATCGTTTGTGTCGTAATACACCTCAGCGCCAAGATGAGTCAATCCGTCAATTGTCCTGTCTATCGGGCGCGCCCCAAGCCGACAGCCTCCCGGGTTTGGGATAAGCGCTTTTCCGAGACGAGCGAGAAGAGGTGCTATGAAAAGTGATGAAGTCCTCACTTCGGCTGCGGCATCTAGGGGAATTGAGTGGCCACGTATCTGTTTCATTCTCACTGTTACGGTGTGCCCTGATACATCCACCTCCCCGCCAAGCCCACGGATAATTTCAATCATTATGTGTAAATCACTGATGAGAGGCGCATTATTGATGACAACAGGATCAGATGTAAGACAAGAAGCGACCAACGCTTTCAACGCGACATTTTTTGCCCCTGACACAACAGTGCTTCCTTGTAAAACGCTCCCACCAGTAATGCTGTATTTTTCCATAGTTATACTAGTGCGTGTAATTGTATCTCTAATTGTACACCGAACCTACGAAAAACAGTCTCTTTTACGACCTGCTGCAGTTTTTCAACATCATCGTTCGTCCCGGAGCCATGATTGAGAACATAATGAGGATTGTCACGCCACAACTCAACATCGCCTACCCTGTGACCGAGCAACCCCGATTTCTCTAAGAGAAATTCCGGAGTCACATCTCTCGGGAGTGACGAATTTGGGTAAAGGTTTGTGAGGGTCATATTACGAAATGTCATTCCGGTTGTAAAATTTTTTGGCTGCGTGGTCGTTCTGTACGTTACCGCCTCCTCAGCCCGTGCCCATAATTTGTCTTTTTCTTCAGGATAGAGAGCAAAAAGTACGCTCAGCAGAACCGTATCTTCTTTAAGAACCGAACTTTCATCAAATCCAAAATGAAAATACGAATTGTCAACGTCTTTGATACCTTCTTTTGTAAGGATTTTTCCGGCATATACGGCTCTTCCGATCCTCATATTTTCCTTCGGATAATTTGCGTTAACCGTCACAGCACCGCCAACAGTCCCAGGAAGACCCAGTGCAAATTCAATTCCCCCAAACCCCTGATCTATGACATAACGAACAACCTGATTTGTTATCGCACCCGATTCAGCATATAGGTATGCCTGGGAAAGCTTCATTTGGTTATTCGTGAACTTTCCTTTCATCCCCTGCAGCTCAAAACGGCGACAATTATTTTTTATCACCAATCCGTCAAAACCTAGAGGTGCTGCCAAAATATTCGTCCCGCCTCCAAGTACCTTCACGCGGATACCACTGTTCCAGGCTGAAGTGACGAGTGCGCTAAGCATGTCTACGGAATCAACTAAGGCAAAAAGCACTGCTGGTCCACCGGTTTTAAATGCCGTATGTATATGTAGGGGTTCATCACGTTTGATCACTGCTTGCGGGTAACGTGCCTGTACATCCTGTAAAAATTGTTCCGTGTTCATATCGTTTTTAGAAGATCATGGATACGGTAGACATCCCCCGCACCCATGGTAATGACGATGTCCCTGTCTGAGAGTATATCCTGAGAAA
Organism: bacterium; assembly: GCA_030698775.1. Taxonomy (GTDB): domain Bacteria; phylum Patescibacteriota; class Microgenomatia; order Levybacterales; family UBA12049; genus JACPGQ01. Next base: position 12,204 of record JAUYMJ010000081.1, read on the forward strand.
GAAGTACTTTTGCATCTTCTATGCTTTTTGCGTACTCGACAGACTTATGGGTCCTCTCCATTGCTTGTTTAAGGTGAAGCGTTGAGACATCGTCGGTCTTAGTCTCTCTTGCCGAGGCAAAAATATCAAGAAGGATAACCCTATCCGCATTAGCAAATGAGTGAATAAAGTGATCGAATAACTTTTGTGTCCGTGAATACGTATGAGGTTGGAAAATACAGGTTATCCTATCGCGTGGAAACATCTGACGAAATGCTTTTAGGGTTGCAATGATCTCTGATGGATGATGTGCGTAATCATCATAAAGCTTCGCACCGGATTTCGTTTCGCGAATAAATTCCATCCTACGTTTTGACCCCTTGTATGTACTTATTGCAGTCTTTATGTGCGCGAGATCTAATCCTAACTCAAGACCAGCAACGACACATGCCAATGCATTAAGGCTATTGTGTTCGCCAGACACATTTATGCGGATCTCTCCAAGATCCGTACCCATTCCTTTAATCCAAAAAAATGTCTGCCGTCCGGAAACGAACACCCTTGTAATGACGAAATCATTTCTGGGTGAAAAACCATATGTCTTGACTGGACATGAGGCACGAGTAAGTACGGACCGAACATTTTCATCGTCACCGCAAGCAATAAGTACCCCATCTGAAGGGATTGACCCGACAAAATCCGCAAAGACGTCAACAACCGATGCAAGATCAGGATAGATATCGGGATGGTCAAGCTCGATGCTCGTGATAATTGCTATTTTTGGGTGCTGGTAGAGCATCTTCGCAGTCTTATCCGACTGTGGTTCGGCAAAATATTCGTCTGCCTCAGCAATGAAGTATTTCCCTTTTCCGAATTTCCCCGGTCCCGGGAGTGAGGGTATGCTGCTGGTACCGATAACATAGCAAGGGTCAAGCTTGAGGTGTGAAAATACAGTCGCTAACATTGCTGTCGTCGTTGTTTTTCCATGCGTTCCGGTAATGGAAATTCCTACGTAAGGACTGCTTGCAATAAGCGTTCCGTCCATGAAGCGGCCAACTGCTTCGCCTTGTGTCCATACGGTAATTCCGTTGGCTTTTGCAGCCACCGCTTCCGGGTTTGAAAACCCACCGTGTGCCCCTGTCGTAATCACTAACTTCGCTTTTTTTACGTGATCCTCGGTAAAAGAATCGAAACACACGATACTTGCTTTCTTCAATGCATCATCAGTAATAAATGTCTCGGGCGTATCTGAACCGGTAACAGGAAAACCAGCTTCACGCACTAATAAGGCTAAAGCAGTCATACCTACCCCTTTGATCCCGACAAAATGGATAGTAAAATCGTCCTTATTTTTCATACTGTTTTGAGATTGCACGTTTGACCGCTTCGTGGTCGCTCCACGCAATCTCACCCTTCCCATAATTTATCGACTTCTCATGACCCTTGCCGGTAATAACGACGATGTCGTGTTTTTTTGCAAATGAGATAGCCAATTCTATTGCCTCCTGCCTGTCAACAATTTTGTGAAGTTGTGGCACATCCCCGACTCGTATAACACCCGATGCAATCTCATTAATGATTGCTGAAACAGGCTCTGTTCGTGGATCTTCAGCAGTCAAAATAATAATGTCATCATACTCACTTGCCACCTCTCCCATCATCGGACGCTTGGTTTTGTCACGAAGTCCGGCGCTTCCGAACACATGGATTAACCGTCCATGTCTTTTCGTTTTTTTAAGCGTTTGCAACAACTGTTTAAATGCATTTGGAGTATGCGCAAAATCTATTATGACAGTAAAATCTTCGTCAAACACGATTTCCATTCTCCCTTTGGGAAACGAAAATGTGCCTGCAGCGGCCTGTATCGTCTCTTTCACAACCCCTAATTCGCGACAAACGGCAGCTGCTGCAAGAAAATTGTATGTGTTATGCTCCCCAATAAGATTTCTCGGAGGGGCTCCTACGGTTTTCGCAGTCACATCGGCACCGGCCATCCCGTAGGTGATAACAAAATTTTTTGCTTTACCTAAGTCTTTCAGAATAACCCTGTATGATTCGTCATCACGGTTAATAATTTGCCTTTTCGCTAGTTGAAAAAGCTTCAGCTTTGCTTTGACGTAGTTCTCATATGTTCCGTGGTAGTCAAGATGCTCATGGGTGATATTCGTTATAACACCTATCGAAAAAGGGATACCGTATACCCTGTTTTGGTCAAGCGCATGCGATGTTACCTCAAGCACAACAATTTCGACACCAGTGTCTCTTGCCCTCCGAAGGTACGATTGCATTGCGAAGCTATTTGGTGTGGTGACGTGAAACCCTGTGTCAAATTCCGTCCCGTTAACAAATGCACCGACTGTTGAAATAAGGGCAACTTTTTTGCCGGCTATGGTGAGGATGTGGTAGATGAGTGAGGCTGTTGTAGTTTTACCGTCGGTTCCAGTCACACCGATCACAGTCAAAGCCCGTCCGGGGAAACCAAAATAGGAATTTGCCAGAAGCGCGACGAGCAGGTGGTAAACATTTTTCGCTTTTTGCCACATGCTTTGGTATTATAGCGTTTTTAGGCTAAAGCTTCCAATTATTCCTACTCCAAGCTCTTGAAGAATTGGACAAACATCGTGTAGTTTACAAAAAAAAGATAACCGTTGAGCAGTATAAGCCCCGGAAAAACCAGTGATTTTTCTATAAATCCCCCTGTCTTTACGCGAAAAAATCGCAAAGGAGGAAATCCGAAATGGATCGGAATAGGAAACAACCAAGGCACACCTTCTTTTGTGAGAGTATCCATGATAAGATGCGAGACAACCCCGATCATAAAAGCCCACCATACGATTTCCATATTAACTATGATGAAAGATGTACTTGCATCAAGGAGCATTTTTGACACGAAACCAAAAAGGGCAACGCCGAGGATAGAATGTGACAGCAGACGATGACTTCCCAAAAGCGGGTCAATAATTTTTGAGAGGATAGTCCCTCCCCTGATATTTGAATAGAGTTTTGCCGAAGGTTGGTCTAAGTCAGGTGCAAGGCCGCCTACCATATTTGCTCCAACCGCGACAAGTGCTGTCCCAAGTGAAATATGGGGAACCGGAACTGCCGATAGGACTATCGTCATTGCGGTAAAAGCGGCAAGGTCATGTGTTCTTCCAGTCATATGGGAATCTCTCAAAGTATAGCAAATCTCCCGTAATTCGTAGCTTAGACTTTTACCCTGAATGTATTTACGATTCCGGGAACAAAATAATATATATTATACAAGCGCTAGATAGATTTTTTCTGAAAAAACTGCTACTATTCCGCTATGAAACCGATTATTCCGTTTGAAGACTTCAGTAAGCTGGATATCCGGGTCGGAAAAGTGATGACGTGTGAGCGAAAGGATGGATCAGAAAAATTACTCAGGCTGACTGTCGACTTCGGAGAAGAAGGAACACGAAATATACTCTCGGGAATCGCACAATGGTATACTCCCGAACAACTGGTCGACAAACAATTTATCTTTATTCTGAACCTACAACCTCGTCAAATAATGGGAGAAATGTCCGAGGGAATGATTCTCGCGGCAGAGGGGAAAAAACCTCTTCCTCTCAAACCGCTAAAGAATGCATTCCCCGGGGCTACAATTCGCTAAGCTACTTTCAAACCAAATCCGCACGGTTTATTGCGTTGGGGTGACTCCATAATAGAGTAACATTTTTTTTGCTATAGTAAAAAATATCGGTGCTGCCGTTTCTGATCCGAAAATAGAACTCGTCGGACGGTCAATTACAACGAGCATAACAAATTTCGGATCATCTGCAGGAGCAAACCCGATGAATGAAGCAATGGTCTTATTAGGATCATAATGGCCTCCGATTGGAATCTGCGCAGTCCCTGTTTTTCCCGCGATACGATAACCCTTCGGCTTGGCAAATTTCGCTTCTCCCTTATCGACTGCATTCACGAGAATTTCCGTCATAACCTTGGCGGCCGCACCCGAAATTGGTCGACCAAGCTCTTTTGGGTTAATAGTAATGACTTTGCCGTTTTGCGTTTCTATCTTATTTACAACGTGTGGCTCCATCCTGACTCCTTCGTTGGCGATTGCTGAAAAAGCTGAGAGGAGCTGAAGTGGAGTTACTGAGATACCTTGTCCGAAACTCGCTGTTGCGAGGTCTATCGGATACCACGACTCCGAATCACGAAGGGGGGACGGGATTTCTCCTTGCAAATCTACTCCCGTCATCTCGCCTATTCCAAACTTGTTAAGATACGAAAGCAGTAGCTTTAAGCCCAGCTTCTGGCCGACAAACACCATTCCCGTATTGTCAGAGAACTGAATTGTTTCCATCATTGTTTCATCGGGATGGTATTTGTCATTCCACGTTCGTATTTCATAGCCACCGATAGGTATTGGGCCGTCACAAATGGTACATTTCGTCTTCGGGGTAACAAGACCCGCATCGATTGCTGAGGACATCACAAGAGGTTTAAAGGTTGACCCCGGTTCATAGGTACTTGAAACAGATGGATTGATATAGTCTTTCTCCTCAAATTCCCAGTATTTTCTTGGGTCGAAAGTCGGTTGGCTCGCTATAGCAAGAATGCCTCCTGTTTTTGGATTCATGACAAGCACCATTCCTCCTTGTGCTCCGTATTTTTCAACGCCTTTTTTCAATTCCTCATCAGCCATAAACTGTATCGCTCTATCGACATTAAGGATAAGATTTCTTCCGTCATCGCCGCCACCGGTCTCGTCCATTCGTGCGAGGATAGGACGACCGAGCGCATCGTGAATTTGGACAGCTCTTGCGACTCTCCCCCTCAGCTGACGATCATAGAATCCTTCAAGGCCAAAATACCCCTGGTTGTTTCCTGTTTCGTCTTTTCCAACAAATCCAAGTAATTGTGCAGCAACTGACGCTTCCGGATAGTATCTGACATACTGCTCCTCAAAACCAACACCGGGAATCTTCAATCGCTCAACCTGCTGTTTTATCTCATGTGAAACGCTCGGATTCAGCGCCACCCAAAAACGGTTCAACGAGAGAAGACTACTGAGAGAGGCCGTATCCGCATTAAGGAGAGGTGAGAGAATCGTCGATACCGTCTGAATATCTTTCACTTCTTTTGGGTTAGCAAACACAAGATACGCGAGTTTGTTCGCAGCAATTGGAAATCCGTCGGAAGTCATGATCTCTCCCCGCCGGGGTGTCAACGTAATAGATCTTCCGTACTGGGATTCTCCGACCTGAGAGAGCGTATCGGCTTCGACAATTTGCCAGTGAGCCAAACGTAGAATAGTGGCAAGAAAACAAAAAAAATAAAAAGAGAGAACAAATCTATACCGCCATCTCATTTATTGTATGCCATCGGAAGGGGGGCTGAAAGCACAATCTGTGATGACATGGTTTCATACCCCTGCCTCCCTGCTTCCTCTTTCAAGTTCGTGAAAGAGGACTCGTTCAGGATTTTTTCTTCGAGGAGCGCCGACTCTCTTTGATAAGAATCAACCTCCGCAGACAATTTGTTCAAATCGACCCCGGACGTTGCGAGTGAATTTGATACGACAGCACGAGTAATCGTCAGAACAACTATGATAACGAGTAATATCGAAAGAACAAAAAATGATTTTTTCATACTGTACCTCTTTCAAAAACGCGCATTTTTGCGCTTCTTGCCCTAGGATTTTCTGCCACTTCCTCAAGCGTAGGAGTGACAGGCTTTTTTGTGAGAATGCTTCCAAATCCCTGGTCAGCAAACGACGAGAAACGGTGTTTGACGATCCTATCCTCAAGAGAATGAAAAGAAATAACCACGATCCTCCCTCCGACACCTATTAACTGTAACGATGCACTCAGAGCTTCTTCGAGAGCGTGCAACTCATCGTTGACTGCAATCCGAAGCGCCTGGAATACACGTGTAGCAGGATGCATTCCACCGCTCTTCCCCATCCGTCTCTCAATGATAAAAGCCAAATCTCTTGTCGTTTCTATTGGCTGCATAGACCGTGCCTCAACTATACAATCGGCAATCTTATTCGAAAATGGCTCCTCGCCATATTTTTCAAAAAGCTTTGCAAGTTCTTTTTTTGACAAACCGTTGATGAGGTCTTTTGCTGTTACCGCGAGCGAACTGTCCATCCGCATATCAAGTACCCCCTCCCTCTGAAAACTGAAACCCCTGGACGGTGTGTCAAACTGGTGACTTGAGACACCAAGGTCGAATAGTATCCCAGAGACCTTTGTAAAACCTTCCCGTTTTGCAATCTGGCCGATCTCGCGAAAATTACCTTTGCAAAGCGTAATTTCCCTCCGAACGTCCTCTGCTACATGTGTGATTTTTTCTTCAACAAACCTGATTGCTTCCTCATCAACATCAATTGCAAGTACTACCCCTCCGCTTTTGGCAATTGCGAGCGTATGCCCACCTCCTCCAAGCGTCACGTCAATATATCGTTTACCTTTTTTTACCTGAAGCAAGGAGGATGCCTCCTGAAGCATTACGCTTCTGTGGAAATCACTCATCGCTTTTACCTCCCTCGCTTAACCTTTCGGCGATCGATGGAACTTTTTCACTAAGCCTCAGCTGTTCCTTCTCCCAGAGTGTCTTGTCCCACACTTCAACCAACCGCTTCATTCCAGCAAATATCAATGCATCGCTAAGACCCGCATATTCTCTCAAATAACCCGGAAGAAGAAAGCGCCCTTTGTCATCAAGTTCAACAAACGCAGCGTTGCCAAGTAAAAACCGCTGCATCTCTCGTGCATCTTTATTGAGGAATGAAAGCTCCTCTGTTCCTTCGAGAAGTGACTCCCAGTTTGCAACGGACACGATAATAAGGTTTCTATCCAATCCTTTCGTAATGATCAACTTCTCTCCGAAAACCCCGCGGAAGCGTTTTGGAAATGAACTCCTGGACTTTTCATCCAGCTTTCCTTCGTACTGACCAAGAATCATATTTTAAAGAGCAGATTATTTTCCCACTTTTTCCCACTCGGGATACTATCCATTGTGAAATATTTTTCACAGCGAGTCAAGGGGGTAAAAAGACAGAATAGTGGGTTGATATAGGCTAAAACACAAACTGTAGTAAAGAGGGGCGTTTTGTGAAAATAGTAACGCGTAGATCGTACTAGAGGTCGAGTGTGTCCGATACCTGGAAAACCTTACCGTCCTGCATCGTCACTTTCATCTCAAGTCTTACCTGTGTTACTCCGGTGTCATAACGGCATTTTCCGCTTGAGCAACTGCCAAGATCATAATACTTGGTTTCAAACGGTGATTTACCATCCAGCGATAACTCATCGGTGACATTTCTCGAAACCTTACCGGAGCCTCCCTCATCCTCGCCAAAACTGCTTGCCTGGTCTGCGTCGTAGACGAGGTCAAATTCAATCTTGGCGACATTCGTCGCATTTTTGAGGATTAACTTCACTGCCCGATTATCAGCTCTGGCAACCATTTTCAATCCGATTTCGCTTGGGGAAAGTGTGGGAATAATCTCATCGAGTATTCCCTGCTCTGTTTGGTCAGTTGGGGACTGCGAGGAGTTCTTTGACAAAAACAAAAATGATCCTCCTCCCAGGACAATCAAAACAAATATGATAATCGGAACAAGTAGTTTCCTGTTCATCTTCATACAGACATTATTGTATGCTTTCGCTTACTTGTCAACATATACCAATCCTCGTTGTATAATCAGTTGATGCGACAAAATCTTTTTCTCTGGGCTGTTATTTTCTCCCTCCTCGCCGGGATTTTTCTCATCCGATATGCAATTGTAGGACAGGCTGTGTATGGCGACGGAATTTATTATTGGGGCTATACCCGATCACTAGTTCTTGACCATGACCTTGACCTCCGCAACGAAGGGGCACACACGTACAGCCCTGAAATTAATAATTCCGAATCTGTTGTGCATCCTACCGAACGAACAAATCTTCTTAACGGACGATATTATCCCATAGGGACATCACTTCTCTGGTTACCATTGTTTTACTTGCTACATTTCCTCACCAAACTATTGTTTACATTCGGGCTCCCTGCAATACCAAACGGTTATTCCGATATCTATCAGATTGGGATCGGGCTCTTAAATGTCGGCTTTGTGATTGGTGGTACAGCGTTAAATTATAAAACTCTTCTCTTCTACTTTAAAGGCAATATTGCAAAACTGACTGCACTGGCAATACTTTTTTCATCAAACCTGTTCTATTACGGCAGTATTGATGTCATCAATTCGCACCCTCTCTCATTTTTCTTCAGCAGTCTCTTCTGCTACCTTTTTGTACAAAGCCTCAAGAAACGTACCTATCGCATGTGGTTGGTACTTGGCACACTCAGCGGTATCCTTGCAATTATCAGACTCCAGGACGGATTGTTTGGACTACTGCTTATCTCACAGGTCATAGGGATGTTTTTTACAAACCGGAGAAAAAATATTTCTCAAAATATACTCGGGCTTCTTCTCGCAGGCTTCGGAGGTGTTGTTGGATTTGCTCCGCAATTTATTACATCACATCTCATCTACCACTTTCCCCTCACACTTCCGTATACATTCCAACTCGAGCTTTTTCATATCCGTGACCCAAAACTTCTTGAGCTCATTTTTGATACATCACGGGGATTACTCTTTTATTCTCCTGTATACATCATCTCTTTTCTTGGTCTCTGTGTGCTTCCAAAGTCACTGAGAGTTGTGCAGGTTGCTTTCATCCCTACCATTGTTGCTTCATACCTGTTGGTTTCAATCTGGCCCGCTTGGTCACAAGGTGAATCATACGGAATACGGATGTTTATCAGCCTCCTTCCATTGCTTTCGTTCGGACTGGCAGTAGTACTGCAGGCACTTGCAAACCGATTCTCACGTGCTGTTTTGGCGTTCATTCTCGGTGCTTTTATCCTCCATAATGTCATTATGATCCTCGGTTTCCATCTTTTTCTTCACAGCCCAACGTATGTCGGAGAGGATATTTCAAGGTCCGGGAAATTAAAAATGCGTATTCTCGATCGATTCTCACAAAATAAATAGAATCGTACTAAATCGATTAATGAGGAATAATCACTAGAATGGCTATCTGGAGAGTTTCTTTTGGAAATGCGCCGGAAGCTCTGGTATTGGAACCCGGATTTGCTCGGTAGTGTCCCGATCTCTTACCGTCACAGACCCGTCTTCAATTGTCTGAAAATCAATTGTCACACACCACGGTGTACCGATTTCGTCCTGATACAAATACCGTTTACCGATATTTCCCCTGTCATCAAACGTGCAGACAAGTGTCTCCCTGAGCATGTCAAAAACTTCCGTCGCTTTGCTTACAAGCTGTTCTTTATTTGAAAGAAGCGGAAATACAGCCACTTTGTAAGGCGATAGTCTTGGGTCAAGACGTAGGACTGTCCTTTCACCTTCTTCGTAATACGCGTCACAAAGCGCCATAAGGAATAGCCTATTGATACCGACAGCCGGCTCAATAACATGGGGTATTACTTTTTTATTTGTCTTCGGGTCGATGACATACAATTCCTTTCCCGAATGCTTGATATGCTGCTTCAGGTCGTAATCTGTACGGTACGCGAGCCCCCACAATTCTTTAAATCCAAAAGGGAATTTGTATTCCAAATCTTCAGTTTGTTTGCTGTAAAACGACCGCTCTTCATCGGTATGAATCCGCCAGCGAAGGTTTTCTTCGCGCACACCAAGACCCGTAATGATAAATCGCCACATCGCCTCTTTCCAGGTTGCAAACAGCTTCTCCCAATTCTCACTCTCTGGATCGAAGAAATACTCAATCTCTCCCTGCTCAAACTCAATCGTGCGGAACACAGAGTTCCCAAGCGTCACCTCGTTTCGGAAACTCTTCCCAAGCTGCGCAATACCAAACGGCAAACGCACACGAGTCGAGTTGACAACATTCTCAAAATTCACAAAAATTCCCTGAGCCGTCTCTCCCCGAAGATATGCCAGCGACTGATCTCCCATGACAATACCAAGATGTACTGGAAAGAGAAGGTTAAACTTTCGGGGTGTCGTCCAGTCGAATTTTCCACAATTCGGACAGGTAATTTTCAAATGGGACAAGATTGTTTCAATTTCAAGAAGCGTTAACCCTTCTACCTTTTTATGTATAATTCCTGCCTTTATTCTCTCAGGGTCAATGTCCGTACTTTGTGGGACGAGATCAAATCTCCTGACAAATTCATCAATCTTCTGTTCATTTTCCGCCAGATAATCTTCAATCAAATGATCTGCACGAATTCTGTGCTTACATTGCTTACAATCGAGTAAAACATCTGAAAAACCGGAAGTATGTCCCGATGCCTCCCAGACTTTCTGGTGTGAGATGAGGCTTGCATCAAGACCGACGATATCGGTTCGGCGATGCACAAACGTCTCCCACCAGAGGTTTTTGATGTTACGAAGGAGCTCCGTACCGACAGGTCCATAGTCGTAGGTATTGGCAAGCCCGCCATACAACTCACTTCCCGGAAAAATAAATCCCCGCCGTTTTGCCAACGCTACAATTTTATCCATCAAATCGGCCATATCAGTAAGATAATGATAGCAGAAAGATTCCCTTCCAGATAGTAAGATGAAAATACCTACGCTGCACTCTCGGACAATTGAAGAGGGGTCCCCATTCTTCGAGTGACATCAGGATAGACACCTTTGAGAGTGTTATATCCTGCAACTGTTCCATTCAGAAAACATTGTCGAATTTCTGGCTTCAACGACCTTGATAGTTCGCCAATACCGCTCAGAAGCGATGCTTGTTCGAGTGGAATCTCCACAGCAAGTGAAATACCCGAAAGACTCTCCATATGATCCCTAAAGGTGACTGACCTCCCACCTAATGAGTTATCCATTGCATTCTTGAGCATTTCAGGGGCAGTATCCAGAACGGCATCGGAAAATTCCCCTCCTAGATGCTCATCAAACATGGTAAAAACAAAGGCTATCCCGATCCCTGCTGTTTGAATAGCCAGCTCTGGATATGTACTACCGCTGTAGAAGTGTCGCAACACGCTATCTGTGTGACTAAAAAAGTCTTGATTATTTTTCGATTTAAGAAACGAACGGATATAATCTTTAAGCAATTCGTCCGCTTGTTCAACAGGGTGGGCTACAGGCTCACCTAAAGAAACAAGAGTCTGATAGTAGCTCAACGGAAGATTAAGCTTTTCCAGCACCCGATCCTTGGTACGATCAGTAATTTGAGGAAGTTGATTAGGATCTGGTCGATCAGTTTCATCAAATACATAGGATATTGGCACTCCCTTGTCAACTGTTACAATAACTTCTTCCCTCTGTTCGGTTGTCTTGGCCATAAGTTACGCACCATTATACAAAACATCAGGCTTGATATCAAACTATGAGTTTATTGGCAGCCGGATTACAAATCCAGGCGCATAAATATCGCGCGGCTTTTCAGGCGGCGCTCGAGGATACTCTCGATGAATGAATGAGTATCAACAGACAGGGATGCTGCTTGCGGCGTATGCCAATAGCCAAGAAGTGTAAGAAGTGTTACCTCAAATTCGTGGATGACAAAGAGTGCTTCCTGACTCAGGTCAGAATTACATCGCGACAAACGGTGCAAGGTATTTTTCAAAAGAAAATAAACCTGATGATGCTCCTGGTTTTCAGGACACAACCCATCAACAAGCTCGCAAATGTGGTATGCAAAACCGATTTTCTGCAGATCCTCTTTAAGGTCAGAGCAAGTATCGGTAGCTGTTGCTTCGGTCAATATTGGGCTTCGTGATGCCTGGTACAGTGTCAGAATAACCGTATTTAGAAGCTCGACGTGGGCTGATCGGCGGCTAGGAACGCGCCTGATGCCTTTTGCCTTTACAGAAAGCTTGCCGTGGTCTCTTGTGAAAACAGTAAGAAGACGATCTGCCTCTCCGACATTCCGCCTATTAATAATTATTCCTTCTGTTTTGTAGGTTCGGATCATAAGGCAGGCATTAGATACTAGTAGCTAGATATTAGAAAAAACTCTAGTTCACTAATACCTAATAACTAGTGCCTACATCTTTAGCTTCAATTCTTTATCGGTAAGGAGCGGAAATTTCTCAATCGTACGATTATTGACTTTAATTGTGTATTCGTTATTGTCGGTGCCCGGCTGTTTCTGGATCAACAACGGCAACATGCCTTTTTCAACTTTAAACGGAAGAAGGTAGGTTAGTGTATATGTCGTTTTCCCCAAGGGACGAACTGTGATGAATCCATCAAACACGGTCTTACCCAAATCCTCGTGGGTTGTCACTTTCACTTCAGAACCTTTTGCGCTGATCAGCTTGCTCCCTTTGGGAACATACACCCTCACCCAATCCCGAAGTTCCGCGTTCAAGCAGAGGCCCCCGCGCTCGAGATTACAATCAGAAGGTGCGTGTGTATTTTTATAATCAATGGTTACTGTCTTTTCGATCTGCCCGTCCCCTTTTACGTTGTAGACAACACCAACAGCCTGATTGGTGAAAAGATTCGACTTAGCTCCTCCGAAATTGGCGTCATTAATGTGCAAATAGTCACCATCAAAAGGAAGAATTCTTCCGGCGGCATTGAGCGCCTCGATTCCGGACTGTGCATTTTTGTCATAGAGGTCAAAAAGGACATGCTTCTGCTGCACCTCGGTAATCAAATCTTGAAAGAGCGGGCCCCAGTAGAGTTTGGGTGATGATTTCAGCGCTTTCTCCATTAACGCATAAAGAAGCGTTCCAAGAAGGTCTTTCCTCCCTGTTTTGACGTAATTCACCGGTCGTGAGATATTGTCTTCAAGCGTATAAATCACCTGCGGGCAATCACAGCGCGGATCGTTTTTCGTGGTAAACGAGATGCCTCCGGCAGTGATTTGGTCATCAAGTATCTTCAAAACCGATACGAGCACATGTGTATCAAGCGCTATGATACCGTCAACCTCTACTTTTTGTCCTGCTTTGTCGTACATTGCCCTAAATGTTTTCATGGATTCAATAAAATCAGGTGAAAGATTGGAGTCCCGAAGGTTAAGCGTGTTGACTTTTGGTAAGTATTTAAGGATGGGTTCCGGAGCCTTCTGCTTATTCGGAATAGAATCATCCAAAGTATAAATATCGTCAGATCTGTCAACATGAATTACCCCTTTATCAATCCTAAAAACAGCATAGGCAGTGATGAACCCACCGGTCGGACGGAGCTCTTTGTCGTTCTGGAAAAGGATGAGATACTTCTTCTCCTCAGCTTCACCAAGAAGCGAAGGCAATACTTTTATGAGTGGCTGTGCCTCATCGACGAACGTCACCCCTTGGTCGGTCAGATCACGCAGTTGTTTAAGTTGAGAATTCGCCTTTTTACCGAAAAGAAGTGACGGGTAGTGATTTGGGTCTATTTTGTCAACCTCATCCCGCATGGCAACAAGGGATTTAGATAATTCATTAATTTTGGGTGTCACCTTACCCATTGTCAAAACGGCAGTCTTTATTCGCTCTTCAGCTGTCCCGCCGACAAAACTTCCCTGTCCTTTCAATCCAAGAACATCTGCGTATGGGGCTAGGGAATTGAGGAGGATTTCACCTGTCTCTATACCATGTGTCCCTGCCTTTACCAAATGGTCAGCGTCACTGTAATACCACCCTGCGATCGGAATAAACTGGACAAAGGAGAAGCTATTGAGGTCCTTTTGTGTTTTTGCTATGAGCACCTTTGTATTTTTGAGCTCTTTTTGCGCTTGTTCTATATTCTGATTTTTCAGATACGCAGCAACAGTCTTTGCCGACTGGTAGGTCGCCCTGGCGGAAGAGTAGGTTTTTTGCGCAGGAAGGATGATGGTAAACACGGAGAGAATTGCAATAATGACAAGGCCCGCAATAATGACTGCAGAATTCTTGCCAAAGTGAAGCTTGAAATTCATTCGAGCTGCAGCTACCCTGCGCTCCTTGCTTTTTTTAGGATCTTTCTGCTCAAGATCAATCTTTTGAAAACCGTCCATAAAAGGTATAGTCCAATCTTACTCAACAGGAGTATTTCTTGTCAATCACAATGCCCCTTTTCCCGAAATCATTGCCCAGGGAGTTTTGAGGACAATACCCAGGTCATAGAGGATCGATCGATGCCTCACATATTCAGCATCCATTTGGATTCTTTTGTCAAAATTTATTTCTGACCGACCCGATACCTGCCAGTATCCGGTGAGCCCCGGTTTTACCGAGAGTACGATTTTCACAGCATCTTTCGTTTCCGGATATTTTTTTTGTTGATCCCGAAGCTCATCCGGATAATATGCCCGCGGACCAACCAAGCTCATGTCACCGCGAAGAATATTCGCGAGTTGAGGAACCTCGTCTATTGAGTGTTTCCGTAAAAACCTACCGACTGTGGTTATCCTAGGGTCATCCCTCAACTTATAACTCCCTTTTTTGTACCGTTCGTAGAGCGCGGCAAGTTCCGGGTCTTCCCGGAGCAGTTCATGTGCGTTTTGGATCATCGAACGCAACTTATACATTTTAAATGGCTTGCCGCTTTTCCCGATCCGTTCAGGTGTATCGGCAAACACTGGACCTCTGCTGTCAAGTTTGATTGCTAATGCTGAGAGAAGAAGGATAGGTGAGAAAAAGAGAAGGAGAAAAGAAGAAAAAAGAATATCGAGGCTACGCTTCACGATCTCGTACGTTGCGCTCTTTGTAACTTCTTTGTAGGGCATATTAGGTGAGATGCTCCCTCTGTGTTCCGGAAAGCTTCTCTACCACCTTCTTTATCTTCGGAACCGCATTTTTTGGGCAGATGAGGATGACATCATCCGTCACTATCGTGACATATCCGTCAAGATCAATTCCGACAACCAGCTGCTTCCCTTCATTGAATATGATGCTGTCACGAGAGTCTTCAACAAGCACGTCGCCTTTTATTACGTTTTGATGTTCCGAATCGGTCAACGCCTCCTTCAAAGACTCCCACGCACCAACATCACTCCAACCAAGGTCGGCTGAGAACACAATAACATTACTCCCAACAAGCTTCGTCAATACCGCATCGTCAAAACTTATCTTCTCAAGAGTCGGGTAAATCCTCTCGAGGTGTTCCTGATAGTCATTTGTACCGTATGCTCCGGCTATCACAGCGATCTGTTCAAACATATCATGCACATGCTCTCTGAAGAGAGTCGTCAAAAACCCTGGCGATGTCACAAAATAACCTAGGTTCCAGACGTATTTTTTGCTTTTGAAATATGCTTCGGCATCATCTGGCTTTGGCCGGTAATGCAACTTCAGAAACTCATAGACGTGGATGCTATCCTCATCGAGGATCTTCTCGCCGACCTCAATCCACCCCATATTTTGGTTTGCAAACCGTGGCTTTTGGCCAATAAAAATAAAATCCGCGCCTTTCTCCTTAATTTTCTCACCTGCGATGAGAAGTATTTTTCGAAAAAGAGCCTCCTGCTTCACCACATGGTCGCTCCACAAAATAGCGACCGGCTCATCGTCACCAAACCGTTTCTGGAGTATCGCAGCAGCTAATCCGAGGGACGGACCGACATCTCTCATTGCCGGCTCAAAGATAAAATTTTCCTTCGGGATCATTGATAACTGCTCAAAAACGATATCCTCGTATTGCTTACCTGTCGCGATAAATATGTCAGAGGGAGAAAAGGTAGGAAGAAGTCTGTCCACCGTTTGCTGGATTGTCGATTTATCACCAATAAGTTTTCCGAACTGCTTTGGTGAATTTTTTCTTGATAGTGGCCATAATCTTGTTCCGGCTCCTCCCGCAAATATAATAAGTTTCATAGTTTTTTCATTTCCTCTCGCTCTATCAAGGAGAAAAATTCGCTTTTAAATCGCTCTTTACTGAAATGCGCAGCCTGCTTCTTACAGATAGCAGCGTCGAATTTTTTCTTCTGAAATCTTCTCAAGGCATTTCTGAGTGCTTTGATCGTTTGTGGATAGAAAAAAATCCCGGTCTTTCCATCAATCATTGTCTCCAACGCCCCGCCTGCGCGAAGCGCAATAACCGGCTTTCCATATTTTTGGGCTTCCAAAATAGTAAGCCCAAAATCTTCTCTCCCGGGAAAAATAAGACCCTGACAACCCTTATAATACTGGACGAGTTCTTCGTCAGTCAAGTTACCGACAAATTCTACAGTCGGCCCTGCAACGGATTTTAGCATCGAAAGCTGCGATCCTGTGCCTACTATTTTCAATGGCAGCTGCAGTTCATTACATGCCTTGATAGCAAGGTCGATTCGTTTGTAAGGAACGAGCCTTGACACGACGAGAAAAAACTTTCCTCGCTTCCGGGTTGAGCTTCCGCTATCATCAATAGCGAGAGGAGGATAAATCACAGGGACATCTTCTCGATAATATTTCTTGATTCTTTTTCTTACCTCATTTGAAATCGCAATGATACTATCCGGCCTACTTATCGCAATTTTGTCCCAATAACGAAGGTAGAAAACGAACGGAAAAGCCAGAATCCGCAGGAACGGATTAAGAAAATAATCTGCGTACCCGCTCCAAAGATAGCGTGTCGGAGTGAGGCAATAGCAAATGTGCCTCGTGTGGGGATGCGTTATGATGCCTTTTGCCGACTCACTTGTGACAGAAATGACAAGGTCAAAATCTGCAAAAGTAAAACTCTCAAATGCCAACGGCATAAGGACGGGGAAAAACTCATGCGCTTCTTTTGCAAATGGTATGGACTGAAGAAACGATGTTCTTACGTTAAAGTCTTTCGCCCAAGAGGCATGAGCGGGATTGTAGACCGAGGTATAAAGTGGCGCATTTGGAAAAAGTTCGTGAAGTGCAAGAAGTATCCGCTCCGCCCCTCCCCACTTATTAACCCGATCATACACTATTGCTACTCGCATGCACCAAATCTATCACAAATAGGCAGTTTATTTTGTTCATCCCGAAAAACAACTCTCATACACAGCCAAAGTCTCTCTCGCCATTTTACTCCAGGAAAACGATGCAGCATGCCTGATCCCTGTCTTTCTGAGATCGGTAAGGAATTTTGCATCGTTTTTTTCAAGGACAGATTGCATTGCCGTTGCAATACTTTCAACATCCTGCGGATCAAAATAGATTGCTGCATTATTACATATTTCACGAAGCGATGGAATATCCGATGCGAGAACCACACAGTCATTTGCCATCGCTTCAAGAGGCGTCAGCCCAAACCCTTCCATGAGTGAAGGCATAACAAGTGCAATTGCATTATGATAAAGGGCAGCTAACTCATCGTCGCCTCTTGCCTCAAAAAAAATTACCTTGTCTTTCTCAGCTATTTCAGCTTTTAACCGTTGATAGAAAAAATCGTTTTTACCTGCCAACACGAGTGAAATATCCTTATCAGCTTTACTAATGATCCGAAAGGCTTCAAGAAGGTTATTCAGGTTCTTGTGGGGATAAGCATTACCAACATAGAGAAAATATTTTCCTTGTGCAGGTATACGAGTATTTTGGGAGTTGAAATCTTTTATTGCCTCATCAACTCCTTCATATGTCACAGTCACTTTTTGGGTAGGAACTTTCAGATGGTCTACAATCTCTTTTTTTGTGGAATTCGAAACTGCAATAACTTTTTTTGATCTCTTCGCAGCTTGCAGGATGACGTATTTATACCCCTGTAATTTAAGCCAGTACAAAGGGTATGGTAGAGTTGAAGACTTACCCGTTGGGAAATGATGGATGATCAAATCATGGATAGTTACGACAAATGGCCGGGGATACAAAATAGGGACAGAAAAGTAAGGAAAATGGACCAGATCAAGATTTTCTTTTAAGAGTACTTCCGGAAAGCGCAATTGCTCCTCTAGGGTATGCCACCGGATATCAGTGCTAACTATTTGCCATTTTCCATTTGCCATTTGCGATACTTGCTCCTCGTCTTTTGGCAAAACAAACAACGTGTACTCATTGTGCTTATCGATTATGGCCAACTCCCTAACCAAGTTTCTCGTATATCTTCCCACTCCTGTCTCATTCCACAAGCGGCAATCAATCCCGATTCGCATAGAGAAAGTATACATGCGGATCCCGAAGAAGTCTAACCGTCACTCGATCGTCGCAAGTGTCCTCCGAAGCTTTTGGTCAATTGCATAAAAAACAAGTGACATAATAAGGGATGGGTATTTGTCCGTGTAGTGTTTCTTGTAAAACGTCTTCATTGCCGTAAATCGCTGGTTTGTGACCCATTTTTTTGTTTCAATATTAGCTTTTGATATTTGTTGTGATTCTTTTTTTATCCCGCTTGATGCACCTTTGAGATGTAAAATCTCAACGTCAGGAACAAAATAAATTTTCCATCCGTTTTGCTTGAGCATATAGCAAAAATCAATATCTTCACCGTAGAAGAAATAATCTTCATCCCACCATCCAACTTGTTCACCGGCTTCTCTTCTTACGATCATGAATGCACCGGCCAATGCATCTATCTCATGTGTCTTCATTACATCCTTCCATGCCAGATGGTAGCCGTTAAAAAACATTGAGTTTGGAAATACCTTTGACAGTCCCGAAAAGTGACACAGGGCATTCCATGGGGTAGGAAAACCCCTATGCGCCGCATCATCAAGCTGCCCATTTGCCATCCTAACAAAACACGTTGCTGCCCCGGCTCGCTGCTGGTTGTCCATAAACTCCACCATATATTGCAATGTTTTCTCAGGAACCACAGTATCTGAATTTAAAAACAATATATATCTTCCGGATGACTCCTTTATACCGATATTATTAGCTTTTGAAAATCCGACGTTCTCTTTATTCGCAATTACGTTTACTTTCGAGTTGTATTGTTGCATTCTTTTTACCGAGTCATCTTTTGATGCATTATCAACCACAATTACCTCAAACGTAATCCCGCTGATGTGTTCGTAAAGAGACCGAAGACACGCGAGAGTTAAATCTTCCGTGTTAAAACTTACGATAATAATCGAGAGATCAATTTTTTTCATAGAGAAGTGATTGCCATGTTTTGTAGAGTTTATCTCCTATTTTCGTCCAGTCATATTCTTTACTTACCGCTCTGTACGCGTTCTCGGTTATTTTTTTCCGGAGAGCCGTATCGCCAAGGATATGCTTGATATGATCAGCAAATTCTCCAGCATTTTCCCCGACCAAAAATTCCCTTCCGTTTTCAAAGTCAAAAGAGGAGATCCTATCGGAAAGTGCGACAACCGGAAGCCTTGCGGCCATGGCTTCAATAATCTTAAAATTTGTCCCCCCACCGATCCTAATCGGAGCAATAAGCACAGTACCTGAGGAAAAAAGCTCTTCAGTGTTTTCGACAAATTCCCTCGTCGTTACTCGGGCATGCTTCAAAAAAGATATATCGCCTGATCTTCTCCCTACGACAAGTAATCTTAGGTCTTCAGAAAGAAGAGGAAACACTTCCCGCAGAAACCACCGCATAGCGTCTACGTTTGGATAATAAGAAAAGTTTCCTATAAAAAGGAGCGTATTTGCAGGGTGATTTTTTTTCGACTTAAATATAGAGACATCAACTCCGTTCTCTATAACAATAACGTTTTCATGACCGCTTCTTATGACATGCTTCTTCTCTTCGTTCGTTACAGTCAAAACGCAATCAGCGAGTTGATAAAAATGCTCTTCTTCTTTTTTTATTTTTCTCGCCTGTCGTTTAAAAAACACCCTGAGCGGATATGACGCGTGATACTCCGCGTAACCCTCGTAAAGAAGATACTCTATATTTTCTGTACCGAATACTTGCTTAATTCCCATTTCGCGCAACTTCGTGCTCAGGTAATAGCCTGTATAGAAGGACTCAAAATGGACGATATCGATTTTTCGATCCTCAATTGTTTCAAGGAGTTTTTTCTCTATTCCTTTGTCAAAATAGAGACCATGAAAAATTGACTTACCAGACACAAGTGAGGGGAGCGATCTCATATCTATGACCGAGCGGCGGGGAACAATAATGATATCATCAATTCCGATTTTTTTTAGCCCTTCTTCCTGTGAACTATTGAATCGGTCTCTCACAAATGAGAAAAGAGTGATACGGGCATTTTTTTTCGCAAACTTCAGCAGATTATACGCTCTAGTTTTTCCACCTGAATTCGTAGGAAAAGGGAAATCATAAGTAAAAAATAAAACATTCATTTGGTGAGTTTAATAATGAGGAATTTTGGATCAGAAGCAACAATCTGATATTCGTTGCCAAGGCCGTCAACGTCTTGTTGCGTCGGATTCACAATTGCGACATACTGTGCGCCCATTTGTATCATCTCGAGAAGTGGTTTCTCCAGGCTCGCCCATCCTTGCCTTTTTGTCTGGTACAAAAAACTGGTATCCCCATTATAAAATGTAAGAATCTTCGCGTCTTTTGGGGTGAGCCTATCGACCATCTCCCCGGCAGTGACGATATTTGGATTATTAATATTAAAAAAGTCACGCACAGTATACCAGCTCAAGAAAAACGAAAAAGCAACTGAAAAAAGCAATACTGTCATACCACCAACCCTATTAATTCCTGATACCGGCTTATAAAGAAAAGCAGCCCCGAAGCCAAAGAAAATCGCTACCGTGGGAAGCAGGGGAATTTGGTAGTAATCATGCTGGACATTCCCCCTTGCGACAACAAATACATACAACAGACTCGCCACCAAAAATGAAAGGAAGAAACGCTGACTCTTCTCCCGTCTCATAAAGACACTACTTGCAACCACCATAATACCAAGGAGAAGTAGTGTATATCCTGCAAATCCCAACATTTCTTTTCCGAGGTGGTCACCAAAAATCCAATAGAAAAACGCTCCCTTAAACCTAATATTTCCACCGTTAAAAAGCCAATCACTGACCGGAATTCCTTCAGGAAAACGAAGCATCCACCATCTCCAAGAGAGAAGCGGAAGAAACGCAACAAGAGTATATACGTACAACTGCCAACGTCTCAATAAACGTAGACCGAATGCATTAAATGCCAGTACCACAATCGGCAAAAAGAAAAAGGCTGCGAACGGCTTCAGTAAGAGAGCAGCCGCTGCTGAAATTACTGACAGAAGGAAGAAACCCGGACTGTATATTTTGGCAAAATTTTTCGACTGTAGAGTCTTGTCTTCGGTCTTCTCAAGTAGCCAACGGTCAAAAAAATATATTGCACTAAGCGTCGTCGTCACCATTAAAGGGTCAGGTAAAATTACCCTGCCGTAATAAATGCTATATGGCAGAATAGCAAAAAAAAATGCACTTCCGAGAGCAACATTTGATTCTGCATGTTTTCTCACGATAAGAAAAATGAGAAGAGCCGAAATCGAACTCGCCATGATTGTTACAATTCTTCCCCATTCTTCAAGGGTAAGCACACCAAAAATCCCGTAAAATCCTGCCTGAAGAATGTTATACAACGGGAACTCAACAAATCGATAACCCTGAGGATTATCGAGTCCAGACGGGACATTTGACAAATCATGAAACCTGGGGTGAAGCAGGTCAAACCCTTGTTCAGAATATATCCTAGACACTGAAGACGTATCCGCTTGCCGCCAAGAATGCCAATCTGCAATAGGTGAAGAAAAACGATAAAAGCGAAAAAGAATACCAACAACCAGAATAAGTAATAACCACGTATGTTCTTTCTTCATTTACTATCCCGGAGAGTATACCGTTCAATCACATCGCCCGTACCTGAGAACTCGAAGATTTTTTCGTGCGTCGAAGCTGTCGGGATTGTTTGGAAGACGGCATCCACAGATGGCCAGGTCGAAATTGAAATATTGGGATTTCGAAAAACAAACCAGATCGCATCCGGCAGACCGACAGGGAAAACCCACGCTTGGCCTACCTTCACCGGAACATTAATGAAATGGAATTTCATTGGCTCACTCGACCAGTAATCTGCATAGAGC
>JAUYMJ010000087.1 GCA_030698775.1 bacterium
TTTGCTATATCTAAGAGTGTTACCTTCCATCCCTCTTTGAGGAACAGGCGTGCTAAATGGACGCCGAGAAATCCTGTGCCACCGGTAATAAGAACAGATTTTTTTGCCATGTTTGCTATTGTACTATCACGCCTATTTTGAACGCAACAGTTCCGTTTGGGTAGTAAATAGTTTTTTTAACCAAAAAACGTTTTCCGAGTGGAGTTAGCGAAAGATACTCAGGGCTAAGCGAGAAGAGTTGTTTCCTGTTTGGAAAAAATATTGACGGTTCACGCATGAAATCGCCGATTTTGCATTTCCCCTCACACGTATTAGTCGGATCATAGAAAGTAATAAATGCTTCTCCCCCGTTGAATTCTCCGCTCATATAGAGTTCATCATACTCATCCGTATGGGCAAGGAAATACTGCATAATTTCTCTTGGTCCGTATTGCCAGCCGAAAAAATCAGACGAAATGAGAGGATATGTCAGGAAATAAAATCTTGTGAAGAGAAGGGTATTGATACTTATTGCACCTGTAACGATGATAATAAAGAAAAGTCTGATCCATTTTTTCTTCACTAGTTGCACAAGCGTTGTGATTCCAAGACCTATGAGAAGAGCAAATGCCGGCGGACCGATGATGCACCTATTGGAAAAAGGAGACTCACGAACGAGTGCCGCACTTATCGGGTAGAGGAGAAGCCAAAGAATAAGAATCCGCGACAGAGGGCTTCTCACATGCTTAAAAACCATAAAAATCCCGATGCAGATAAAAGGAAGTGTTATTGGGAGAAGCGGTGTGAACCCATCGGTAAGATGTCTCTTAATAAACGATCGTTCGCCCGTGACGAAGAGATATTTTGGAGAGAATTGTTCTATGTATTGGGAAAAAGATTGCTGAAGAAGCCCGATTCCTTTCTCTTCTGATGTGAAGATACTGATCGAATTAAACCTACTCATACCGGCGGGTGTAGAAAAACTGAAAAAAAGCGGAAGTGACATGAGGAGAAAGAGCGAAAGCCCAATGAGTGATTGTTTTTTCCTCTTAAGAAATGTTTGTGGAAACAGGAGAAAAAGACCAACCATAAGCATTGGCATCAAGAGTTTCGGGGGCTGGTAGGTATACAGCGTCA
Source organism: bacterium (assembly GCA_030698775.1). Taxonomy (GTDB): domain Bacteria; phylum Patescibacteriota; class Microgenomatia; order Levybacterales; family UBA12049; genus JACPGQ01. Next base: position 1,117 of record JAUYMJ010000087.1, read on the forward strand.
ATGCGGATGTTATAAAAAAGGGAATCAGGTACTGTTTTTCTTTGATGCTTTTGACAAAAAAGTATATTGTTGCAGTGAAAAATGTTGCCGAAACATTAACGAGGAAAGCGACTCTGTCGTAGTGGATAAGCCAGGGCATAGTGGATGCTGCAAGCGCTGACCATAGGCCAAGTCGATTTCCTCCGAGCTCTTTCCCGATAAAGAAAACAAAAAGAATTGTGAGAAGTCCGTAAAAAGCCGACGGCAATCGTGTAGAAAATTCGGTAAGGCCGAATACTTCGATAAATGGTACCGTTGAATAAATCGCAATCGGAGCTTTGTAGTCATCAAGCGAGCGGAAGAAAACAGGAAAACGTATGTTGTATTGGTCTGTCCCTTTCGTGAGAATCGTATATGCGTTATATCCAATTGACGCCTCGTCGGCAAAGAAACCGGAGGGAACATGCTGCAGATTCCAAACCCGAAGGAGAAACCCTACACTAATGATTGCAATGAAAAGGAGAGATGATCGTTTCATTGGATGCTACTTATTGGGGGTTTATAAAAGACTACGATTTCCCTGTTGTGGGCCGGTGAATAGAAGCTTTTTTCCTTAAAATCTTTGAGCGCAGAGGAAATTTTAGTATCAGACGTTAGCGTATCTGCTTTCCTGAGAAATACTAGACAGGATGATGACTGAAGGTCGGATTGGGTGAGCTCATCTGAAGTCTGGGTGAATCGTACCTGAGAGATTTTGTACGACGCGAGGGCAGGTTGCAACAGGCTTTGTGTGAACGGATAAATCACAATTGCTTGTGATGTGCATGGTGTAAATGTAGTCAGGACATTGATCGCAAGCGCCTCAGGAGACAGGCCCATTTTACTTGGTGTTTGCATATAGAACCTGTAGAGATTGAAGAGAAAAATTGTCACCAGTATCATAACCGGAAGGAAATGGCGCGGTGCAAACGAAAATTTTTTCATGGAAAAAAGATCAATTCTCTCAAGTGCAAGCCCTGCCATAAAAGAGAGAAACGGCAGAAGGAAGAAAAGCCTTGTAATAGGAATTGACCGATATGGGGACAACGCACCGACGGTCAGTAGCGAGATGAAGAAACAGGTGAGAAGAAATCCATATTTCCTCAGGGATACTACCCAGAGAACGAGTCCTATGGTAAAAAGCATTGCCGTTATTGGGTCAACAAGTGAGCCGGAGACAAAATGGCTATAACTTTCGTTCTTATAAAATCCGACGAAAGAATGCCACATGTTTGAGAGACCGTATGAAATTTTGCTCTGTTCCGGAATCTCATTTGATCCGACCGCTGATCTCTCAAGCATTTGTGCTACGACAATTTCTTTATTGATAAAAAGGAACGGTGCCAAGAGGAGAAGGAGCCCGACAAAAAATGTAAGAAACATTACTTTGTGTTTCCAAACAAACGACGGGTTAAAAAGGCACCAGAGAAAGAGAAAGACAATTGTCAATCTCGCTGTAAAATACGTATAAAACCCAAGAGCCGTAAACAGTCCTGCAAAAAACATGAGAAAACTGCTTTTTCGTTTGACAGCACGGAAAAAGAAGAAAAATGATGCAACCGGTGTAAAAAGCACATGGATGTTCCAGTATCCGAGATGGGAAAACGCCCACAAGTAATGTGACGAGAGAAGGATTATGCCGGAGTAAAGTGCGATTTTTTCTCCGAAGTAGTCTTTCACCAAAAGGTAATAAAACCAGGCGGTAAGTAACACGATGAGTACAGAGCTTGCGATCCATCCCTGATGGTTAATGCCCATTACCCGCATGACGAGTGCTTGAAAAATAGAGCCAGCCACGGGTACGACGTTATACACTCCCTGCTGGGAGAAGATGCTGAACATGCCGGGATGTGGAAAGAAGGAAAGGCTTATTTGTCCAAGAGCAATTTGTTTGGCGAAAAGGTAAAACGCATACTCATCACCTATCGCAGAGTAGTACCAAGAATTGACATCGAGCATGATCAGCATCGCAAAGAGAATCGATAAGAGGATAAAAAAGAAAAACGTTTTGTGTCGTGAGAGCAGGTGTTTATGACTCATACTGATGGTTGTTTTTTGAAAATAAGAACTTTCGGGTGGTCGTAGACGGTAAAGGATTCATCTGCAGCATCATCGTGAATCTCAAGTTTCAATCCGCCAGTCGGCGGACCGATTTCCAATCTTGGATATGAAGTGAATTCGGCTACTTTTTTGAAGCCTAAAGATCCGTTAAAAAGTGACTGGTAGTAGAATGCCGTTTTTGTATAGCAGCGAAGATGCGGGAGCTTCCCGCAGTCAGTCAATTTTTGAAGGGGGACATATAATCTATTGGAAGATAAAATAATGTAGTCCGTTTCATCCAGAAAGCCCTGCATCTGCGTCCATTTTTCAGGCGAATCGGGTTCGTAGAGCGGATAGGTAAGTACGTTGTACTGCTCAATGCCAGAAAGTGGCAAGGCATCATCCCAATGTTCGACTGCGATTGTATCCCCCGGCGGAATATTTGCATGTATCCATTCAGAGGCAGAAATTCGTGTGTGTTTTGTTGTATAGATATGCATGAAGCTTAATGGCCATACAAGAAGCCCGGTACTCAGAAGAAAAAAAAGCGCGATGGAGACGAACGCATTCTTTTTGTAGAGTGTGACAAACAGAAGCTCTGTAAGGATAGCTCCAAACAGACAGAGCATCGGATAGACAGGGAGCATATATCGCATAAAACCAACAGCAAAACTCCCCACAACACCGACGTAGGAGAGAAAGAAAACGATGAGTATGACATGTTTTGCAAAATCGGTATGCGTCCTTTTCCGTACAGTTTGCCAGAGAAAAACGATGAGGCCGGAAAAACAAAGAACTGCAAGGAGAGGTCCGAGACCGTATAGAGCAATATTTTTAAATTCGTAGAAGTAGGGAATTTTTCCGACATACTGAAGCGTATAGGGAAAGGTAAATGCATCTCTCATCATTCGTGATTGTTCAAGTGTCTGCTGTTGAAATTTTGAAAAGTCGAGGAAAGTATAGGGTGAAAGCACTATGTACAAGACAATTGTTGTAACAAGGATGATTATTCCTTCACTCATTAGTCTTCGCAAAAAACGGGGAAAATGATGTGTCCATGTCTCAATTTTATGCGGACGTTTCAAAAATACGAGGAAAAAATCAATTGAAAGTGCGAAACCGATCGCTGTAACGAGAACCAGCGCACTGACCTTCGTTGCAAGTGAAAAGGCAAATACGGCGCCTATGGCAATTGCTTTTTTTACCGACTGTTTTTCATAAAACGAGAGAAGAAGGATAAGGAGAAGTGTGATAAGAAACGTTAGTGGGGTATCAACTGCGTAAAAATGTGAGAGTTGTATCGGAAGTACGGAAAGAGAATAGAATGAAGAGGCGATAAGCCCGACCCGGACATTCCTTATTTTTTTTCCGAGGAAGAAGAGCAAGCATACCGTCCCGACATCAAAAAGCGCCGAGAGAAATCGCCCGACAAGTTCAATGCCGTCATAATCGGCAAGACGCGGTTCTATAGTTCCGGCGAGTGTTCCAACAATCCGGAGAAGGTAGAATGGGAAGTTTCCGTAGGCAAAAAAATGCGTATTCCACGGGCTTTCTGGTGTCAGAAATTCAGAAAAAGACCTAGGCAAATGCAACCCTATCACGCTGAGGACGATTGCCCGCTCGTCTGGGTGCAAGTGTGTCCCGTTATCCCAGTTGAGCCCGAAGAGCCGGAGGGTAAAGGCAAAAATGAGGATGCAGTAGAGCAGCAGGTACGCAGTTTTCTTATTCATTGTGTGTGAGTGCGAAAATTTGCAACGGAGGTCTTTCAAACGCGTTTGCGGTGCCTTCAAACCGGAAAATCTGGTCGCCAAGGTAGGTTATTTGACAGAAGATACTACATGGTGTTTCGTAAAGCTTTTGGTAGGAATCGGTTTTTGTCGTCAACGATAGATAGAATTTGTAGCCTTCCGGAAAGACGGAGGGATGTGTCAGCCTGGTTGCAAAAATTCTTTGGCTGGGGATGATGAGGTAGTCATAGTTTTTTAATTTCTCCGCCAGTATCTCAGGATTTGATTCGGGTGACTGGTTGTCGAGGTCGTAGTAGTTGAAGAGGTCAATTCTTGAGAAATTTTCGTTGAACGTAACAATGCCCATATCATAGATATCGGCAAGGATAGGTGCTCTTTGTGGAATGTGTATTTTGGCAAATGCACTGGCTGCCACACGCGAATCTTTTTCAACAAAGGCCGTTTTCCAGTAAGAAACACCAAATACGACCGTTACGGCTACGATGATCCAGGTGAAGGGTATGGATACCCTTTTTCCTAATCGTTTTAGCGTCAACGTTTTTTCCAGCAAAAATACGCAAAGAAGGATAAGAAAAGGAAGGGTCGGAACCATATAGCGTGTCCATTTTACGAAGAAAAATGCCTGCGGAAAGACGAGAAGCGATGTGAAGAGAAGGAGAAGAAAATAAGGAAACGACCTTTTTTTGAGACACACAAGAACGCAGATGAGAAATCCGGCAATGCTCAGAATTGTGAGAGCGGGGTTGAGAAGAAAAGGAAAAACTTTAAGTAGCTGGAAGATAACAGGGATAGATCCGTAGAACTCACCCGTATAAAAAACGGGAAGTGTCCCCAGTGCAACCCCCGATTCGTAATCCATTGCACCCCTGAAAGAGGTTATGTCAAGAAAGGTAAACGGGTTGGTGAGGACAAAAAGGAGTGACGCCACGAGTATGACGAAGAGGTACTTGAGAAGAAGCGGGAGGAGCAGCGAAAAATGTTTTTTGCGTTTTTCCGACGTGAGCACTCCAAAAAGTATTGCAAGAAACGGAACAGGAAGTAGCAGAAGATTTGTAGCCTTTATTGCAATAAGAACACCTGTTGTTATTGAGAGGAGGAGGACGTTTTTTCTTGTCGGTTTATCGGCAACATAGAGCGAGAAGAGAAAGAGGACGATGCCGAAAAACGTGCTCCACATCTCAAACGTTGCGAAATGGGCAAACTGAATAAGGCCTGTCGAGAAAGTCACGAGTGTTGCGGCAACAATACCTGCCCTTTCTGAGAAGAGGCGTTTTCCAAGAAGATACAGAAGCGGGATAAGAAGCACGGAGAAGATCGCGGAAAATGCTCTTCCGATAATCAGTGCATCCTCGAAGTGTACAGAACAGTCTGAAAGTGAATTCTGGCAGTAGTGTGTTGTGGCAAATGGTAACCCGGTGAAGAAGATGGTGTAAAGCGGGAGTGAACCGTATGCGAAAAAATGCGGGTTCAACGTATCGGGAAATTGCATTTGTGAAATAGATGAGGCAATGTTCCGTTCGTCAGGATGAAAGTAGAAAGGTGCTCCCCAATTGAGATTGTAGAAACGGAGAATGGTGCCGATTGTGATAAGTACGAATAAGATCCTTGTGGTTCTGTTTTGTAGTAATTTCTTCATTGAAATTTCTAATTACCTAATTATTCTAATTGATCTAAAAAACTCCCAAGTCCCGTACTCTAAATTCTACACAATATCAAAATAAAAACAGCAATTTATTTTATTTTGGTTATTAGGAATTGTTTAGGATTCATCCTGAAATTACTCACCCTGAAGGATTTAGAAATTAGGAATTAGAAATTATATTTGCCACTTTCTCCCCCAGCTCGACTGCGTAATTTGTTCCCCTGTCCCAAGGATATACCTGTTCGATATTTGCAAGAAATACGTTTTTCAAAGGCGTATGCGTTGCGGGGATCATTTTGGAGTAATTGACCGGAATAACCGGCTGGGCAAATGGCGCTTTAAATGCCCTCATGCCGATG
>JAUYMJ010000088.1 GCA_030698775.1 bacterium
AGGTGATGAGCTGGATCGATCCGACAGCATCGTCGTTTGCCGGAATTGCATAATCAATAATCGTCGGGTCTGCATTGGTGTCTGTAATACCAACAACTTTTACGCCCATCACTTTTGCCTCATGGACTGCCAATTCCTCAAGGTGCGTATCGATGATGTAGATGAGATCAGGAATCTTGGTCATATGCACGATACCGCTATAAAATGACATGAGCTTCTGTCTCTCACGCTCCATAAGAAGAAGCTCTTTTTTTGTATAAATTGCCTTCTCGTATTCGTCTGAAAAAAGCTTATCGATCTCAGAAAGTCTCCTGAAATTCTTGGCTACTTCCTGGAAATTCGTAAATATCCCACCGATCCAGCGATTGGTCACCGAGTAAAGCCCTGAAGAATTTTCTCCTGCAGCCTCAGTGGCAAGTTCTGTATGCGCTCTCTTTACTTCACTTCTGACAATCTCTTGTGCCTGGCGTTTTGCGCCGAGGACAACCATAGTAGCACCCGGTTTGGAGGCAACATTTTTCACAAATGAGATAGCCTCTTCGAGCCCTTCTTTGGTTTTTTCAAGATCAATGATATGGATATTGTCCCGTTCCTCAAACACGTAATCGCGGGCTTTGGGGTTTTGGCGGGTTACCTGATGGCCGAAATGGCATCCTGCCTCGAGAAGGTCTTCAAGTGAAATACTTTTCATATCCTTAAACCTCCATTCAGTTTCTACAATGTCATGCTGTCCGCCAGCTGGCGGATCAGCATCTCTTGGTACAGGATAAACACTGAATGTGTGTAATGGTGAGAATTATACATTATCTCTGGGCAGGATACAACCCTTCCTATTTACTTGACAGGACGAGACATCTCACTTTAGTATAGAAACATGCCGACTGAACCGACTGGCACAAGAGAACCTCAAACTGTTTCCATTGATGCAAAAATTAGACAGCGACTGAAGCTTGATCCTCTCAAGCCTGTTTCCGGTCAAGAAATAGACAGAAGAAGAATCGACATAGAAAACCATGCGGCAAGTATTTACCGTAAACTTCCGGACACGTTTGACCCAAAAACTGCCGGAAGTGGTATCGGCAGAATCCGTCTGCCGGATGGGGTGTTTATTTCAACCAACCAAGTCTTCACTAGAGGGGAACTTCTGGACTATCTTGAAAATAGACTTGAGAGAACACGGGATGATGCGGAGGTTTCGATCGGAAAAGAAGTCATCACATCCCATCCCCATGCAAGAGAGAAAAGTATAGAGGAAAAAAAATATGTCGTAGATGGAAAAACGTTGAAAAGAGATTTACGCATATATCTTCGGGGATGTGGTATCGCATCTGCACAGTTACAAAACGCAGAACACGCCGTCAGAGCGCTTCATGCCAGTTCGGGAAACGGGATTCTTGATGACCAAAAAGCAAACGATCTGCTGATACAATTCTTCCCCCTCGAAACACGCCAAAACGTCATCGCGCCGATGATAAAGGAGCTCTATACACCAGAACCTCCTTCGCCGCAAACACAACCTTGACAAATGAATCTGGGTATCTTATAGTCCAATAACCTATGCTCACCGAAACAGTCGACCCATTCCTTGCAGGTGTCATGCTGGACCAAGCGAGGAGTCTCTCGAGAACCCCCGATGCTCCTGAAGATACACAGACGATACTCGACGCGCCTGTCTCCCGTGCCGCACAGCTTTCTGAGAATGCTGCGCTTGCCGTTGAAGCACTCACCATGACAGATCCGGCTGAGCCACTCGTCATGACTGAGATGACGCTTGGTGATACCCTCATCCATCTGCCAAAACCCGTAGAATCCCCGGACGATATGGTCGATGCACTCAAAATACTCATGGCCCTTGGAGAACCGACAGAGACCGACCCTGATCGTGAGCCACACCCGTTTCAGGAGGATCTGGCATCATTTGCCGTTGCGTTTGGCTCGGCGCTTCTTAATTCAGAGCAGATCGGTGAACATATCGCGCCCTGTATCCGGGCATTTGACATCGGACTTACCGGAGGGTTACTTGCAAAAGACTCTATGGGAAACCTAACTCATAGCGGAATCTTCACGCAGATCGAAAATCGCCTGGCAGACCAACCTCATTTACAGAACCAAGTGCACCACCTCGTCACAACGCTCCCGACCTCTGCGTAGTCGCAGCTCTACGCAATTCCCTTCGAAGATTCGGATAAAAGAAAACACTGGCCGTTATGGAAAAGCATAGACAGTTCACTGGCAATACGCTATAATATAGGATATGAGTGAACGAAATAGAAGATTATCGATGAAAAGAAAGCTCCGTGCCATCTCAGCAAGTCACCACGTCCCGGATCACCACCCAATATCCCCCCATCATAGAGTTCTCCATCATGATGCTCCTAATTATCCAATACGGAATAGCGAGGGCATGTTGATTTTTGACGCGACCGAAGCCCAAAAGGAATTACTAGTGAAACAAAGAATACTAGAGAAAATGGGAAAAATCGTTGAGTTAAGCACTGCGTTAGGATTCAAACCGATACCGCTATCCAAAGAGTCTCAACCTCTTGATCCTTCAAGCCCCAACCAAAACGCCGATCTTACACAATTATCGAAGGTTGTGAACCTTTCTGACGGACATCTCGCACTCGTTGGAACGTATACGATTCAGGATCCGGAAAAACCTGAAAAAATACATCCCGAAATCGTTTCTCTGGTCGATGTTGAGCAAACTCCTGAAGGACTTGTCATACATGACACGTTCCTTACACTACATATGTCAACAACTCAGTATTTAGGAAGAGACAATCAGCCGGCAAATCTCGACCAGCTGCTGACAGGTGCCAACCGGCTGAAAATTATGCAAAAAGACCTCATCCATAGAGATCTAGCCAGACAATTTACCTCTTCATAGCTTAGTAAATACGTTTTAGCTACCACAACGTCACCACAAAAGCGTATGTGGCAGTTTTTGAAGTACCACAACCACCTGCCTCGCCGGCAAGGCGGGCCACAAAATCAGCCTCATATACCACAAACCTATAATTGTGGTGCCACAATTTTAGCCTCCAATTACGCTACTTGTGGCACAATCCGAGGCTAAAAAAACCTTGCGGATTATTGCAAGAATCACTACACTACATATATGCCTGAGAAGCCTCGTATTCCAAGTCCTGCAAAAGCAGCGGTCGCAACACATCGTCCCCGTGACAAAAACGGCCACTTCATAAAAAGCAGCCTTCTCAACATCACTGAGAATACATCGGCCAATGACGAAACACTCGTTGATGTGAAGGTAACCAATCCCCTGAGGAGAATTGCCGCAATCCTCCAACAAATCAAAAACAAACAATCAACAGTTGTTGATTTCAAGTTCACGATCCCACTCGTCGCTTTACCCCTTTTTATGCTCCTCGCATTTAGTCTTGGCAAATCAGGAGGTGTCACGTGTGGCGGCAATACGCAGACGCGAATCGGGCTTTTTTATACACTCCGCGCAACGGGAAATAATCAGGCAGGGATCTTTGACCGGACGAAGCAGGCACTTGCAACAAATATCCCCTTCCTCGCACCTGTACTCGCGAATGCAAGTGGTCAAAAAACTTCGGCAAACCGCCAGATCCTCATCCAGCAGGGAAATTCTGTATTGACGGTCGAAAACCCAAACAATATTGACCTGTCAGCCTACCATACGAGGCAAATCTTCGTGACGGGGAGAGTGAATACGTGTGAGAATACAATAGAAGTAGACAACGACTCCAGTGTGCAGTTACTCCCCTGATAATCTGGGGGGGATCATGATATTCGACTTACTATATCGACAATTCTTCCTTTCAATCTTTGAAAGATTGTAGATTTAATTGGAAAATAATCCCGAGAGACTGGTAAAACAGGTTCTGTCCGTGCTTCAGTTAATCCAACAGAAATTTCTTGCAATCTCTGGTCATAAAGCTCCCTTGCAACATCAATACTTTCAGGAAAAACAGTTAGAGAGCTTGGTATCCCTACAGATTCAATAGAGCCAGGCTCCCCACCGCTTAATTGACGATCTCTTCTTTCAATTGCATGCAATACTTTTTTACTTAGGCTTCCTTTAAGTCTTCGTTCCCCTTCTAATTCGTATTTTAATGCTCGCTGATTTACTGATCCCAAAGAGCGAGGCAATACTCCGTAATCTTGTCGCAAAGAATCAAATCTGTTTGCCATAAAGAGATTATATACCTATCCCTTTTTACTGTACAGTTAGGAAAAAATCCAATAGGTTCTTATCATAGACTGGATAACTTAAAGTCCTATAGTTGATTTACACTTCACTAGTCGTTATAATCTCTCCTCATGGAACGATTTCTACAAAAAAGAGCCGAAGCCATAACGCCCACTCCCCTCACTGAAGCAGGGGTGAGCAACAGACTGAGAGCTCTTGTTGATTTTTATCAGTCTCACTCTCTCGACGCTCGTCTCATTGGGTCAACCGGAAGATACGCCATTTTTCAACAAAATCCTCCCGATACAAGAACTCAACACGGGCAGAGAGATTTCGATTTTTTACTATTAGGATTCGATCAGGACGCGGGTGGTAAGGCTATTTTACAGGAGGCAAGAAAGATCGCATCGCCTATCTACGTCGATCATTTTCGGCAAACGGAAAAGAGAATCGTAGCTGGAGAAGATACAGCGGTTATTCGCTACCGGAATATTACATGCGCGGTTGATCCGCGTATTTTCGAACTGAGGGAAGGAAAGGTTTTCGGGGTTGTAGTTCCAACATTTGACCCGAACACACTGTTTCATCTCCAAGCAATAGCAACTTTTGCCCGACCGAAGGATTTGCAAGCATTCGTTGAGTTCCGTAGAGCGTACATGACCATGCCGGATGTTTTGCCGGAGGAACTTTTCCAACCATTTCATGAGCTTGCAGAACTTCGAATGACACAATACCCTCACGACGCGTTCATCAATGAATTTGCTTTATGGTATCGAACTCATCTCCCCGGACGTATCAAACATGCCCTGCAACCCGCAGCAAATTTTGCAAGAAAAAGGTTTATTGAAAAATAAGAGCAGTCTTACTACGGCAAGGGGAATTTTGAGGCGAATACTTTGACCTCGCGCCCTATTGCAGCGAGTTTTTTGTTTTTCGCAATTTCAGCTCGATACTTCTTCATCAGTTCTGACCGTTTGACTTTGTCCTCGCTTGGTAACTCCATTCCTTTCACTTCCTCAATAGCGTCGTTATACCATTTGGCAACTTTCTTCATATCTTTTTCTTTGAGCCCCCGCGTTGTAATCGCAGGTGTCCCGAGCCTAATCCCCGATGAGAAAAGCGGCGGCATCGTATCCCCCGGCACGCCATTGTAATTTAAAACAATACCTGCTTTTTCAAGCGCAATCGCGGCAATTCTGCCGTTCACTTTCTTGTTCCGCAAGTCAATCAGGATCAGATGATTATCTGTCCCGCCTGAAACGAGTTCAAAGCCGTACGAAGTGAGCGCTTCGGCGAGTGCTTTGGCATTGGCGACAATTTGCTCACCGTATTTTTTGAATTTTGGTGTCGCTGCTTCTTTGAGGGAAACCGCAATTGCAGCAGTTTGGTTATCATGGGGCCCTCCCTGAAGTCCCGGGATGATTGCGGTCTCAATTTGCTTGGGGAGGTCGGGATTTTTCTTCAATCCTTTCGCAGTTACCATAATGAGTGCGCCCCTCGGACCCCGAAGCGTTTTATGCGTCGTTGTCGTAATAATATGCGCATACGGGACAGGTGACAGATGTGCACCCGCGACGATAAGTCCTGTGATGTGTGAAACATCCGCCATAAGATAACACCCTGCTTTATCGGCGATCTCACCAAACCTCTTGAAATTGATCTTCCTCGGATACGCGGTGTATCCACAGATAAGAAGCGCCGGTTTCTCCTTCATCACCTGCTTCTCGATCTCGTCGTAATCAAGCGTGCCGTCTTTTCCGAGTGTATAGTGGGCAAAGGTAAAAAGCCTTCCCGACAAACCGAGCTTATGCCCGTGTGTGATATGACCGCCACTCGTGAGTGCTAAACCCATGAGCTTCTCGCCATTTTTGAGGACGGCAAAGTAGACTGCACTATTTGCCGGTGCGCCCGAGAGCGCCTGGACATTCACGTATGGGACACCGAAAAGTTTCTGCGCTCTGCTTTGGGCGAGCGACTCAATATCATCGATATTGGCATTACCCTGATAGTAGCGTTTGCCCGGGAATCCTTCTGAATATTTGTTGGTGAGGACGGTGCCGAGTGCTTCGATGACTGCACTGGATGCGTAGTTTTCGGAGGCGATCATCTCAAGGACTTCTTTTTGACGCCGCTCTTCCTGTTTAACAAGCTTGTAGATCTGTGGGTCTGTTTTGCGTAGCTGCTGCATCCTAAATATAGTTTCTTCCTTTTCCTCCTCTCCTTTGAGGAGAGAATCCAGGTGAGGTTGTATCAAAAACATTGACAGTATAGACCGAAATAAATTACTTGACAAGAGGGAGATCGGCTCAAATAACAGATGCTTCAGTTTCAGCGAGGTGGGCAAAATAACGATAATCTCTCTTGTTTCTCAAAGAGGGAGGAAGGTTTTGCCAAATACGGTAGAGATTTTTTGGAGCGTAGTAATGGCTTTGTGGGTCACGATCAAATCTCATTCCACTCACTCTCTCCATCCCGGACCCAGTGCTTTTATCAGTAATCACAATCTGAACATGCTTTGTCACATCATCGCCCAAAGCTAAAGCGCCCATCACGATGAGGGCAATTCTTGGATAATACGTTCCCAAAAATACTTTTTCCCATTCATGAAAATCACTGGACCCGAACTCCTCGACACCATTTTGAAGGACTCGCGGAACCTTTCGGACAATCTCTCCATCCTCACGCCTCACAACAAAATGCGGTAACATTCGTAACTGCTGTTCAGAAAGGCTCTTACCAAAATCGATTTGCATGTAAAACGTCTCGAGATCCTCAGTATATTGCAGAACTGACGTTTCGGCATACAGATTCACGATTCTATGGGGATCTTCTAAGTCTTCAGCGGTGTTTTCCTCCGGTAAGCGGTCAATCCCTATATCTCCTTTATCTCCAATAACTGTTGCGAGTCCAGGGTCCCCAAGCTCCTCTCTCATAGTTCTGAGTGCATCTGGAAACGTTTGCTCTCCCTGCGCTATTAACCATCCGATAAGCCCATCTCCGTCATGTCTCATAATAGATGTATTAATGATATCCTCCTGTTGCTCAGTCATACGAAGGTTAGGATAGAAAAAACGCCAGATGAGTCGTCCGTAATATGGATGTGGATCTCTTCCTCCGATGTTTCCGATATCATGAAGTCTCTTAGCGATGGTACCTGCTCGCCGTTGCCAAAGGGGAGTTCCCACCTGCTCCTCAAGCAACGCTCCTTTGTTGGCAACAGATATTGCGTGAGACATTCCATGCTTGTTAATCGATTTTCCGTTTTGTCCTCGTATCGCGTGATCGATAAGTCCCATAGGTATTCGTACTGTCTCCTCAATAAATATTCCCAATTCCTCAAGGGACCTCTCATTGATATCAAAATCAGCTTTGTTAACAAAAATTATTCTTCCGTCTCTAGAAAACACCTGGGCAATGGTTTCCGGATCTCCGCCAATGTGACTGAGATGCTCGCTGACGAGTGTTGTTGGTTGTAATGCACCATCCTCTCCTAAAGCGGCATGATGAGGGAAATGAAAGGCAAAAAGAGTGCCGTCAGGTTTAACGAACGAACGGATCCTTTGAAGGCCAGGATCTGTCTCCAGCCCGCGTTCTAAAAGTGCACTCATATCTTATAGTATTATATATCTCCCCATATAGTTTTGTCAATGAACAAGCTCAGGGCGCCTGATAGAGACACACATAAGGGAAATTTGAGGTACAAATCCTACCGAACTAACGTAATAAACGAATACTTAAATTCTTCCGACTCATGGTCTTCCCGCTCAACGACTTTTGTAAATGCCGAGTAATCCGGAAAAAACGTATCAGCGTCAAACTCCTTATCTACAAGCGTTAAATAAATCTTATCGGTCATCGGCAAAGCCTGTTCGAATATCTGTCCCCCACCTATAATAAATATTTCTCCTTGCAACCCCTCTCCACTTTTGGGAGAGGGAACGTCCGAGCTTTGCTCGGACTGGGGTGAGGGTGGTGAAAAATCATGCAGATGCTTCTTCGCCTCCTCAATCGCCTGCTCCAAAGAATTAACAATAATGACTCCCTCGTTATTCACTATTCCTAATTCTTTATTCCTTGTAATGATAATGTTCGTCCTATTCGGTAATGGTCTTCCGATTGACGCAAAGGTCTTTCTCCCCATGATGATCGGATGACCGGTGGTGATGCGTTTAAACCTAGGAAGCTCTCCCGGAATATTCCATAACAGAGCATTGTTTTTCCCAAGTTCGCGATTTTTTCCGATCGCAGCGATGATTGAAATCGTAGATTTCATCAGTGTTTAGTATAGAGTATTTTGTCTTTTGCAAAAAAACTCACCAGCGGACTTCGCGCAGTACGATCTCTTTCACATTTGGTAGCAAATTATATTCATCAAGTTTCGCTATCTCAACCCATTCCGGTGTCGCTTCATCACTTCCCCGTAATGCACCAGACCAGTGTCTACAGATAAATACTTTTATTTGAAATCTTTTCGTCGTCCCGTCTTTTCGTTTAATATCCGCTGTGTAGACGTCGTTTGGATATTCGGTCAGATCCTCAGAAGATGCAACAAGACCTGTTTCCTCAAGAAGTTCGCGGACTGCAGCATTTTTCTCATTCTCTCCTTTCTCAATTCTCCCCGCAGGCAGACCATATACTCCGGTCAGATGTCCTGCTCTTTCCCCATGACGAACAAGGAGTACATTACCCTCTTTAATAATCAAAACACCAACCGTAAGAATAAGTTCCATAATGAGATTTCAGAAATACTAACTATAACCTACTCGCTACAAACTACTTACTTGCTTTCTCGTAAAATCCTCCCGCGACAGTTAATTCACCACGGAGGAGCGGGTGCGGATCGTAATTTTCAAGCAGTACATGTTCGGGGCTATAATCCGAAAGCTTCTTGACACGTTCATCAATAGCAACCTTCGGGAACGGTTTTGGTTTTCTCTTGAGTTGCTCCTTCACCTGCTCGATATGATTTGTATAAATATGTGCATCGCCGAATGTATGGACGAATTCCCCAGGGTTATACCCTGTAATTTTGCAGAGGATTAATAATAGTAATGAATAACTTGCAATGTTAAATGGAACTCCCAAAAATAAATCTGCACTACGTTGGTAAAGCTGCAAATACAACTTCCCATCTTTCTGGCTGATTTGATACATGTTATGGCAAATCGGAAATCTCGACGCATCTTCATACGCCGCCATGGTATAGAGATACTCCGGATTCCATGAAGTCACTATCAAGTTACGGGCATCAGGATCTTCTTTCAGTTCTTTCAAAACCCATCCGAGCTGGTCGATTTTCCGCCCAGCTTGCCCTGAGCCTGTCGAACGGGTCGGCCATCCCCGCCACATCTCACCATAAATTTTTGGTAATTCTCCCCATTTCTTGGCAAATGCACTATCTGTCCTAATCTTCTCGATAAACTCCTCTTTGGTCATTTCTCTGTCATCGCGAGGAGCTCCGCCTTTGGCGGAAGCGACGCGGCGATCTCTTATAGAGCTTTCAATTTTATGAGATTGCTTCGCTTTGCTCGCAATGACATTAATCTTCTGTTTATAAATCTTAAGTGGGTAATCATCCCAAATATGTACGTTGTTATCGACTAAGTATTTAATGTTTGTCTGGCCCGACATAAACCAGTAAAGCTCATGGATGACGCCTTTCCAGTACACTTTTTTCGTCGTTAATAATGGGAAACCTTTCGACAAATCGTATCGTGTTTGCCTGCCGAACACACTTATCGATGCAGAGCCAGTCCCCCGGTCCATGTTCTTCACACCGTTTTTTAAAACGTCTTTGAGGAGATCGAGGTATTGATATTCACCACTTCGCTTTCGCTCAGTGTCTTCGAGATGCTTTTGCGCTGCCATAGCACGCAATAAGGTAGCAAAGTTTGGGAAACGAAACAAGAGGGAAAACCGGATCAGCGTTTTTTAGCTGGAAGTTCAATATGGTCTTCAATAATCTTCATTCTCCTGCGAAGAAACGTGTCATTCTCCCCTGTTTCTTCGGCCAGCTCATCGACCTCCCCCTTCATGATATGTACTTCACGTTTCAGGGGTGAAAGCTCGTCATCAACCGTCTTTGTAATCTTTGTCAAAAGCACTTTATTGCCCGATGCAACAATCTCTTTTATGGCTTTGAGGTCATCTTTTGTCAACACACCAAGGCTACAATACTCTTTTTATCACAAATTTGCAATATTATTCATCTCTCCTATCGACGAAGCCTCCAAGATATGTTGCTCTATATATTTCTTTTTTCTTCTGCAAAATTACTTCCTCACCGGAGTAACTATCCAAATCCCCTTTCCATTTGTTTTTATAAGCAAAATCCTTTTCGGCAAACTTCTTCGGACCGCGAAACGGTGCGTCATGAGGCATGTGCTTAAGGGCATTTTGCAAAAAAGCGTACACTTCGGCAATATTTTTTACGCTCTTAGAAACATTGCCATAATACACCATGATCCAGTGAGGTTTTTCTTTGTGGAAAACGACAAGACGACCCCCATACGGCTCGCCACCAAAGAAATTATCATGCATCCGCCACTCGCCCGACGCAAACGTAATCGTCGTCGATCCGTCCTTCTCTTTTTTGGAAGGCGTGGCCTCGCCAGACGCATACCCATGCTCATTGGCCTCAATGAGAAAATGTAAAAGGCTGCTTTGTTTTTTCATAAACATTTTCAACACCTTTCTTTCGTCATCGCGAAGGAGTGAAGCGACTGCGGCGATCTCCTATAAACTTTTCCATTTTACTAGATTGCTTCTGGTCCACTGGACCATCGCAATGACATTCTTGAATTTTTATTTTTGAATTGTCCTTCGATAAACTCAGTATCCTGAGCTTGTCGAATGGATAATTTTGAATTTTGCATTTTGAACTTTGAATTTGTATTACACCTGCTTCTCTCTCTTCCTCGCACTCACTCTTCCGCCCTGCCATTGGCCACGATACATACTCCCCCCACCTTTAACTTCCTCAAACTGCACATGGCAAAACCGCGCGCCCATCTCAATCGTCACCTCACATGGCCCTTCATTTGTCATGCCAAAACTGACTTGCCCTTTATACCCCGGTGCTACGTTGCCCGTACGTAGAAATAAACCGCTGCGGAATGTCGTTGTGCGGGGTTTGAAATTCGCCGTCAGATTCTGCGGCATGTTGAATGATTCGATTGTCTGGACGAGGTAAAAATCTCCGGGTTTAAACGTGATTTTGTTTTTCTTCTTGGGATCATATTTGACGACGAGCTCATCTACTGGAGTCTGCCGCTCGGTGACTCCTAAAAACCCTTTCCCTTTTATTTTATAAACTGCTCCAAGCCGCAGGTCAAACCCTGCTCCTTCGGGATTGGTCAGTTCCCGCTCTGCCAAATTTTCTACAAGCTTTTTTTCTTTAACGAGTTTAAGAAGCAGTTGCGGACCTAAAATCATGAGGAAAGTATACAAAAGCAAAAAAAAAAGAGCAAACCACTCGATGCGTGTTTGCGAAAACTACTCACCAGCGTGACAGGCCCCAGAAAAAACCCATGTTTCGCTTCCTTTGTCGCTGGCGCATTTAAGACACGTCTTGTTGTTTATCGTATCATAGACGTAATACGGACCTGCATTTGCTGTGGAAACGGTAACACCGCATTTGTTGAGCAGGGAATCCGACTCTACATTGGTCCACACCCACGCCTGAGGCTGCCCATTATAGACAATAGTATAATAACAAAAGTTATTCTGAACTAATGACACACTACTCCAACACACCACATTATCAGGTCGTGGGGTAATCTCGGCCGGAACTGCCTTGATTTCTCCGGTCGCTTGAAGTGTCGTTAGCCAATTGGATGATCCATAGGGCATATAACTACCCAGGATAATAGATCTCGCAACTATTGCTTTTCCTAATTGATCAATCTTCGTTTTTCGATTTGCGTCATGAGCCCTTGCAAATTGCTCAGCTGGGTTAACAGCAGCAACCACTGCTCCGGCAAGCACCCCCACAACTGCGATGACTACCAAGAGTTCGATGAGGGTAAAACCTTGTCTGCTCGCCTCGCGGCGAAGCGAGCCGGCAGGCATGGCCTTTATCGTGAAAGGTAACAAGTTGTGTCTCGTAACATGTACTTTCTTCCTGTTACCTGTTACGTGTTGCTTGTCACTGGTTGCTTGGACAGTTGCAATCATAAACGCTCCTGATCATATCGTAGACCAAAGAAAAATTTTGTTCAAGAAGAATGCGAGAAGGACTGAATTATTTGTGTTTCTTTCCGGTTTGTCTCATTTTATGCTGCTGCAACAAAATACCTACGACAAACCCGACGAGGAAGGAAGCAGGACTAAAAAAGACATTAAGCAACTGGCTCGATGGAGAATCCTCCGGTAATGAGGACTGCAAAAAGGTGTAAAAAAATAACCACGCGATAAAAGATGCCGTGATAAGCAGTACTAATCTACTCCTGGTTTTGTGTTCACGCTTCCAAAACGACCGGAACCAAACACCAAGCATAACTGCAATGACAAACCAAAGACCATAGGGCACAATAAAAGCGAAAAGTTGTTGTACAAAAGAATCAAGCATCATATTTACAATAAAGAAAGGAGCGACGTTTGTCAATTATGAAACAGAGGAGTTATGGGTTTGTCAATCCTGTTCAGCAAGGTTTTCAACGAGGTTTTGCTCTTTTAACAAGCTTGAGGAGGAGTTGGGGTCCAAGAATCATGGAGATGAGTATAAGGTATTGTCTATCCTCTGGCAAAAAGCTTCAATTATTTACATCCGTAGTTGAATAGACGCGATTTGAATAATTGAGTCCCGGAGGACACCATGCGTTCCCACTGTGTCTGTAGACCCACTTTTTAATCTCGCAACGATCAGGATCCTGAGCATTTTCCAGCTTGGAAACAAGATCGTAGATCTGACCAGTATCACTACCATAGGCATACCGGTAATTCTGATCTTCATTCCAGGGATAACCACCATTATTAATAGGATCCCTCGGTATTCTTTTCAAATAATATGGGCTCAAACCAGGAATCCAGGTGTCTGAGGAACTTACCACCCATCGCACTTGTATAGGATAATGCCCGTTATCTATCAAATACCGCTCCAGGGCATCTTTAATAGCGTGCATATCAGACTTCCTCTGCGCGTCACGAGCTCTGCCAAGCTGAGCCGGGATATTTATTATTGCAATGACGGCTCCAGCCAGCACCCCTACAACAGCAATCACAACGAGAAGTTCGATGAGGGTAAAGCCCTTATTGATTAGGTAAAAACGAGTCATATCAGATTATTTTTTTGTTGAAGCAAGCGCTCGCTTCATGACTCCTTTTGCATAATATTGCTGTATCGCTGCCTGAGAAAGTGCTTGGTTAAAGATAGATACCTCATCAATTTGACCTGTAAAATAATAAATATATACACCCGCATTATTTCTTACACCTATATTAATAACTGAGGATGGCGCTGGATTAATATCACCACTGCCGGCAATGGATGCAGCATTTGTCCCGTCAATATAGATAATCTTGTTTGTACCATCATAGGTGCCAGCGACATGGTGCCAACTCCCATTGTCAACACGATTACTTGAACAAAGCCAGTTTGCGGATGCAACTGCTAAATAAAAACAAACTTTACCTGAAGCTCCTGCAGATCCTGTAGAAAAATAGAATGATGAATTACTCCGCTCTGCGATATATTGCTCTGTCGACGAAGTCGTTTTAATCCATGCAGAAATAGTTATTCTAGGAAGAGACAGTGATGATGTAGGAATACCAACCCTGTCATCTGTCCCGTCAAATGTGAGACATCCGCCAAGACCCAGATCGCAATTAGCAACATAACTTACTCCCCCAACCAGAGTTCCGGTAAGATTATTTCCTGAACTGTCCATACCCGTATTTGAAGCATCATTAAACTTCCATTCTCCTACGTTATAAAAACCAAGTGATCTGGTAAGTTGCCCATAAAACGATTTTCCTTTGGCAATCCGAGCCCTATCGAGCATTGCCGCAGGATTGATGAGTACAATGAGTGCTCCTGCCAAAACCCCAACGACCGCGATGACGACGAGAAGTTCGATGAGGGTGAAGCCTTGTATTGATAAAATTTTGTCGACTGTTTTCTTCCGGAAAATTCTTCTGTCCACTCTGTTAAGAGTAATACAAAACTACATTATCTTCAACGTAACGAGGCAACTTATATACTACAAATGAGGAATTCCTGTCCGGTGATTAAGAAGCGAACTTTTTTGCTATATATAAATACTAGCTACAAGGTTACTGTGTCGTATTACACGCAACCCCAGTGAGATAACCGCTGCCGCATTTAAGACATGATGTGCCTTTTGTCGTGTCATAGACATAGTAAACATTCGCACCTGATCCTGAGCCGCCTACGCCGCCGGTACACTTACTTGCTTCTTTTTTTGACTCGACATATGTGAAGACATACGCATTTGGAGAAACATTCCCATAACAAAAATTATTCTGTGCCGGCTCACTGCCACATGCCTTGTTTCCGCTAACAGCGGGAATTATAGCCTTAATATACCCTCTTGCCGAAAGCGTAGTCATCCATGTCACTCCTTCCAGAGGATACTGGGCATTATCCACAGCATATGCCTCAACTGCTTTCCCAAGTTGTGAAACCTTGGCTTTCCGCGAAGCATCCCGCCCGGCAGCGAGCTGCTCAATCGGATCAATTATTGCAATAACTGCACCTGCGAGGAGCCCTATAACTGCGATGACGACAAGAAGCTCAATCAATGTAAAACCGCGGTGAAATCGGCGGAAGGACTGCTTTATAATATGCATCAATTTTACGATAGCACATATTTTTCCTTACAATCAACCCCCAAATTCCAGCACAATATCCGCATTTTCTTGCAAAAAAACCCTTGACACCAACCTTTCACTATGACAATAATAAGTTATGCCAAAAACAAACAGGACCGTTGTAAGTCCTAATTTCTTGTTTGGTATAATCGTTGTACTTCTCATTACCATTGTTTTCTTAACCTACAAACTTTACACCCAAACCCTCCAACAAGCATCTTTCTCTTCGAAGGCATCGGGAGTCTTTACTATAACCGTTCCTCTACCTGATAGCTCACTATCAAAAACGCCTGAGGGTTCACTCCTCACCAGCTCTCAGTTAGGCTACACAGTCATCGTTCCGGAAGGATGGGTAGCACGGGAATATCAGTCCCTCGCAGGTGCTGCCGTGCAGCCATATGAAGACATTATTTTTCTTAGTCCGGATTTTGCAGAAACAAACGCTAGCCCAACAGATGGAAATATCTCAGAAGGGGCATCTATTTTTATTCGTGGCCTTGATACGATCTACAAGACAATTGAGGATCGGTATGCCAATAACGTCGTTGCCAAAAAAGTAGCAACCAATATCACCCGCCGGACTCTTAATGGCAATCCGATTATTCAGTACGAATATGAGCTCACAGGGGAAAACGTCACGAATGCGACGCTTATCAAAAACGGTAAATGGTATCTTATCAAATTCCAGTATGCCGATAGCGCAGCCAAAGTGCGGTATGAATCCGCATTTGAGCAGGTTCTCTCCTCGTTTAATCCGAAATAACAGTAAGAATATTTTTTGTTACCGCTTCTGCCGTTCCTTCTGCATCCACCTTATTAAACTCCTCGGGGAATTTTTCCAACAGCCATTCGTACCCCTTGGAAATCCCCTCAAGCTTCTCACGTTTTTCGTATATCTCGCGCGCTTTCCCCATTCCCTCAATCCGCTTCATCGCCGTTTCGACTGACACATCAAGATAAAACGTATAGTCAGGGACGATAAACTGGTGATACATTGAGAGGATGCTCTGTGCGATGAGGATCTGGTTTCCCTGTTCATCCTGAGGCTTCACCCTAAGGACATCTGCCCGGTCTACCATACCATAGGCAACAGCTGACCAGAAACAGCGGTGCGAGATGACATAGTCTCCACGCGTAAGAGCCGGTATGATAATTTCTTTGTGCGTCGTCGCCCGGTTTGCGGAAAATAAATATTGTATGGCAACCGCGGTTACTTCTTCTTTGCCCGCAAGTACTTCCCGGATCAATTTCCCGATTGCATCATGTGTATTTGGCTCACTTGTCTGCAATACTGTTTTTCCTTTTGTCTCAAGCTCTTTTTTTACACGCTCGACCTGCGTGGATTTCCCGCTCCCGTCAATTCCCTCAATGACAATATATTTTCCCTTGTACGGATTCCTACGAAAATCTATATCAAACTCTAAATGGTATTTCATAACCAGCGTTTAGCAATTAGCGTTCAGCGTTTAGTTTTTTCATACATTACATACTGATGGGCTAGACGCTAGACGCTAGACGCTAGACGCTCATCAACTAAATGCTAACGCTTGTCCTCATGTATTCTGCTCTCCTGGGGGCCCTCCTGGATCCTGTATTTTGCGCTTTTTTTCTTACTATACGGCGTTTCTGACGGACTTGACAACTCCTCAAATGTCATCGCACATATCCGCATCCCGACAGTCAACGCAACAGCCATCCTCCCCAAATTGCCCAGTTCCAAAACGCACTTCCCGTCCCACCCGGGGTCAAAAATTGATGCGGTCGAATGGACGACAATACCAAGCCGGCCCAAAGATGACCGGCCTTCAAGCCTCCCCATAAGGTCTGTCGGGAGGGTGACTTTTTCAAGAGTTACCGCCAAGACAAAATCCCCGGGCTGCATAATAAATTGCTCACCGGATGTGACGACAATTTCTGATGTAATTTCATTACTGTAATCTTTTTTGGAGGGATCGATATACGGCTTTTTACTGTGTTCAAAAACACGAAACGTATTGCCGAGGCGAAGGTCTATAGAACAACTCCCAAGCTGCGTTGTAAAATCAGGTTTTGGGGAAATCGTGATTCGTCCTGCCGCCAAAGCCTTTTTTATATCCTGGTCAGAAAGCACCATATGCAAAAGTATAGCAACATTGAAGGGATGAAACAATCTCGTATGATAACTATTTCTCACTCGATTGACATTCCAAAGAAGAAAGCACAAAAATAAACCATGAGCCTTCTTCACTTTATCAGGATGAGATTACCAGTCAGACGCTTCCGCTCGCTTCTCATTCTCCTTATCTTCCTTTTTGGAACAGCTGGTGCTGTGTTTGTCGCGCAAAAAGTCCAAGAATACAGAGGGCGAGCTGCTGCGGGATCCTTCTACGATACCTTCTTCCCTATTGGTGCGTTTGATGCAATGATTCCAGGCCCAAATGAACTCACGGCGTATATCAATGACGTCACAGCTCGTGGGATGGATTCTTTGATGATGAATAATAACAACATCACCAATCCTCTACAGCAACAAATGCTCGCAGCCGCAGACCAAAAAAACTTCAATATGCTGGAAGGCCCCCAAAATGAGTTGTATAGCCAGTGGTGGAACGACAATACAGTTACTGTCGATCTGGCAACAGCCAAACAGATCGCGCAACCATTAGTCGACTTAATGAAGATTCACCCGAGCCTTAAAGGCTATAACCTCGTCGATGATGCAGACGGACAAAGTCTTCTCAAACGGAATCTCATGCAGCAAGCCTTTTATGAGCTAGATCCAACACGTCAAGTCTCATATATTCAGGGAGCAACTCCGGACCGTTACGATTTCGTCAATAATATCCAACCTCGGGCAGTGTATTCATATGGTTACCCAGCATCTGTAGGGCTTTCTGCTTGTGACTGGCGACGCGGTGATTTAGGCCAGCGTACATGGGTCGATAATTTCCGTATTGGCAAACAATTTATCCCAGACAACACCCCGAGCTACCAGATTCTCCAAACCCACCAAACGCAAAAGGATATCAATGGAACAATCCTCAATGATGCAAGTGCGCTTCGTTATCCGACTGTTGAAGAGCTTAGGTTACAACAATGGCTTGCAATTGGCGAAGGGGCAACAGGGCTTTTCTGGTTCACCTACAATGACCTGACGACTCCTCCCGGACAGCCCAGCTGGATCGGCTGGAGAAATAATCCTACATTTTTAACAGAAATCACTGATCTTTCACAAAGAATTCAACCATTTAAACCAACCCTTGCACAGCTTAAAAAAATCGATGACAAATTCACTGTTTCAGGTACTGGCAAAGTGTATACGAGTACATTCCTTCACAAAATAGACAATAGAATCTTTGTTCTCGTCTCCAACCTAGAGTGTACGCAGCAAACCCTCACTCTTTCGACAACGTACGTCACAGGACAACTCAAGGATCTTGAGACAAACGCAACGCAAAATATCACAGATCCCATCACCCTTCGCGGCGGGGATGGCAAAGTATTTGAGCTTGTCAATGCAAGCCTGATTACTCCCCAACCCACACCAGCTCCAATCACAAACCTTATCCAGAATCCGGGATTTGAAACACTTGACGGTACAGGGAAACCAGTCGCTTGGACAGCAGCAGCTTCAAATATTGATAGTACTGTCAAACACAGTGGCAATAATTCCATCAAAGTAGTCGGACCAGTCAACGAGCTGTATTTCTGGAACAAACCAACCCTCAAACCAAATACGAAATACTTCATGTCTGCCTGGGTCAAAACAAACAACGCGACAAAAGTTGGTCCTGATTATATTGTCGAGAATCCGGGACTTCCTGGCGCATTTGGTTCAATCCGTCTTGGAAGCACGTATGATTGGAGAAAAATCTATACATACTTCATGACACCGAGTAATTATGTCTCAGGCAGGCTCGATATTCGCTTTACTATCCCTACCGGCGGTGCTGGGTGGATCGATGATGTCGAGGTATGTGAAGTCAATGAATCCTGTACATCACTTCCCTTTACAACGCTCCAACCATTCACCCCGACCCCGACAATTGCGGCCATCCAGTCACCTGTTGCAGGAGTGATCTATCAAAATAAACCCTGGACAGATACGGAGTTAACGACCTTCATCACAAATCTTTCGGATACCGTCATCACGCACCACGCGAAAAAAAACGTCTTACTCCCCGAGCTTGCGGGGATGATTTATGAATGGGCCAAAATCAATCCTGATCGGGCATGGGAGGATAATGGATGGGATACTATGCATGATGGCGCGTGGTTTGGTAATGCACTCGCATCAGCGTATAGGGCTACAAGAAACGATCACTTTGTCGATTTACTCAATAACTACACCTTGACGTTTTATCCGACTATCCTCAATAATTCAGACAAATATTTTGTCCTGGACTTACCAGCCGGTGCTGGCGTCGTCTCCTCTGTCAATCTGATTCCAAGACCCACGAATTATCCGAATAACCCTGTTTCAAAAGGAATTCCCGACTATTTGTATGATGATGGTGAAAGCAAAACCTTTGATGGATCAACAAGCTACATTGGCTATCGGACAGGAAAATACACAAGCCTTCATATGCAAGTAGACGTTGCGCAAATGTTGGCAAGCACAGGTCTTTTGACAAATCGCTCAGATGTCAAACTTGCGCTGAAAAACCTCGCATTAGGCAATGCAACTGCATATGGAGATGAAGCAGGCGGCCATCCGGCTGTTGAAACAAAACTCTTTGCTCTCAAACTCAACCCTGGCGATACAGAACTGACGAGCAAGTTTACCCTTCCGGGAATACTTCCTTCTGGATCGTTTAGCGACCCCAATAATCCTCCCTTTGGCAAAAGCCTCGCGTATTCGACGCTCTATCTTAATACCCCGGCGTCTTACGGCAATCATCTTGATGGTCCTGTCTGGACCTATTACCGGTGGCTCCTGGATCAGGACAGAAAGCCACTCGATGACGTCTTTGCAAAACAGGTAACATCAACTGCGTACACAAATATTGTTGTCGATCAGCTCTGGTATGGGACAGAAAGACGCCAGCCCGGACTCAATGATTTTGACTCGTCACTTACCTATGTTTCTGAAAAATTCTCACCGTATTATGCAGATGACCTCAATCACCCAAAAGGTTCTCGTTATGGTACTCAAGTAATGCTTTTTGCAGCAGCAGGTCTTCAGCTTCTCAAAGCATTCCCCAACGCCTGGACAAAATTCCGCGATACGTGCTGCGCATCTGATATACCTATCGAAATCCGCTGGACTTCTCCAGGCATCGATGGCACCTTGGATGCATCGGGCTACAGCACACCAATCACCGTTGATACGGATGTAACGGCACGCCTGGGGAGCAGTATCGATACACTGTATCTTTTTGTCGATCGGCCTTCCGGAAAAAACGTACCTTTGATGATCTATGCACGTGCTGACGGGGTAACGTTGGGTGCAACAATAACTATTGATGGAACGGGCAATGTCATTGCCAAAGGGCGAAATGGCACAGATGATCTGATTGTAACCAAAGCAACAGGTACTGCTAACGGACGTGAACAACTTGAACTCGCGATTCCCTTCACCGTCGTAAAAACACAAAAACCATGGGCCAACGCTGTTGATGACTCCCGCCTCTCTCTCAAAGGAGCAAATGGGCAACTCAAAACGCTCTTTTTCCTTTCATCACCTGAAACAGTGAGAGCGATATTCGAAAAAGAACTCATTGAAGGACTGCGATTTTGGGAATTCGTCCTTACTGACTGGAAAATGATTCCGGCAGGATTTTATCCGCAGGACGGGAAAAACGGCCTTTGGTCGGGCAATAAATCTCCTGACGGCTTCTCAGACACAGGCGGTTATGCAGGAGTTATAAATGCTGCATCTATGTACAAAGAATATCTCGATTCTGAAAATGACTGGGATCTCTATAAAACCGTCACCGCAGTAGGTGTCACTCCCCAACCAACAAATACCCCGACTATCACCCCGACACCAACAAACACTCCGTCTCCAACCCCAACGCCTGTTCCCGGTATTAATCTCCTCCTGAATAGTTCTTTCGAATCAAATAATAACGGCATCCCTGCGAATTGGTCAGGAGGAACATGGGATAACACAGTTGCTCATACCGGCACTGCATCAATGAAGATCGCAGGTCCGGGAGATAACTACTCCTATCACAAAGGAACAGCAACGACTGACCCCTGGCAGCCAATTCTTAAACCAAATACTACCTATACGATTCAGGGCTGGATCAAAACAGATACCATACAGACGACTGATTTCGGCGCACAAATACGCTATGTGGTTACCCAGTTATCAACGGATATTTTTGAAACCTCACTTTTCCGGGGTACAAATAACTGGACATTTTTTACAAGAACCTTTACAACTCCTGCAGACTATCAGATGGGACGGCTTGATATGCATGCTGCAATATCCTCCGGTGCAACTGCCTGGTTTGATGACGTGGCACTGTGCGAAGGAACCTGTCCCGTGAGCACAAATCCAACACCCTCTCCGACTCTGACTGCAACGAACACGCCAACGATTAATCCAACAACAACACTCATTCCGACGCTTACCCCATCCCCCGGGAGAACTCTTTCTTTAAATCTATTGCTCAATGCCATCGGCAACGGAGGAGACAGTCAGACACCGGGAGCAGCGGGAAACTTCAGTCCTCTCACGCCACAAAGAACACTTGTTGTTGAGTACTATACCAATCCCTTAGAGGCTCCCAGTGAAACAGGAAGTGCAATGGTTACCTTCAACAGTAGTGGAGGGAATTTCTTAGGGAGTGGGAGTATTCCTTCAAATCTTCCTGATGGATCCTATCTGGTAAGACTCAAGACCGGAAGGTATCTGAGGGTCTTAGCAGTGGGGTTTATCACCTTGGATAGTACCAATACCACGTCCAGTATTCCTCTTGCACAAACTACCCTCATCGTTGGTGATAGTAATGGCGATAACTCGTTAGATATCATAGACTACAACATCATTGCTGATTGCTACTCGGTTAATGCTCCTCCGAGAAACTGTACAGATCCTCAAAGAAAACTCTCTGCAGACCTTAACGATGACGGATATGTAGACGGAGTGGATATTAACTATCTGGTGCGGAATGCAACGGTGAGGAGTGGGGAGTAATGCGTTCATTACTTACTGTCTTATCTTTCTATGCTTGACAACCCAAAGACGGTTTGACTATGCTGAAATAACGATGCCCAAACGCACCCTGGCACTCATTGTCGGCTTGATTCTCCTCACGATTATTCTCCTCTTCGCAGCAACACGTATCGACCAAACTCCACAACAAAAACCATCACCTCAACCATCGGTATCGCCTCAGCCAACCCTCACTCCTACCCCTCCTGCGTATACAACACTTGAAATCTCTCCCAATCCTGTGACGCTCCCGTCAAACGGCAAAGGCTCGGTTCAGGTACTCATCGATACAAATCAAAACGTTGTGAATGGGGTCCAGCTTGAGGTCTCCTACGATCCGAAAGCTATTACCAATGTCATCATGACCGAGGGCACCTTCTTCCAAAATCCGCAGGTAATCTGGAGCACGGTTGATAGCAAAAACGGGCGTATTTCGCAGGCACAAGTGCTCCAGCCGTCACAATCCGGTATAAAAGGGAAAGGTGTCGTGGCAACTATCACATTTTCTAAAGTACCGGGTACACTGATGTCACAAACGCAGCTACAATTCCTGCCGAAAACGAAAACATCCCAGTCCGGAATTGACGCATCTGTCCTGAAAACGAGTGCCGGGACAACCATCTACCTCGGCATACCCTCTGCCAATACAGTTCCTCTAACCCAGACGGTTCCGACGCAGTAAATGAGCATGCAGCACAACCAAACACCATGAAATTCTCAAACCGTAACAAACTGCTCGCTCTTCTGGGGCTTCTTTTTCTCCTTATCGCACTCCCGCTTATCTTGTACGTACAGCAACAGCAGCAAAATATTACGAGTAAAGCTGCACAAACAACCTCTCTTTTCTTCATTCCTTCTACAACAAATACCAATCCTCTTGCTGTTGTAACGAACCAAACGTATACATTCGATCTGATGATGAATCCCGGCACAAATGCGGTCTCGGTTGCGACAATAGAGATCCTTTTTGACGGAAGGTTCGTCGAAACGTTTGGCGCAAACCCTGTGCAGATAAATACTGCTGCTTTCACCCAGCAGCTTGAAGGCCCGACAGTGACAAACAGCAGCATCTCATTTACGGTCGGGACAGGATCCGATCCGAACAAAGCAATAAGGGCGGTCACAAAAGTCGCAACCATCACATTCAACGCGAGAGCTACTACGATTAATCCTACTGAGATTGCATTTGGCAATGTGCAACTCCTCTCTGTCGCTTCAACAGATCAGGCAAATGAAAACGTGTATGCCGGAGGACAGTCGGCATTTGTCAGCGTTGACGATTACCATATTAATGGAAGGGTATTTTATGACTATAACGGGAATAACCATTGGGATTCACCCGAAGAGCCTCAGGTTCCCGCAAATTTTGGGTACAATATTACTATCACAAAAGACAGCATTTCCTACCCTGTTATCCACAATGACAATGGCAACGGACAATATTCAAGCCAGACAGATCTTACACGCGGCACGTATGCGGTCACCTACACAAATCCACCATCAGGGGTTGCTTCTTTTCCCACGGGGAACCCGCCGAGCTACACGGTAACTCTTGGTGATGCATGCTCGATCCAACCACCCGGTGGGGACGGAATCTGTAATGCAGGTAGTGTGAGCTTTCTCAATTTTGCACTCGCAATAGCACCTACTCCGACGATAACCCCCACTCCGACAATTACGCCGACACCAACGAGGACACCAACACCCTCTCCAACCCGCACACCGACACCAACACCAGTGCCTCCGACAAGTACTCCGACGGTGACGCCAACTCCAACACCTCTATCAACAAGTTTCGCCTTTACCGTTTATCTCCATGGCATAGGCCATAGTGGTGACAGTGCGAATGAGACTTCATTCTCCCTCAGCAACCAAAACCCGCTTACCACGACACGTCCTGTTACAGCTGAAGCCTTCGAAACGGTCGGTGGCCAAACAGTGCAGGTGGCCCAAGCCTCAGGCCAGATTGTCTATCAGCCTGCAACCGGCAACTTCATAGGAACAATCCCAATGGGGACAGGACTCCAAAGCAAAACGTATCTCGTCAAGCTTAAATCTGATAAATATCTTCGAAGAATTGTCGGTATCCCGAATGTGATTGCAGGCATTACAAATACCATGCCAACTGTCACACTCATCGTCGGTGATACC
>JAUYMJ010000090.1 GCA_030698775.1 bacterium
GTTGCGCGTTCTTTCTGGATTTGTTGCGCGATCTCCTGATACGCTTCGACCGCATTCTCCACCTGCTGCTGAAATTCGTGACTTGTAACATACGTATAGACAAGGTCGGCTTTTGTACCGCGGTTTGCAGCAACTGCTTTCTGGTAGCCGACATCCAAAAGGTTTTTCCGAAGAAGTAATGCAACAGGGAGAGCGCTTGCGATCGTCGCAACAATGACGCCTTCTTTTTGTACAAACGGGCCTTGAAAATCTTTTGGAAAAACAGTGCTGACGATGATCGCGTTATTTGCTTTTGCGGCACGCATGTCTTCTTTCAGTTTGGGGATCCACTCCTTATCCCACTCCTTTGCCCTTTTCAACTCCCAAAGGAGTTCTCCGCAGACGATCCCGCGAGGACTTTTCACTACGTGACGTATGTCCGCGCCAAGCACTCCTTTTCCGATTGCTATCACATCGTCATCTGGGAAACTCGACGCAAGTGTCCGCTCCAGCTCAAGTTCAAGGACTTCTCCCTGAAGCTGCTGGGATTTTTGCTCTGCTTTGTTTCTCGCATCCTCAAGCAGTTTTTTTGTATCCTCCAACTGTTTTCTGAGGTCTTGTTTCTCAAGTTCAGTTTTCTCAAGAATGTCTTTTTTCAGGTCTTCAGCTAGTTTTTTGCGTTCTTCCAAAAGCTTTTTTTCCATCTCAATTTCCCGTTTATCATCCTTCTCTTGCATCTCACGCATCTGCTTCATAAGGGTCATCAATTCCACTCTGAGTTCCTTGTTTTTCTCGCGTGATGAAATTGCTTGTTCTTCGGCATCCTTCAGTTTCACGGAAAGCTCATCTTTAATTTTCTGGGTCGCCTTCTCTTCTGCCTCTTTTTTTATTCCGATAAGCTCCTGTTTATGTTTTTCTGTGATGTCTGAAAGAATCCGTTCTTCTATCTGGTGGGAAATTGCCTCCGAGATCTCAACAGTTTTTTTACAGTGCGGACAAATAAGCGTATCCATAAAGTTGTACCATGATACTCCCATCACCCCGGTCATTTCAAGAATCAGACACCACTTTATCCTCTTTCTTACAAAACCTGCATAGCATGGGATGATGGGTTTGTAGCGGTCTTCAGTATGATGAATGTTGCAGCTTCTGTACTCACGCTCCTCTTGCTCTCAGCGGGACTGAGCTTTCTGCTTCACGTCGCCATACAAAGCCTTGATGAGTTTTTATAACCAGCAGCAAAACTCACCCATTTACCCACCCGGTTTGACACATGCTACCCCTTCTGCTAGCATCAGCTAACGCTGCCTAACACTATCAGAAGAGTGTGCTTGGTTAGCCTGTCCGCATGAAATCACTCATCAGAAAGACTGTCTTTTATGCAATTTCTTTGTTCCTTGCTGAGCTGGTAATAGATGGAGTCGTTATCAAGGGAGGGATTCCGACGATTCTCTTTGGTGGTTTTATCCTTACGCTTTTATTTATGTTTGTCAAACCGATTCTTAGTATTATTACCTTTCCTTTGAACCTTATCACTCTTGGGATATTCGCGTGGCTTGTCAATGTGTTTATTCTCTATCTTCTGGTAGTCTTGATTCCCAGCGTCAGTATTCATGCATACACGTTTCAAGGGTTTCGATTCGCGGGGTTTGTCATGCCGAAGATGGATATCACGATTTTCTTCGTCTATCTTGTCACTGCGCTTCTTATTTACGCTGTGACGTCCCTGCTCTCCTGGATAACGAAATAAGTATGAAAAAATTTGTTTGTTTAGGCGGGGGAATCGGCACAGTCAATCTCATAAAGGGATTGAAGCATTATTCAAGCGATATCACAGTCATTGTATCTGCAGCCGACAATGGGGGGTCGGCCGGGAGGCTCAGGCGCTTGTTTCATATTTTCCCCCCCGGTGATGCGATCTCATGCCTTGCCGCTTTAATGCCTGAAGAGGATGAGAAGTTTGGCAAGCTTCTCACGTACCGGTTTCCCGGAAACAGGTATGGAAGCGACAATAAACTTTCCGGCCAGAAACTCGGAAACCTGCTTTTTGTTGGAGCGAAAGAAATTACCGGGAGCGTTGAAGACGGGCTCATTCTTCTTGAGGACCTGTTCCGGACAAGCGGGAAAGTGCTTCCGGCGACAACGGACGCCCTCACACTTTCAGCTTTGACGGTTGATGATCTCCGTGTTGAAGGGGAACAAACAATTGACCTCGGAAAATATAAAGGAAAGCGGATCCTTGACCGGGTGATGATCCATCCTGACGACCCAAAAGTACCTCAGACAGTACTTTCTGCGATCAGTAAAGCAGATGTTTTGATTGCGGGACCGGGAGATTTATATACGACAATCCTCCCTGTCCTCCTTATACCGGCAATAAAGAAAGCGCTTATTTCTTCAACCGCCAAAAAAATCTACATTGTCAACGTGGCTAATAAACCGTTTGAGACAAAAGGATATGCTATCGACGATTATATAGCCTCGATTACAAAACATTTGGGAACGTTCCCTTTCGAAACAGTCATTGCAAATAATGACGTCTCAATCCCCATTCCCAGAAAATATAAGTATAAATATGTGTTACAGGGAGGAGGTGGGCATGCACCGTATAAACTGCTGCTTGCCGACCTTGTTGATAAGGATTTTCCTCTCTACCATGAACCGAAAAAACTTGCAAGATGTGTCGTCAAAACTATATAATACCCGTATGGTACTTCTTGAAATCCTTCAAATTATCGCTGCAATCCTCGTAGTCGGGTCAATCCTTTTACAAGCCCAAGGAGGAGGATTGTCACCTGCTTTCGGCGGAGGAGGAGAATTCTACAGGAGCAAACAGTCTATTGAGAAAGTCCTCATCGGTATTACGATTGTCTCATCAGTTCTTCTTGCGGTATTTTCTGTCCTTCTCCTTAGCCGGTAAGTATCACGTATGGCTGTAAACAGACGCCTTCTTCTCTGGTTGGTAAAAGCATATCTTAAAAAATGGGGAAAAGTAATCCTCCTCTCATTTGTTGCCGGGCTTATTGTATTCCTCACACTCCTCTCCACATCGAGATTTCTTCTTCACCTTCTTCCGCTTGAGAGGCGTGTAAGTATCGGTTATATAGGTGCTTATAGGATTGATGGGTTGCCGAAAGACCTCCAGCAGAAGCTCTCCCGGGGCCTAACAAAAGTTGGCGCAGACGGCAGTGTCTCAGCGAATGCCTCGTCGTCATGGCAGATTAAAGATGATGGGAAAACGTATGTCTTCACACTCCGTGATGACGTGTATTACAGTGACGGACAGAAACTTACCGCACGGTCAGTCCCCTACGAATTCAGGGGTGTGAAGAAAGAAGTACTGGGGAATAGAACGGTCGCTTTCCACCTCCAAGATAAATACGCACCGTTTCTTGTCACTGCTTCCCGGCCGATTATCCGTAAAGGGTTTGTCGGCTTGGGAGAGTACGGTATCCAAAATGTTGAACTCAATGGGGAGTTTGTGAGAACGCTCAGCCTTGTCTCGAAAAAAAACAAACTTCTGGTTGAAAAATATATTTTTTACCCAAGCGAAGAGGCACTCAAAATAGCATTTAGCCTAGGCGAAGTGAAAAAAGCTGTCGGTTTATCCGATGATACTTTCATCAACACGCAATTTTCTAATTTCAAAGACGTTTCGGTCCTCAAGTCAACCGACAAGGATCTTCTCGTCACGCTTTTTTTTGATAATCGTGATCCGGTACTGTCGGACCCAAAACTCAGAAGCGGACTTTCCTATGCGATACCTGAGTCATTTTCACAGGGAGAGCGGTCGTTTCTCCCCTACTCTCCCACGTTTCAGTATGCTAGTAAAGAGGGTATTGAGAAACATCAGGATTTTACGCATGCAAGTCTTCTCCTGAGCCCTGAGAAAAATGCTTCACCCGGTTCACATCTCACGCTCACGCTCAAAACGTTATCCAAGTACAGGCAAACAGCCGAGGCAATTGCAGAAGCGTGGAAGAAAGTGAATGTCGAGACCACGATAGAAGAGGTAGACGGGAGACCCGATTCATTTCAGGTATACCTGGGGGATTTCTCAATTCCCCGTGACCCAGACCAGTATTCGCTGTGGCATTCGACATCGGCAAACAATATCACTCATTTTAAAAACACGCGGATTGACAAGCTTCTTGAAGACGGAAGAAAAACAACGGTTTTAAAAGAAAGAAAAGACATCTACAACGACTTCCAGAAATATCTCCTCGCCGACTCCCCCGCAGCATTTCTCTATTTCCCGTACGAGTATACGGTATCAAGAAATGGCAACTAGCCTCACTCTGCAGGAGTTACTAAAACACTCTGTTGACGAAGAACAAATCTTGGAAAATCACCTACTTTGAAAAGTGGTATAACATAACCTTTTGATTGTGGTTCATGCCAAGACTGGGAAAATGCTTCCCATTCACCCGTATCTTTGTTCATATGGTCAGCTTCCATTTCAGAAAAAAATATGTCTCCGCCTCTCACCATTTCCATACGATACTCAGGATCATGATAGAAAACACGATAAAAATTCGCGTCAAACGTATATGGTCCGGTGGGACCACCTGACCGACGAACCGGCATGTTGTGGTCTTCAAAGTTTGTATCGGCGTGAATGACTTGGATATCTCCCGTTAAATAAGAATTATCCACTCGAAAATCGACCACATCGACGATAGTACCATTATCATTAGCATCCAGAATCTTGTCTTCATTGTCCGGATCTAAGTTAATATCCTCAGGCAAATCAAAAGGCATGTCAAACTGAACAATAAGAGGTTCTCTAGTAGGTTTTGTCAACTGATCCGTAGTTACAGCAGGTGATAATGCCTCCATAAAAGTTTTATAACCCTATTCCTAATACATGTCAACAAGTTGTTGCATATTGGCTAAATGGTGGCTGCTTTACTTCTCAGTTTTCGGTGATAGGTTATCGCAAACCGGTGCGCTTCGTCGCGGATTCTTCTTAAAAGTAGTAGAGCAGGTGAGTCTTTAGGAAGAGAGACCTCCACAAAATTTGAAATTTTAAATTTGAAATTTGAAATTGGTACTATTATTGTCTCTTCCCTCTTCGCTAACCCTATCAGAGGTATTTCTAGGTTATATTTTGCCAAAGCCTTAAGGGCGCTTGTGATCTGCCCTTTCCCTCCGTCAACGACTATCAGATCCGGGTACGCCCACTCGGTGTGCTTGAGCCGTCTCGTCAAAACTTCCTCCATGCTTGCGAAATCATCAGGCGTTTGCTCCCTTCTGACTTTATATTTTCTGTATAAATTGCCGTCTTTCTCCCCGTCGGTGAATACGACCATAGACGCCGTTGCATTTGTGCCCTGGATATTTGAGATATCGTAACACTCAATTTTTTTGGGCATCTTCACTCTCATTCCGTGGCCGGTGAGAGCATCCCTCAGATCGTCCAATTCTTTTTGCCTGATATCACTTCTTAGATTCGGGTTCACATCATACTCAAACGCTTGTCTGACAGGCTGTGTAATATAGGAGAGTGCGCTGATTTGTTTTTGGGTTTCCTTTGCTTCTTCGAAAAGCTCGTTTTTTGTGAGGCTGTTTCGCTCTTTCTCAAGCTCCCTGAGTATCCCTCTCGCATTTCCCTCAAGAATTCCGATGATGTGGCGGATTTGCCGCTTGTATGACGTTTGTAGCTCAGGTGAATCAAACACAGGCGGGCAGGGGCAGAGACCCAGATGATGGTACAGGCATACTCTTTTTGGATGGTGTCTGACCGATACATAGGGAAACGCCCGCCGGAGAAGACGGAGGACGGTTTTTACCGACCCACTGCTTGGATACGGACCGAAATACAAAGAACCAGTATCCTCAGGTTTTCTTGCAAAAAGGACGGCCGGGTAGGCATCTTTTTTGGTAATTTGGATCAGGGGATACGATTTTCCATCAGCCATCCTGATGTTGTATTTGGGTTGAAATTTTTTGATGAGGTACGCTTCAAGGAGTAATGACTCGATCTCGGACTCGACGACTGTCACCTCGATTGCGACAATCTGGGACACCATGACTCTGGTTTTTTCCCCGAGGAGCTTTACATTCGCAAAATAAGACGAAACCCGGGACCTAAGATCAATTGCTTTTCCGACATACAGGAGTTGCCTATCACTTTCCAGGAAGCGGTACACGCCCGGTTTTTTTGGTAACGATGAATATGATGATCGTGAGTAACGCAATAAATAGTCCTCCGATTACTGCATAGATTGAGAGAAAAAGCGGAGTCACCCGAATCGATTCGCTAAGCGTAATTCCGGCAATCGTAATTGTAAGGGGGAAGGACGTGTTTGTCAAAATCGGGACAGGCTTAAACACTACAGGTAAATCACTGTGGCCAAAAGGCGGTATGGCTGATGTCGCAACAGTCTGCACGCTCGGAGTTAATCCAGTACTTTCAATGCGGATTTTTTGGGCAGTTACCATTCCTTCACCGGTATTGTTAACTGTGAGTGTAGCTGTTAGCGGAAGGAGGGAATAGTGTGGCTTGTCTGTATCGTTCTCAATTGTTACGCTTGTCGGCGGGACCGAAAACCTTCTCGGAAACGTGACATTGACATCTTTCAGATTCTCGTCCTCATCATACTTATACCCTCCTGCCGGGACAGGGTACTCACTGTCTATTCCGCGAAGTACAAACGCAACATGGTCAAAATCCAATACATCAAAGTAGTCAACCCCTCCTGTCGTATTTCCCCACGTCGGGTCGACCATAACCCATGTTTGTTTCTTAAAGTCATAATATTCTGGCCACGCATGGAGGATATCTTTCACCAGGGAGAGCGGCCGCTGTTTTGAGTTTTCTGTGTTAGCATAGCCATCCACCTCACGTGCTGGGACACCTGCAGCCCGGGCGAGTGCGATAAATAGGTCGGTAAATTCAAGGCACACTGCAGAGGATTTCTGCTTGAGGGTTCCAAGCGCACCAAGCCGTGGCCTATTTTCCTCAACTCTGGAAAAGTCATACGTCAGATTTTTTACCAGGTAATCGTAGATCGCTTTTGGGGTTTTTAGCTGTGTTGCCAACTTCATCACCTCTGGGTTTTCAACCTCCCAGTACGGTTTTGCATCGAGATATAGCTGTGCTTCTTCAGCTGAGAGAGGTGACTTTTTAGGCAGTAATGATACAACAGCAGTCCCTCGTACTTGCACGTTCACTCTTTGTGACGGCGCTAAGCGGTAGCTGGCAAGCCAGTTTCCGTCTTTATCAAGAGTGATATTGAGAGGCTTGGGGTTCATATACTCAAGATAAATATTTTGGTAGTTGGTCGTAGGCGGAAGGGCGATCTCGGTTCGTATAGGGAAAAGATTACTGTTTTTTAAGTGGTAAAAGAGATTGAATGCATAGATTTGCTCTGTTCCGTAGGCGATTGAGACGCCTGATTTCCCGAGCTGTTCTTTTGAGAAGATCGTACTGTTT
>JAUYMJ010000101.1 GCA_030698775.1 bacterium
ATAGACCCTGAGATTATTTTCTGCATCGGCAGTACACAGATACTACCAAGTGAAATATTAAAAATTGCTGTCCTTGGATGTATTAATATCCATCCCGCTCTTCTCCCCAAATACCGCGGGAGATATTCTACAGTCTGGGCAATCTTTAATGGCGAGCGGGAAACCGGCGTCACACTACATTGGATGGATAACGGCATTGATTCCGGTCCAATCATCTCGCAAAAGAAAATAGCAATTAAACTCGACGACACCGCGAAGTCATTGTATGATAAATGTACCAAAGAGGGTGGGAAATTGTTTATTAAATTTCTGCAAGATTGGATACGTGGCAATAAAATTCCTAAAAAAAGACAAAATGAAAAGAGAGCAACATTTTACAAAAAAAATCTTCCGAACGATGGAGAGATTGACTGGAACTGGGACGGCAAAAAAATATGCAACTTTATTAGGGCAATGACGTTTGAACCGTTTCCTCCTCCGAGTTTTATGCTGGGAAAGACGAAAATGGTGATCGTTGACGAAAAATACCTAAAAAAAGAAAACGTATGAAAAATATTCCTTGGTGGCAGCCACAATTTGGAGAAATGGAACGACATCTGATAGGAGATGTGCTCTCAAATGCATTTCCAAATGAAGGAGTCCTGACAGGTATCTTTGAGAAAAAAATTGCAAAACTGCTTGGAGTCAGGCATGTACTCGCAGTAACGAGTGCTACCGCTGGAATGTTTTTATCGTTAAAAGCGGCAGGGATAACTCAGGGAGATGAAGTGATTGTTCCTGATATTTCATTTATTGCAACTGCAAATGCGGTCGAAATGACAGGTGCGAAAGCAATCCTCGCTGACGTTGACCCAAAAACACTCACCATTGACACTAAAAAAATAGAACGCTCCATCACAAAACGGACACGAGCGATCATCCCGGTTCATGTCAGCGGACGGGGTGCAGATATGAAGACAATTATAACCCTCGCAAGAAAACACGAGCTCTTTGTCATCGAAGATGCCGCTGAAGCCTTCATGTCAAAGCACGAGAAAATATACCTCGGAACATACGGGAATACTGGGTGTTTCTCCCTCTCGCCTGCGAAAACAATCACCACAGGACAGGGTGGGCTTATTGTAACAAGCAGTGACAGCCTTTACCTGAAACTAAAAATGCTGAAAGACCAGGGAAGACCGGTGAGAGGGACAGGGGGAGATGATATTCATCCTGGTCTTGGCTTTAACTTTAAGTTTACTGATTTGCAAGCGGCTGTCGGGATCGGCCAACTTTCTTATTTAAAAAAACGCATAACTCGGATGAAAAAAAATTATCGGCTTTATAAAACTGGACTCGAGAACATTCCGGGGTTCAGCCTTCTTCCATTCCAGATAGACAATGGCGAATTACCACAGTGGACAGATGCACTTGCTGACCGAAGGGATGAGCTCGATTCGTACTTAAAGAGTAAAAATATCCATTGCAGAAGGTATTGGCATCCAATCCACACACAGGCGTATTACAAACAATCAAATACTAAGTTTCCGGTAAGCACAAATTCATCTCCACAGGCGATATGGCTTCCCTCATCATTTACTTTGACCGACAAAGACGTTGAGGACGTCTGCAAAGCTATCAGGCGCTTTTATTCCAATGAAAAAAAGAATTAGGCAGGAACCTACCTTATCCATTCTTCTTCCTGTCCGAAATGAAGGAATCAATATCGTCCTCATGCTTAAAATTCTCAACACTGTACTGAGTATTTCCCATGAGATACTGATTGTTTATGACGATCAGTCGGATGACACAATCCCGACGATACGGAACATAAAAAGAAAAAATCCGCATATCAAGCCAGTATTTAACCCATACGGAAAAGGTGTGATAAATGCACTCAAAGTTGGGATTGGAAAAGCCACCGGCAGATATATTCTCATACTCGCAGTCGATGATGTTGGTCCGACATTGGCCATTGAAGACATGGTATTACTTATGAAGAAAGGGTGTGACTTTATCAGCTGTACAAGATACAAATATGGTGGCAGACGGCTTGGCGGATCGTTACTTGAGGCAACCTTATCCTATGTTGCCAATAGGTTATTCCATATCTTCTGTGGCTCGGCGTTCTCTGATGCAACAACCGGATTTAAAATGTTCAGGAAAGATATTTTGAAATATATGACACTCTCGTCAAAGCCTGTAGGGTGGGCAGTTGTTTTTGAGATGGCGATGAAGGCACAAATCGCAGGTTTGCAATTGGGTGAAGTCCCTATCATCTCAATTGACAGACTTTACGGGGGAAAGTCAACTTTTCGGATAGGACCATGGGTGAAAGAATATTTGCGTTGGTTTTTCTACGGATTAAGGCACATCCGACTTCTCCGTGGGAATCGAAATGTCAGAGTTCGGATCCCTAATGCAACAATTGCGTAGACCTTTAGTGCGTAAGCTCCTCCAAAGGAAAAAGAATTTTTCCACTGCCAAAAACATTCCAGATATCACAAACCATGCAGTTTTTATTAACAAGACGTTTGATCCGGGGAATATCAAGAGACGAATACATCTTGTGGTTTGTTCCGACAAAAATGACATCTGCATGCTTCACCGCATCATAGACGTCAGGAACGAGTCCCTGACCTTGCGTATCCTTCACGTACGGGTCATGCAAGATGACTGTCATTCGTTCACGAAGAAGGGCTTTTTTCGCTTTGAAACTGAGCGATGCCCGGACATCATCGATTTCAGCTTTAAATGCGAGTCCTAAAATTACTGCTTTTTTATTTACAAGATCTGTTGCATCCCTCAATTTTTTTACTAAAAAAAGAGGGACCGATTCATTGATCTTCCAACTGGTGAGAAATAGGTCGGCAAACGGAAGCTCAGAGATCATAAAAAAACCGTCTTTGAAAAGACAAGGCCCAGCCGTAAAACCCGGAAGACTGACGCCACCTCTCGTATAACCATAGTTTACAAGCTGGACAATTGTGTGGATATCTCTTTGGTAGTAATCAGCTAAAACCATAAACTCATTTGCCATGGCGAAATTGATATACCTATACATATTGGTAAACAATTTTGCAAGCTCTGCTGAAATATCATCAGTCAAAATCGTATCTACCCCCAATAAACGAAAAAGTTCTTTTGCTTTGATTGTACTTTTCTCATCAACTCCTCCTACCATTTGTGGAATTGTTGCAATTTCTTCAAGAGCCCTTCCCTCGGCAATCCGCTCAGGACAGAATGCCAGAAAAAAATTATGCCCGACCTTTATTCCTTCAACGTCATTAAGGAGCGATTTAACATACCGGGTTGTCCTGGGACTTACCGTGCTTCGCAAAATAAGCGTTTGCTCTTTACGGATATATCGCTTCATTTCACCGATTGCTTTCTCTATTTGTGAAAATACCGGATTCATATTTTCATCGATCGGTGTACCTAATGTGAGTACGATAAAATCGCACGAGCTGATTACCGAGTAATCTGTCGTAGCAAAAAATCGCTTTTTCCTGACTTGACGGAGAAGTGTGGGAGCACCTTTTTCAAGAAAGGGCATCACACCATCATTGATTTTTGTGATTTTTTCTTTGTCTCTTCCCAATCCGTATACTGTGAGACCTTTGCTGGCCAGTATCAGAGCAAGTGGTAATCCTACTCTACCGATTCCGACAACGGCAACGGATTTTTTACGGGGTCTACGGGTTGATGCGAGAACGTTCTTCTTCACAAGATAGAGAGATATTAGATGATACATGAGTGAAAAGCAAGAGAATCTGGGTTTATTTACAACCAAATCGAGTAAATCTATAATAGTCATAACATGAAAAAAATCTTGATCACTGGGGGTACGGGTTTTATCGGTTCATATATAGCCAAAACTCTTCTCAAGGAGAAGAGCGCGGTAAGAATTCTTGACAATGAATTTCGAAATAAAAATACCGAACTGGAAAAAAATGCTCAAGTGGAATACATTAAAGGCGATATTCGCGACGCATCGGTTGTCTTAAGAGCAAGTCACGGAATAGACAGCATTATTCATCTTGCCTATATAAACGGAACGAAATACTTCTACGAAAAACCCGATCTCGTTCTGTCTGTAGGAGTAAAGGGGATGATAAATATTCTGGATGCAGCAAGAGAAAAAAACGTATCCGAGCTCTTTCTTGCCTCAAGTTCGGAGGTTTACCAAACTCCTCCGTCTGTTCCAACTCCGGAAGATGTGCCCTACTTTATCCCATCGCTGACTAACCCAAGGTATTCCTATGCCGGAGGAAAAATTATTTCAGAACTTCTAACCTACCATCTGGGGGCAACGTTCTTAAAAAAAGCGGTTATATTCCGTCCGCACAATGTCTATGGTCCTGCTATGGGGACTGAGCACGTGATTCCGGAGTTATTGATTAAATTACAACATATTCAAGGCAACACTCTTTCAATACAAGGAACAGGAAACGAGACGCGTTCGTTTATTTATATTGATGATTTTGTAGAAGGGATCCTTCTCCTGCTAAAAAAAGGCAAACACAGAGAGGTATATAACATCGGAACCGATGAAGAAATTTCCATGAAAAATCTTGCAATGCTTTTAGCAAAAATAAGCGGAAAAGAAATTACTATTTCCCACACACTTCTGAAACCAGGAAGTGTCAAAAGAAGGTGCCCGGACATTACAAAACTTCGCAAACTCGGCTTTTCCCCAAAAATATCATTAGCTGAAGGACTTAAGAAAACCTTCCTGTGGTACAATAACCGTCATCATTTATGAGACAGAGAAAACCATTTCCTTCCGCATTCGCAACCGGCTCAAGTATCGCCGTAGACAGGTGTCAAAATTGTTCGAGTAAAACATTGGGGTCTATACTTTTTTTGGGTTACCTTCCACCGGTAAACAAACTTGTACCTATCGGTACAATACCCACGGAGCAACCAAGTTACCCTACGCAGCTTCTGTATTGCCCTAAATGCCATTTGGCCCAACTCGGACTGATAGTTGACCCACTGATTCTCTTTCCTCCCGAATATCCGTACACAAGCGGGACAACAAAAGTCCTCCGCGATAATTTTGCTGATCTCTACAAAGAGTCTTCCCAACTTCTATCGCTTTCGCGGGGTGACTTAATTGTGGACATCGGATCAAACGATGGCACGCTTCTTTCTCATTTTAAAAGCAGGCATAGGGTGCTCGGGGTCACACCCGAAGAAATCGGCAGGATCGCAATAAAAAATGGAATCCCTACAATTATAGATTACTTTACACCAGGTGTTGTAAAAGAAATTAAAAATAAATATGGAAAAGCAAAAGTGATTACTGCCGCAAATGTTTTTGCGCATATGGAAAATATCCACACTGTGATTGAAGGAATTATCAGTCTTATGGACGAAAAAGGTGTTTTCATCTCCGAATCCCACTACTTGCTCCCCCTTTTGGAGAATGTACAGTACGATACGATCTATCATGAGCACATTAGGTATTATTCGCTACTAAGCCTTCAGGGTTTACTCAAGAAGCACGGGCTTGAAGTATTTCATGTAAAAAATATTCCCTCCCATGGTGGTTCGATCAGGGTCTACGCGGCAAGAAAGGATGACTACCCTCAAAACATATCTGTTGTGAATCAGCTCAAAAAAGAGAGCAATATTGTGACAAATACAGCTGTCCTCAAAGAATTTTCCAGAAAAACAATGCTCTCAAAACTCGCTCTATCGAGTATGCTTTTAAAAATTAAAAAAGATAATAGGCATATTTACGGGATAAGTGCTCCCTCGAGGGCATCAACACTTATCAATTATGTTGGGTTAGATGAAAATATCCTTGACTGTGTTGTAGAGGTAAAAGGTTCCTATAAAATAGGCAACTGTATTCCGGGGACGATCATCCCAATACTTGAAGAAAAAAAACTTATTCAGGATCAACCCGAATACGCACTCCTGCTCTCATGGCATATAGCTAATGAGTTAATGCCAAAATTGGTCGAAAAAGGTTTTAAGGGCGATTTTATTATTCCCCTCCCAAAACCGAAGATCATCAAAAACAGTACTATTTCTCCGCATCTCTCTCATAAATCGTAAAGTTCTCCAATCGTCTTGGTGTGTAATTCTTGAGAATGTACGACCTTACTTCAGGAAGACGTTGCCAGTTACTCACCTCATCTGCTGACCATGCTTGTGAGTCATCAATAATGTATTTTGTTTTGTCTCTCGTAAGATTATTTACTATTTCTAGCCTCTTCTCTTTTATACTTGCCACTTCGGGGATGTCAAATCGTGCTGGATTACTTCTATTCACTATGAGATACATGACGGGTTCATTACCGATGAAAAATACAGCATCCGTAGGTAATGTATTTTTTTCGATGAAATTTTGTATAGTAAAAAAAGATTTTGCCTGCGGAGCAGATATGAAAATCGGTCCGACATATTTAGGGTTGTTTTTGTCACTCATAATAGCGGATGGAAGAAGAAGTACTTTTGGGAAATGCGGATAGTATATGGAAGCAATACGGACCGAAAAAAGAATGAGTATTGCCGTGAAAAAAATCATAAAAAACTTTTCGTACCGGGAACGTCCATGAGAAAGAAGAGGCATGAGTTGGTTCAGGAAAAATGCAACGATTATGAATACCGGGGCTAAAGTGAATGAAAAATGTCCTGACCTTCCGATGAGAATCATTGAGAGCAATAATCCGTAAAGCGAAATAAGAAAAATCAACAAATCATCCCCCTTTGCTTTTCGTAGTACCGTCCGAATAAACAGGAAACAAAAAGTGATGATGTAAAAAAAGTAAATCCAATACAGTAGGAGCTCTTTGGAAACTATGTACTTTACCCATTTGATAATGGACCACGATTGGGGAATGAGCACCAAAGCATTTGGGAAATTCTTTCCGATTGGCAGATTTATCCCCGAATAAGTAACTAAGTCGTCAAGCGTTGATGAGAAATAATAAAAAAACCACCCTTCCCTATCTGCCCAGTGA
This sequence comes from bacterium, assembly GCA_030698775.1. Classification (GTDB taxonomy): domain Bacteria; phylum Patescibacteriota; class Microgenomatia; order Levybacterales; family UBA12049; genus JACPGQ01. Next base: position 6,957 of record JAUYMJ010000101.1, read on the forward strand.
AAAAATAAAGAGAGGAGAAAAACAAGCGAAAAAATAAACAACGCAAACCTTCTGAGGATGATCAAAGGCTTCTTTGCCGCTATTAGTTCTATGAAAAAAAGCAACCCACAAATGACAGTACTAAAAATTCCAATTTCTGTACTTATAAGAAAACTGCACCCAAGTGACAACCCCGCAGCAATAAACCAACGAAAACGCATTCCCTTTACTGCAATAAAACAGAGTAAAATTGTGAGAAGTCCAATTCCCTGCCTCATACCAACCCCTGGAATAATAAGCAGTAACAAAACAGTAAAAATTTGTAACGGATACCTTATTCTAAGCGTGTGCATAAGTAATCGGACGATAACGAGCGCAAAAAAAACACTACAGACTATATAGACAATTCTTATGAGAAAGAGGGAAGGACCAAATAGTTTGCTGAGTACATATGAAGGATATATATAGAGTGGTCCGTATGCAGCATACGTATCCTTATACAAATGTTCTCCACGGAGCATATGGCTTACCCATGCCCCGAACTGACCTTCGTCTATGACGTTAATATCTCCGTATATCGGGCTTGAAACAATCCCAGAACCAATAAAGAACAGAAAAAAGAAGATACAAAAAACCTCAATGAGAAGTAATATTATTTGCTTTTTTTCCATAACCAGAGTATCCATATGAAGATAGCGATAAAAAGGATATAGGCAAATGCGGTACTGAAATAAAAATAGTCCTGCTGCCTGGGATAATTGTGGACGGTAAGCCAATTGATAGATGTTGTTTCTGGCATGGTAAAATGAATTTTATATAGAGAAAAAAAGAGAAGATACGTGATTATTGCACACCAGATTCCGAAGAAGATTACAACGGCGTGCTCCCAGAAAGGAATTTTCCCGGAGCGCTTTGCAAGTACATTCAAATTCTTCCATTTTGTTTCCCACCACGAACTTCTATAGATTGTTCGAAATAGTTTGAGAAGCAAAAAAAGTCCAGACGCAAAACTTACTAATATTCCGATTAAAAAAGACTTCGGAAGATACCGTGCGCTGATCAAATGATTTCCGGAAGGAACGGGGAAAGTCAAAAATACATTGTCTTCTTCCAGACGTTGAGGCAATCCGTCAATCGTCACTCGCCACCCGGGATAGTTTGTCATTTTTATTTCCATTACCTCCGCTTTATCGGAAGCCGTTTCTATTTGAACCTCTCCGGAAGTGTGATACAGAAACGAATATTCTCCGGAATACCGAATATCTTCTGCCTTAGGATAGAGAAAGAGATAGCTTCCCGCTTCTTGTGAAAGAGGTTTCAGAAATGACTGTTTCGTGTTTTCATAAAATACATCCAGGTATGGTGTACTGGCCCCCCACAACGCAATCGAGTTACTTTCGCTACCGTTACTGGTGAGTTCTATCAAATATTTCTTATGTATGTCCAAGTCAACCGAGATCGGAAGAAAGTAGAACATTTTATCCCTCGCATTCGCGCAGGGAAATGTACCGCTCTTGAGACTGGATTTTTCAGAAAGGATAGTGAGCGTAACGATGCAGGAATTTGCTCTATTATAATTTGCCGTCAGAAGCCGTATGCCTCTTACCCTCGTGTGTTGTGGTGTAAGCTCGACAAGAAACGTATGATTTTTGGTAAGCTTCGGAAGAAGCGTTGTCGTTTCATGATTTACTCTTTGACGTATCAAACGGAGGTCGAAATCTGAAACTATATATTTGACTCCAAGCGCCTGAAGTGCATTTTCTGAAACATCCTCCGGATTTCCCCAAAAATTTCTATCCGGGAAGGCACTTTCTAACACCAAATCATACTTCCTAACCCCCAGAGCATCATACCCTTTCAGCAAAGGCAGATGATAGATCATATTGCTTTCCGCACGAAGAGACGGATTGCCGAGTTCTAGAATGTTTCCTGTTGGTAAAGACTGCAACTTTTTTGTTAATGTAGCTTCCGGATAATAATCCACTTTTTTTGTAAATGGATTATAATCCCAAAAAAGTAAACCAGTTTGCAAAAAAAGAAAAATACATAGAAAAATAAATTGGATAAATTTATTTCTTCTCATAAAAAGAAGGGTGTTAAGAAAAAGAACAGAGCTTATGAGCTGAAGAATAATGTGATCCCTTAATAAAATAAGAAATTTTTGTGGGGCAGTTATATTCATTAGTATCCCCAGTCGAGGAAGAAAAAACGAAATAAGAATACAAGCTATGGAAATACCAGTAGAGACAAGGATTAATTTCTTCGTTCTGCCGTTCTTGTCGTTAAGAATACAATCAATCATGATTGACCCCATCAGGATTACTGAGTATCCAAAGACGGCAATAAATCGCTGATTTACATTCTCGTCAAAAATCGGAAGATGAGAAATGATTGAAAACGGAGGAATTGCATATGCCAATCCAACACTGGCTACTGCGATAACTGTCCAGAAACGTATGAGCGTACTTTTGCTGAGTCTCACTACAGCAGCTAATGCTAAAAAGAGTAAAACAAGACCAACGTACCCCCCGGCAGATTCTTGAAAATTCGTTGTAGGAAAGGATTTGTAATACGACTGATGCGGAGCACCCAGTACAAATGGGAAAAGCAGCTGGATCGAAGAAACGGGTGGTAGTGAATTACTAATTGTGTAAAACGAACGAAGGTACAACTGGGAGCTTAGGAACAAGTACTCAAGAAAGGGAATAAGCTGAACTCCGGCAAGTGCTACACCAAGAAAACCATACGCTCCCAACAGAAGCAACGTTTTCTTATTTCTTAAGCATCGGAAAGCCGAAAATCCAGCTACTACAAGTGTTATTTGAAAAAAAGTCTCTGGGTGTCCTCCGAAGAAGGCGAGCGCAGAACTAAGCGAAAACAAAATGAGCCAAATAATCTGATTCTTCGCTTTCCTTACTCTTTCTACAAGAAGTAGCATGATGGGAAGAAAGAGAAAGACGTTCGTATGCGGCCAATGGAGCCATGTCACAAAAAACGATGAGAAGGAGGCTGCAAACGCACCCAAAAAAGCAGATCTTTTGGAAAGTGAAAAATTTCTGAGTAATTGGTAGGTAAAAAATGCGAAAAGAAAAACCTTGAGCGAATACATAAGAAAGAGACCCTGGGTAAGCGGAAAAAGTATATAGATAGCTGTAAGCGGGAAAAAAATCGCTGTTTGAGGATTTGCAAGAAACGGAACCCCTAATCCGTTCAGATTATTCCAGAGAGGAAGCCTTCCGTTTAGTATCTGCTCTTTCATAAAATGCCTCCATGGCTCAAACTGAAATACAGGATCTGCAAGGAGTGAGTTATGGGGAGACTGCCAATGACTCGCTGAAAAAATTGGGAAGTAATACAGAATATCTGAAGGGAAATATACGTCCTTGATAAAAAAAGATACAACAAAAAGAAAGAGGCAGAACGAGGCAAAAACGATAAGACTATGATTGATCTTCCGTAACATAAACAAAAGAATTTGTGTAAAGGATTTTCGCTCCTTCAGGAATTTCTTTGATATTTTCATAAAGTACATAACGGATGGTTCCTTGTGATTTGTTACTGCCTCTTTCGAGCCACCAAGTGAGGTACCGGTAATTATCAACTGATGCTGAAAATTTTGCCAAAAACCCGCCTCCGGATATATGCACTCGCTTTCCTTTTGCGTTCTTTACCATAAATGAAGCCGCTTCCAAACGCTCCGTCAACGTCTCACCAAATACGTATGCCCACCCTCTCGCATTTGAACCATGAAAAGATCTGTTATTGAGAAGGTAGTGATTTTGGACGGTGTAAATTGAATTGGACATCACGAGTATCAAGAAGAAGAGGAAGAAAGGTTTCCAGATATGGGAAAAAGTTCTCCAAGTGTACCCGATGAGAAGCGAACAAGGGACAAAGAGTAAAGGAAAATACGCAGTACCAGGAGCCGAATGGACAATAAAACCTATTAATGCAGTAACAATCCACAAAAAACATACTAGTAAGCCTGTTTCTTTTTTTGTCTTAACTCCGAACTTATTCATAAACAAAACTAAGAACAAAAGTGCTAAGACAATGATGACGATCATTACATCCTGAGGATAAATCAGTCTTCTAACCTGATCAAAAACTGTACTGACTGCTCCCGATGCGTTTGACGACGTTGAAGTACCTGAGAAGGTCAGACCGAGAAACAGCCTCACCCTGTTTGCAATCCAAAGGACAAAACCAAATGTTTGAACGACTCCATGAGTAAGATCATACATAAGAAACGGAAGAACACCGACAAAAAAACCAGCAATTCCTCGTAGGATATGCTTTTTGTTAAAGATTGTTCGGTTGATCAGATACATAATGATAAGTAGAAGCACTAATACCGCGTTTGACAGCTCAAGAAGCAAAAGTAAACCGATGCTGAGGCCCAATACAAAGGGATATTTCTTTTTCGTTAAAAAACTCCAAAGAAAAAAAAGAAAAATTGAGCTAAAAAATGGAATAGGAGCAGTGTGATAGGGCATCCTTACGTTTACCAAAACCAAAGGTGATGTTGTAAAAAAAATGGCAGATAAAATTCCGACTTTCCTGTCAAACAGTTCACTTCCCATCCTGAAAATAAGGTATGTTGTGATAACTCCAAAACCAGCATAAAAATAAGCGGGAGCGGATGGATTAAATCTTCCGACCCATAATGAAATTGCTATGAGGTAGATCGAGAGAGGCCCCTGATGAAGCCAAACAACTGATGATGGAATACCGACTAAGGGCACTTTGCCTGAAAGGAGCATATCCCTTGCTGCGAGAAAATCACGGCCGAAGTCCCCGAAAAACATCATGAATTCATTAAGCCGATAGAAAAAAAGGAACGCACTTAATCCTAGAACTCCAAGTAATATCAGATTGTTCAGTGTCACGAAACGTAAAAACGCTTCTGCAAGAACTGCAGGCAAAAAACCATGATATTTTTTAAAAAATAAAAACCTGCTTCTTACGAAATATCTATTAATCTTCTCTTTATCCGCAAGGCTTTTTCCGACATGATGAAAAACAGTCGCAGTAGGTATGTACATCACCTTATATCCCAAAGCTGCAATCCTCTGGCAAAAATCCGACTCTTCAAAGTAAAGAAAAAATTCTTCATCAAACCCACCAATTTCTTCAAATAGTGATCTTCTGACAAGAAGACATGCTCCACTTAACATTGGGGCGGGTGTTGGGATATTAATTTTCATATCCTGGTAAAAAAAAGAACGGGAGATAGAATTATTTGGCAAGAGTTTATGAATGAAAGAATACACGATGAGTGCTGAGGGTAAAAAAGGAAGCTTTGTAATTGTCGGGAGTCTTTTCTGTTCTTGTGAAACCATTCTTGGCCCAACCAGGCCTACATCCCGATGATCTTCTAAATAAGAATGCAGTGTACGAATTGAATCTTGATAAAAAATAACATCTGGGTTAACAATGAGAAGGAATTTTCCATTTGCTTTCTGAGCAGCTTGGTTTATCGCTGCACCGTACCCTTTGTTCTCTTTGTTTTTTATGACACTTACTTTTTTGTTTCGAATAACCTTAAGCGGGATTTTTAATGAAGAATTATTGTCAACAACGATGACTTCGTTACTAATATTTCCTACCGTTTTTTCAAACGAATCAACTGCCTCAACAATTTCTCTGGGAGTATTGTAGTAAATAAATACTACAGATATGGTAACATTAGGATTTTTCTGTACCATGTTTAAAAATGCCCTCAAGTGCTTTTTCTCTTTTTTTCCAAGACCAATTCTCGACCATGTCTTTTCTCGCCAGATTTCCCATCTTTTCACGTACATCTTTACTCTGCAGCACATTCGACAGCGCTCGTGCCAATGCTTCAGGGTTTCTCCTTATGAGAATCCCTGTTTTTTTGTGGCGTACAGTTTCTTTATACCCAGCCTCATTCACCGCAATAATTGGAATACCGCACGACATTGCCTCCAAAGGAATCAGGCCAAAAGGTTCATTTTTGGCCAAACATACAATGACTTTTGCGTTCTGATAGAGACGTGCCATCTGTTTATCATTATCAATCCACACCCTCTCCCTAAGAAGTGACTTCACTAACGGCTTCTTCTTCATTTTATCTATCGCTTCGAGTAATAAATCATAGCCGTCAGTCTTGTCCAAAGCACCCACATAAAGAACATCATACTTTTTTTCTCTTCTTGATGGAACAAAACTTTTTGGATTTACTCCCATATAGCAAACAGCACTATCCCTTTTGTATGCTCTTGCAATATTTCCTTTTGAAAACTTTGAATTTGCCAAAATTGTATCACTAAACCCTAGATTGCTCCTATCTATCCATTTGCGCATATACCGATTCACTCCTTCATAGATTCTTCTGGAAAGTGGCCAAGAGGTAGGTACAGCAAGTGCTTTTTCGTAAACTATCCTTAGCGGTTCTTGACAATAATATACCTTCCTTGTTGACAGAAAACGCAATAAAAAAGGGGCCTGTGTAAATTTTGAGGGGCTAAGAAAGACCACATCATATGATTTTTTATTAATAACATTTGCAATCTTTCTATGAAGAAGAAAAAGTGCAATCAATTCAATTGTGTCTTTATAAAGCTTTCGTTTCCAATCTTTTCCAATCCATTGTTTCGGGATAAATTTATAAAAATAAGTTCCGACAAAAATATCCTTAGCAGTGTTTTCTTCTTTTTCGTCAGTATAATAAAGATCAACAACGTGTCTTTTTTTAAGTACTTTCGCAAATTCGAATACTGCTCTTCTTGCTCCCCCTTGTGAAACTTCGTGGAAAAATGCGATCTTCATGAATCATGCAATTATATCATTTAGCTTTGTATCATAACCTAACGAGTTGCCGCAAAAAAATGAGCTCTTTATTATTTTACAGCATATAAGAATACGCGCAGAACAACACAATACTTGGATTAAAATCATTAGACGCATCCAAGCACATAGATACTTACAGCAGAATATCTTTATGAGGAATGCCTAAATATCCTTTTTCACACAAAATATATTCCTAAAGTCGTGAACATCAGATTCAATCGGAGTAAGTAATTTTTTAGCGCTGATTAACTTTGTCGCTTTCTTATCTTTGTTAACATCGTATATTTGAAACTTGTTTTCAGTAAGTAACCCAATATATTCGTTAGCCGAACTTCCACTCAATTTTAGTCCACGAGGCCAAAATTCAGTTAAGATTTTAATGTTTTTATTTAATTTGATTATTTTTTGTCCGCCTTTAATAGCACGTACTTCTGATCCTTGAATGTCAAGCTTTATCAAATCAACTCGATAATTATTTTTAAAAAAATTGTCTAATGTAATAGACTGAATTTTAACAGATTTCCTGCGTTCTTTTGGTTTGTAAATTCGATGATCTCCAGTGTTTTTGCTAGCTAAGAATAGCTTCAAATCACCATCCGTATCCGAAACAGCTTTATTGATTAACACCACATTTTTATACCTATTCTCCTCAACATTTTTCTTTAAGAGGCTAAAATTTTTCGGGTCTGGCTCAAATGCGTAAACTCGCCCATTACTACCTACGATTCGAGCAGCAATTAGGGTGTAATATCCAATATGCGCACCTATATCTAAGATGATATCCCCTTTTTTTATATTCTTCTTAAACAGTTCTGTTTCATATTCTTCCCATTTGTGACTCAATATTAATTCCTGTGAAATTACATCATCCCATTTATCTATATAAAACTTATTACCTTCAATATTAAGATGACTCGGTTTTAGTGTATTTATGATAGGCGTTAAAATTTGTCTCACTACAGGAAATACATAGAGCCTATGTACGATCGACCAGTATAAACCCTTTGTTTCGATATCGTGTTGATAAATCTTTATATTGTTTACGATTTTTTGAAGACGCTTATTCATTGTGTGTAAATTCAGGACTTACTGTAATAAAAACAATGGTTAAATATTGTATACTAAATTCTCTTTATTATTATATAGACAGTTTATTCATATAGCTTTGCACTCCTGTTATACTTAAAAAGATATGGGTTACGCAAAACGTACTTTTAAAGGCTTATTATGGATGTCTGGATCTAAATTAGTGTCGCGATCTATTTCCATACTAAAAATTGCAATATTAGCCCATTTTCTTGCACCAGCTCAATTTGGAATTTTTGGAATCGCAACGCTTATTCTATCATTGCTTGATATCCTTACTGAAACTGGAGTAAACATTTTTCTCATTCAATCAGAAAAGGCAATTAAGAAATATATTAATTCTGCTTGGTTTGTTTCAATAATACGAGGTTGTTTTATTAGCATACTTATTATCGTTTTAGCACCCTTCATTGCTAACTTTTTTCATATATCCAGTGCCGTTAATATTCTATATTTTATTAGCATCGTGCCCTTTATTCGTGGATTTATTAATCCGGCAGAAATTCAATTCCAAAAAAATCTCACCTTTCATAAAGAATTCTTTTTTAGAACATCGATATTTGCCATTGACGCTGGTACTGCAATATGTATTTCATTTTTCACGCATTCTGTATACAGCCTCGTTTGGGGATTACTCGCAGGATCAATACTCGAATTGCTAATTTCTTTTATCTATATCAAACCAATCCCAAGGTTTTCACTTGAAAAAAAATACCTTACAGAAATATTTAACAAAGGGAAGTGGATAACAGCATATGGCATTTTAAACTACTTTTCAACAATAGGCGATGAGTTAGTAGTCGGAAGAATATTTGGAGCTACAAATCTTGGTATATATGAAATGGCTGCAAAAATTTCAGTTCAGCCAGGAGCGGAGATTTCAGATGTTGTTAGCCGAGTTGTGTTCCCTGTATATACAAAGATCATGCATGATAAAAAAAGGCTTTTCTTAGCGTTCTCTAAAATCACTTTTATCGTAGCTACCTGTTCAGTGCTTGTGGGAATCACTATTCTTGCACTCGCTAAGGAGATAATTCTTCTTGCTTTTGGTAATCTATGGTTACCAATGCTCCCTGTACTCCAAGTACTTATAATATATGGTATCATAAATACCCTAGCAGGTCCTTCAACAGCACTATTCCTTGCTGTTAAAAAACAAAAGTATATAACAGCTATCACTTTTTTAAGGTTTTTTATATTAGCAATTACAATTTATCCATTAACTCAACGATATGGCATGGTCGGAGCAGCATACTCTGCAGTATTTTCGCTGATTTTTGATATTCCCGTGATTGCTTTTTTTACCTTTAGAATCTTTAAAGCAAGATAAAGTGCTTACAAAAAAATATACAACAATTGACAAGTCTATAACTTACTATTTGTACAGTTGTCATATCACAGATTCTGTTTTTTTAAACACCCAGGATTTAAGAAGATCAAAAAAACCAATAAGACTTCCCAATATCACCGCAAAATCGGCGAGTATTTGTAAAAATGGCAATAAGACAATAGCTTGCCAGATTTTTACGTATTTAAAATTTTTTTTAATAGCCCACAGAATATAGACCCAACCGGACATAATAAGAAATAGCAGTAGGAATAATGAACCCCCTGTAATGTATAAAAACAGTAAGCCCAGGAAAAAAATATATCGCAAAAACAAAAATATCACCTTTAGTCTAATTAATCCTGATTGCATATCTCCGAGAGCAAAACGAAAAAACATCATAAATGCTCCTAGAGGACTTTTGGGAGGAATCCAATAGACTACTGCTTGTTTACAAAAAGCTATATTAGCTGAGTAACGTTCTAAGTTCTTTGCAAATACATAATCCTCGTTATGTGAGAATTGCTCCGGAAAGCCCGATCGTAATTTCCAAGTAGACTTCCTTATCGCCATGGAGCGAGATGCTGGCAAAAATGTTTTTTTGTTCACTCTATCTGGCATCACCAACGCATATGGCACAAGTGATCTCTCAAACGCCGTTTTTGCTCTACCCTTATAATACCCTGCTACAACGTCAATATTTCTGGATTGAAGGGGTTTCGTGATTTCTTCTACCCATTTCTTTTCAAGAATACAGCCAGCATCTGATAAGAGAATTATTTTATTTCTGGATCTTTTAATCCCAAAATTCCGCCCTACAGATCTGTTCCCAACTTTTGTAAAAATACGAATCGTAAGCTGAACCTTTTTACTAAATTGCTTTATTATCTCTACTGTACGATCAATCGATCCTCCATCAACAATGATTACCTCATTTGGTATGGTTGTTTGACCAGCTACAGATGCAAGAAATATTTGAATTGACTGCTCTTCATTGAGCACTGTACAAACCAGCGTTGTTCTCATCAAAAAAATGCGTAAATCCGTTTTTATTTTCTTTAAGCCACTGAAATAACATTCTTATTCCAGAAGATACGGTGGTCTTGGGTGTCCATCCAAAATCTTTTTTTGCTTTTGCGATGTCTGCGTAGAAAATTTTTTGGTCCCCTTGCCTCCAGGGGAGATACGTTGCATTTATTTTTTCCCCGAGGATCTCTTCAATCATCGGACCAAATTCCGACCAGACGGAGATCGTGTTTTTTATCCCTCCACCGATATTATATATTTCACCCGAAGTAGTTCTGATACTTTCACATGCTCGGTCAATTGCCTCAAGAAGATCGTCTATGTACAGAAGATCTCTTACCTGTTTTCCATTTCCATAAATTGTAACACGCTTCTTAAGCATTGCAGATATCAATAACCAAGCAACCCACCCCTGATCTTCAATACCGAATTGGTGAGGACCAAAGATGCATGATTGACGAAAAACTATATTTTTTAACCCATAAATTCTTGCATAGTCTCTCACGTACTGGTCAGCAGATCCCTTCGAGCACGCATATGGTGTATAAAAGTCCAATGGCATATTTTCACTCACTCCCTGTTTTTCCCTTGCAAACTGATATCTCAGTTTATTTTCTTTGATTGGAAGATACGAGAGTGATCCGTACACTTTATTTGTTGAACCATAAATGAGGATTGCCTTACTTTTCTCTCTTCGCATAATTTCAAGTAAGTTTATGGTACCAAGAAGATTCGTATTGAAATCAAATAGTGGGTCTTTGATTGATGTCGTAACTGCCACTTGTGCAGCCATATGAAGTATGATGTCAGCGTTTTTTACTGCCTCTGTTAAATCCTTGGAGGGACGAGAAATATCACCTAAGACAATATTCGGTTTTCTGCTTTTTGAGCTACGCAGCCATTGAACGTTTTCTTTACTTCCTTTCCGGAAAAAGTTATCATATATTGTTACTTCACATTTTTTACGTAAAAAATGTGCCGCAGCATTTATTCCTATAAACCCCGCACCACCAGTAATTAAAATCTTTTTTTTCATACATTTCCGGGATCGGAAAGAACTAGTAGCAAAAAAATTATTCTTCAGTGAGTATACCACACTATCTTTCCCCAATTGCTTTTTACATGACCGTGATTTAGAATTACTAATATTTCAATGAAGACAATAATTCTCTGTGGTGGGCTAGGGACGAGACTGAAAGAAGAAACAGAATTCAAGCCCAAGCCAATGGTATATGTCGGTGATAAACCAATTATCTGGCATATCATGAAGATATATGCACACTATGGATTCAACGAATTTATCTTGGCGCTCGGGTATAAAGCTGATTACATAAAAGAATTTTTTCTCAACCAAAAAGCCTTCACTTCGGACTTTACCTTGGATACTTCAACTCATGAGACAATATATTTTCGCAATGACAGACAAACGGTGGATGACTTTAAGATCACATTCGTTGACACGGGACAAGATACCTTGCCGGGTGAACGGATACTGCTTTGCAAAAAATATGTTCCTGAAAAGGACAAATTTTTTATGGTTACCTATGGTGACGGAGTGACCGATCTTGATATTAAAAAACTTGTAGATTTCCATAAATCCCAAAAGACGATCGGCACAATCACTGGAGTCCATCCACGTTCAAAGTACGGCTTGGTAAATGTACAAAAAAATAACCGAGTTTCCGGATTTATTGAAAAACCTGTCCTTTCGGATTGGGTAAATGGAGGCTACATGGTTTTTGAGCGGGGGGTTTTTGACTTACTTGAACCTCATCAATATGAATTTGTCGCTCTCAATAAATTAGTAAAGAAAAAACAGCTTTCTTTATACAAACATGACGGTTTTTGGTTCGCAGTAGATACATATAAGGAGCTTGAAGACCTGAATAAAATATGGAGTAAAAAAAATCCACCGTGGAAAAAATGGTAAAGCAAAATGTTGTGTAAGATCACATCTATGAGAACGGCATGAAAAAGATTATCAACATTGTTATTCCTGCATTCAATGAGGAGTTGGTAATTCAAGAATTGACACGCCGGCTAAGTTTACTTATGGACAAGCTTCCAAAGTATACATTTGAGGTGATCGTTGTTGAGAATGCATCTACAGACGACACCTTAAAAGAATTGCTTCGCGCCCGAAAGAAAGACCAAAGATTTAAGATACTGCAACTTTCAACAAATTATGGATGCGACGGGGCAATTGTTGCGGGGGTTCACTACGCGAGAGGAGACGCCGTGATTATTATGATGGCTGATCTTCAGGACGTACCCGAATTAATTCCCGAGTTTTTAAAACGGTGGGAGGAAGGATACGATATAGTCTATGGAATTGTAAAAAAACGCGTCCATATGGGATTGATGCGTAGATTTGGGACCTTCTTATTTTATAAAATTATGAGCAAGCTCTCAAAAGGTCTTATTCCGGAAAATGTCAGTGATTTCCGATTGATTGACCGAAAAGTGTATAGGGTTATTCTTTCGATGCCAGAGCACAATAAATTTTTTAGGGGGCTTGTTATGTGGACCGGATATAAAAAAATTGGCATCCCATTCATACGTCCAGACAGAATTGCCGGCAAGTCAAAAGCGGATCTCCCGACAATGCTCAGCGTTGCGCTAAACGGCATTATATCTTTCAGCTCACTTCCGCTGAGAATATCCTGGCTTATTGCAGGTCTCTTTATTTCCGGAATGCTCATCTCATTAATTGTCCTAAGGTTTCAACTGAGTCTGATATTTTTTTCACTTTCTCTTGTGACAATCCTGATTTCAATCCAAAACGAATATATAGGAAGAATCCTTGAGGAGGTAAGAGGTAGACCTCATTTTGTTGTCCAAAACACCTATGGATTTTCTAAAACAAAGAAGATCTAGCAGAAGCCAGTAAAATGTCAACTATCGATCTTTTGGCTTCGCAAGCATGTTCTCAAATAACTCCTCTTTATCCAAAAAGGGAAACATATCCTCATATGGACGTGAAACCATAGTGCCGTCAGCTTTTTTTTCTGATGCTGTTCTGGGAATCAAAAGCTGCCACTCAGGGGTCATAACCTCGCAAAGCACTGGTCCGTTGAACGCTAGCGCTTCTTGAATCTTCTTATCAACCTCATTTACATTACTAATTTTTATCCCTTTGATTTCATATGTCTTTGCTACATCCATTAAATTAGGGCACCATACACCCGTTTTTGGGCCCTCACCAATAAGTCTCCCCTCCATGAAATTCCTTTGCGTCAGTCTTATTAGTGAATAGCCATTATTATTAAAGACAAATACCTTAACCGGAAGCTTATTTTGCCTAATGGTAGAAAATTCCTGAATATTCATCTGGAGACTACCATCACCTGTTATAACTATTGTCCGTTTTCTTTTATTCGCAAGACAAACGCCTATACCCGCCGGCCAGTACCCCATCGTTGAGATGCCGCCTGTTGTGATAAATCGCTGGCCAGGCTTGATTTTCCAAGCTTGTGATGCAACATGAAAACATCCGCCCGTATCGACCAGGACGACATCGTTTTCTGAAGCAAATCTTGTTAATCTGTCCACAAAATAGTATGAATTGACCGGCTTTTCTTTTTTATAGCTTGATAAAACCACGGGGTATTTCTTCCTCCAGTTTTTGCATGCAGCTATCCACCTCGAATAATCCTTTTGCTCCTTTGTTGAATACTGCGACAAGAGGGATAGGAAAAATTCTTTCGCATCTGAATTGATCCGCACTGAAATACCTAAATCCGGTTTCATAAGTTCTTTTTTGTCGATGTCAACGACAACTTTTTTTGCGTTTCTGCCAAAATCGGACGGAGTGTGGCCGGTGAGTGACGTTGCCAGTCTGCAACCCACCGCTATTATTAGGTCAGAATTCTGGATAGCAAAATTTGCTGCACGCTCCCCATATGTTCCTGGCCTCCCGACATAGAGTTTATGATCGCTAGGAAGTAAATCAATTCCCAAACGGGACGTTAAAACCGGAATTTCTATTTTCTCAATTACTTGATAAAACTCCTCTATTCCTCCAGATATCCTTACTCCCTGTCCGACGAGGAATAATGGACGCTTAGCTTTTGAGAGTAGATTAAGCGCATCTTTAACTTTTTTATCCGATAGGTCACCGTTTTTGTGTTGGTTCAGAAATGAAAAACTTTTCCTTGGGGATCCGGAAATTTCTTTTCCCTGCAGATTAAGTGGAACATCAAGCCAAACTGGACCGGGCCGACCTTCTTTTGCCAAATAGTACGCTTTGTGAAGATATTCAGGGACCTTTTGAGGGTCATCAATGGTTACAAAGTATTTTGTGACACTCTGAACAAGAGGTTTAATATTGATGCCCTGAACACCGTATTGTCTGATTTTTGTCTTCTCTTCGTATTGCACATTTGCAAGAGGTGACTGCCCTGAAAGAACCATGAGAGGAGCAGAGTCCACCCATGCTCCTACGACACCGTTCATGACGTTTACCGCACCCGGACCAGCTGTAACTAAAGCAACTCCGATTTTATTGGTAAACCTTGCATATGCTTCTGCCGACATACCGGCAGCCTGCTCATGATGCATGCAAATTGGCCTGATCTGCTTATTTCTATACACCGCGTCGTTGAGGAACATTGCCTGGCCACCAGTGATCATAAAAATTGAGTCAACCCCTTTTTTTACGATAAAGTCGATTATATAGTCTGCAACAGTCATGATTTGGTCCTACTCAGTTCAAGGGCAATTTGAATAATTTTGTCCTCTTGTCCCGCAACTACTTTTCTTTTACCTAGTTCCATGAGCACGTCTCTTGGGTCAAGTCCAAACCTTTCTGCAGCCCTCTTAGCGTGGGGAGCAAAACCAGAAAATACTCCCGCCAATCCGCTTGTAAGAGTAATAGAATTTATTGAGGGGCTATTCTGAATTTTAGAGATAATATTCTCACTGTTATCCATAAGCTGATATAAATCCAACCCGGTTTTTATTCCCATCTTCTCAAGCACCGCAACAACAACCTCCAACTGACAATTCCCTGCACCGGCGCCCATTCCCCGAGAGGTAGCATCAATAATTGTCGCCCCTGCTTTAACTGCAGCAATTGAATTCGCTACAGCCATACCCAGATTATTATGCGCGTGAAATCCCGTTTCTATATGTAACCCTTGAGTAAGCACGGATATCTTTTCTGTAACTTCATCTGGAAGGCAAGTTCCTGCCGAATCCATAAGCAAAACCCCAAAAGCCCCATAATCCTGCATTTTCTTTGCCTCCTCAAGAAGTATTTCCGCTTTAGCCATATGCGACATCATAAGCACACCAAACGTTCTAAGCCCCTTTTTTACAGAAAATTCTATATGCTGGCGAGTGATTGTGGCTTCTGTACAGTGGCTTGCAACCATAAGCACCTCAGCGCCATTTTGTATCGCTTCTTCAATATCAGTGATCGTCCCAAAACCAGGGATCAGGAAAGCTCCCAGTTTTGTTCTGTGTAGCTCTTTTTTTGCATACTTCAAATACTCTGTGTCTGAGAGAAGTGAGAACCCCAAATGAAGAGAGGATGCACCCAATCCGTTCCCGTGCCCAACGATAAGAATCTGTGTTTTCGCTATTTCTGCAGCTTTTGCATATGACGCAACATGTTCCCTTGTAAACTGATGGGAAATCGCATGCGATCCGTCCCTAAGCGTTGAATCGATCACTAACACTTTCTTCTTCATAGTAAAACGTTAGAGAAGCCGTTTCTTTGCATACTCCTCAGCGACCCTGACAGCTGCGCTATTCATCACGTCAAGATTGCCGGCAAAAGCCGGGAGATAATCCCCACGTCCGGTTACCTCTGAAATAATGACGAGCATTCCATTTTGCACAATTGGCTTATGTAGGAGTGCAAACCCGGGTACATATTTTTTCAGACGTTTTACAGCAGCAAATATTTCTTTTTGAATCAACGTAATATCCGAAGTGTGAATTTTGGCATAAATCGTATTTTGCATGTGAATGGGAGGATCGGACGGATTAAGAATAACGATCGCTTTTGCCTTTGGGACAAACGTCAGCTCCATTATCGCTTCAGACGTGAGACGTGTATATTCATCAATATTGCTTCGTGTGCCGATTCCAGCGGACTGGGAAGAGATACTTGAAACAATTTCTACATATCCTGTTTGGTGTTGTGCCTTCATCAAGGCGTTAATAATTGGTATCGTCGCTTGCGCACCGCAAGTAATCATGTTGACATTATCTTCCTCCAAACACGCTTTGAGATTTACTGAAGGGACACACAGTTTTCCGACCTTCGACGGTGTGAGATCTATAGTAAATTTCTTCAGCTTCTTAAGTATCGGTGCATGCTCCGTATGAATCTTTGCAGACGTGGCATCAAAAACTATTTCGCAGCTGTCAGGGTTATTGATGATTGCATTTATAGAATCGTATGCCGTCGGAACACCCATCTTCTGTGCTCTCTTTATATTTTTCGATTTCGGGTTGATACCGGTGAAGATACCGCACTCGAGCACCGGAGAGCGGAGTATCTTGACCAACAAGTCGCTTCCGATGTTGCCCGTACCGATGATACCTGTTTTAACTTTTTTTATCATCAGAAATCCTACTTGTGCTTATTATAGTCTCTTACTATACCATAATTAATACTCTCGTAACTTCGAAAATAATCACATGCTATAATGACTGTGTTTTTCCTGGCCTAATAATGAAAAAGCTATTAATAACAGGTGGAAACGGGTTTATCGGGAAAAATCTTGTAGAGCAATTGCATAATGAGTATCGAATATACGCACCGTCACGTCTTCAACTGGATCTATTAGATGATGTATCTGTCCAGAAGTTTCTGAAAACGCATCGATTTGATGTGATTATTCATGCTGCTATCCATATCTCAAATTCAAAGGAAGTGAGGGATCAGGAGCAGATCCTTAAAAATAATTTGAGAATGTTTATTAATTTATATAATTTTAGGCAATGCTTCGGTAAGATGTTTTATTTTGGCTCGGGTGCAGAGTACGATAAAACCAAGATGCCACCCAGAGTAAAAGAAAAGTTCTTTGGCAGCTTCATACCGAAAGATGACTATGGATTCTCAAAATATATCTGCGCACAACTTACTGAAAATTCAAGTAATATATATAATTTAAGACTTTTTGGTTGCTTTGGGAAATATGAGGATTGGAGAAAACGGTTTATATCAAATGCACTTTGTAAAGCAATATTTAACACAAATATCACGCTTGTACAAAATGTATATTTTGACTATCTCTATATCAATGACCTCGTTCGTATCGTACGATGGTTTATTCAAGCAGATAAACCAACATTTAGGACATACAACGTGTGTACAGGCCAATCTATTGACCTACTTACGATTGCAAAAAAAATAGTTGTGCAAACGAAGAAGCCGATTGTGATAAATGTAAAAAAATCAGGGTTTAAAAATGAATACACTGGAGACAACAAAAGATTGCTTAAAGAGATAAAGCGTTTTTCGTTTACTCCGATAGATACGGCGATCACTGAGCTTTTTGATTGGTACAGGATAAATAGAAAATTAATTGATAAAAAATCGCTTTATATCTTTGGCTAGTACCTTAGGGTTAAATGTATGTCCGAAGAATGAAATCACTTCCAAGTATTGCAACAAAGATTCGGGAGTCAGTAATCCGCATGTCCTATGTATCACAAAGTGCACATATGGGCGGGTCATTGTCCTGTGTTGAGATCCTTACCGCATTATATTTCTCTGTACTCAAAGTGTATCCCAAAAATCCGTTACATCCGGGAAGAGACAGATTTATTTTCAGCAAGGGACATGACTCAAAAGCCCTCTATGCAACACTCGCAGAACGTGGTTTTTTTAAAAAGACAGTGCTAGCAAGTTATGAAAAAAATAATAGCCTGCTCCCTGGACATCCCACCCGGCAATGTGTTCCGGGTGTTGAAATTACATCCGGATCTTTAGGCCATGGATTGTCTATCGCTGCCGGAATGGCATTCACGCTCAAACAGGATAGCAAAAATGCCAGGGTTTTTACCTTACTTAGCGATGGTGAGTGTAATGAAGGATCAACCTGGGAAGCCATACTTTTTGCAGGCCATCATCGATTGGAAAACCTTACTGTGATAGTTGACTACAATAAACTTCAAGGATATGGATTTGTAAAGAATGTGCTCAATCTAGAACCATTGCTTCAAAAGTGGACAAGCTTCAACTGGGCAGGACGGGTTGTTGATGGACATAATCTCGATGCGCTTGTAGAAATGCTGCATGATCTTCCGATAACAAAAAATATGCCCTCGGTAATCATTGCAAATACGACTAAGGGAAATGGCGGAGTAAAAAGGTATCTCAATTCTATCGGATCACAATATCACCCACCTACTAGTGAGGATATGGCTGATCTTCATCTTAGCGCAGATTGGTTATGAGGTACTCGTTTATATCCACGCTCCTTAAGTCAGCAAAGAAGAATCCTAGGATAATGCTTCTTACTGGAGATGTTGGCTACTCCGTTTTCGATACGTATAGTACAGAGTTACCCGCACAATATCTCAATTGTGGCGTTGCGGAACAAAATATGACCGGCGTTGCAGCAGGACTGGCAATCGAAGGGAAAATCCCATTCATCTATTCAATAATCCCATTTGTCACAATGCGAAATTTTGAACAGATCAGAAATGACATTTGTTATCAGAATCTTCCGGTAAAGATCGTCGGTGTAGGATCGGGATTTTCCTATGGTCCATACGCTCATACACACCACGCTCTGGAAGATATCGCGCTCATGCGAAGCCTTCCCAATATGACAATATTTTCCCCATCAGATCCAATTGAGACAGCATTTGTAATTCGGGCTTCAATAAAGATAAATGGTCCTGTGTATATTCGTTTGGGAAAGACGGGAGAACCGGAATTACACGAAAAAACGGTGAAGTTAAAAGTAGGAGCAGGATGCATCATTCATGAAGGAAAAGATATTGCGATATTTTCAACCGGATCAATAACGAAAACTGCACTGGATGCAGCAAAAATACTCAAAAGAACCGGAATAAACTGCTGTGTGGTCAGTATGCATACATTAAAACCGCTTGATAAGTTTCTCATCTTAAAACTGGCGAAACATTCCCGCGCTATGTTCAGCCTGGAAGAACATTCCGTTATTGGTGGTCTGGGAAGCACAATAGCTGAGATACTTGCAGAAAATCAGATGAGATTACTTTTTCGAAGGATTGGTGTTCCTGATAGGTTCACAAATAAAGTCGGGAATCAGGAATACATGAGAATAAAAAATCAACTTTCGGCTAAACAAGTCGTTACTACTATACGAAAATCACTTGTCGAATTTGTTTAAGAAGTCCTTCAGCGTTTTCTGCAATTTATCCAAATGTTGCTTCTCAAGGCCATGGTGACATCCAATGAGGAAACCCCGCTCCATGACCTCTTGGGCAACCGGAAAAGATTTTCCGTTACTTCTAAAATGCATTTCTTTAAACGCTGGCTGTTTAGTAACTACTCCAGTAAAAATGGGTCTTGTTTGAATATTTTCCTTTTCCAAAAATGAAACTATTTCAAACCTACTAAATGGTGCATTGTCTCTTATGGTGAGTGGAAATGCGAGCCATTGTGTCCTAACAGATTTATCTTGCTTAGGAAGAATAAAAAACTTCTCGTACTTCTGAAAAAATTTATAAAGCGATGCAAAATTATATTCACGGGTTTTTCTGAATTTAGATAGTTTTTTTAACTGTGCGTTTCCGAATGCTGATCCTAATTCTATCGGTAAAAAATTGTACCCCAGGTCAGAAAAAATGAATTTAGCATCATACTTAATATTGTCAATACGTGCTGAATAACGGCTATCAATATCTTCTGTTTCACCCATTTTTGCAGAGCCTCTCCCCCAACCCCGAAGTGTTTTTGCACGGTCGGCCCATACCTTGTTATCGAGAAGAATCATACCTCCACCGCCTCCTGCAGTAATAATATGTGAACCATAAAAACTTGTAGTTGAAATATCCGAATAATATCCAGTTGGTTTTTTAAAATATGTGGCTCCTAATGTATCACATGAGTCTTCAATTACATATAAACTGTGTTTTTTTGCAAATCGTTTTAAGCGCACAAGATCAGGAACATTTCCCAAAAGCAACGGTATCATCAACGCTTTGGTCTTTGACGACAATAATTTCTCAGCCTGGTTGAGATCGATTGTGTACTTCCCTTCTTCGACATCCGCAAATACAGGGATTAATCCACATTCCAGTAAAGGAGTCAACGTCGTTGAAAACGTAAGGATCGGAGTAATGACTTCAGACCCCTTCGGAAGGTCAATCAACCGAACACTCAACAGGTTTGCGCTCGAACCGGAATTAACCATTACCCCGTACTTCTTCCCAAACAATTTTGCAACACTTTTTTCAAATTCTAAAGTTTCTCTCCCGAGTATCGTTCTTTTCTCCCTGAGGACGCGAATTACCCTTTTTTCTTCTTCTGTATCGTGGACTGCTTTAGCATACGGAACTCTTAAACTCTCCCTTTGACGTTTCATCGACAACATTATATCTTTGAAAACATCTATTTACAATAGAGAAATATTACATTCTGCTTGCTATTTCAGGCATATTTTCTTATGATCGTGATATGTTAGACCCCTACCGAATGGTAGTCGTAAATGTTATCTCATCATGTATTCTCATCGTTGGTTTACTTTTGTTTAAATACGTCTATCCTAAAAAAAATGTTCCTCTCATCGTTATTCTCATACTCATATCTCTCCTTCCATTAGTAAGTCTTCTCCGTAAAGGAAGCTACGAGAGCGGCCTGTTATCAGAACACGTTGGGGTTGCGATGTCTTTTTTCGATACGGTTTCAGAAGGAAATATTCTGCCAACATGGTCTCAAAAAGCATGTTCCGGATACGGATGCCCGCTGTTTATTTTTCATTATTTTCTTCCTTTCTCTATAAGCTATGTCTATCATTTGCTTGGCTTTTCCTTTCTTGCAAGCGTTAAATTGCTTCTTGCTTCGTCTTTTGTTGCTTCTGGAATAACCATGTATCTCTGGATGAAGGAGGAGGGAGGAAAACTGACCGGGTTTGTTTCTGCATTATTTTTTCTCTTTGCTCCATACCATCTTGCTGACTTACACTTCAGAGTCTCAATTGGGGAAATACTCTCTATGGCACTCCTACCGATCATTTTTCTTTCAATTAAGAAGCTGTCTGTTCGGTTTGAGTGGAGATATTTTTTTATCGGCCTTATGAGCACCTCGATGATCATTCTTTCCCACCATATAACACTTTTTGCATCACTTCCTATCGTCGCAGTCTATAGCCTGATTTGTGTGAGGAAAAATAAAAGTAAATGGGAAAAGATCATTCAGATTGGAACAATGCTAGGGATTGGGATGCTTCTCGTAGCGTATTATTGGATCCCGATTGTCGTGGAGTCAAAATTTATGCGCCAATCACTTACCCAGGGTGTTCTTTTTAGCCCGTTTTGGTCGTATATCTATTCACCCTTTGAGTATAGATTTGGGCTTCTGTTTCAAGGTCATCGTGGGGAATTGTATCCTAATCTTGGGTATATCCACATTGTTGTCTTAATAATGGCGGGTATCTTGCTATTAAAAAATAAAATTAATGGGAAAATAAAACCATTTTTCCTCAGCTTCTTTTTGCTATTCATTTTTTATTTTTTTATGACGCAATCAATTTCAGAACGTGTTTGGAAAATAATTCCATTCCTTGAAAATGCCGGGTTCGCATGGAGACTGATGATTGAGGTTTCATTTATAACGGCAGTTATTGCCGGGCTCGTTGTAAAACAACTAAACAAACAATGGATAACAATACTCCTTTGTTTTTTTGTTGTCTGGCTTACGATTTTAAATTGGGGTAACAGGAGAATGATTTCGGAACAGAATGATGCGTATTTCAGGAAAGTCCCGCTTTACGAAGAAGCTCCTTGCAGGGTAGAACTTTCGACTCCGATCTGGGTTGACCCATGCGCTCCCTGGATAGGGAAATATCCCAAAGAGCATTTGCAAATACTAGCAGGCAGAGCTGAGATAAAGGAAATATATAGAGACACTATGCGCCATGAGTATATCGTGTATAGTAAATCGCGCGCTACTTTGAAGGAAAATACCTACTATTTTCCGGGATGGCTAATGACTATAAATGGATCACCGTCTCCTGTTCGCACAAACGTATCGGGGTTTAATGGCCTTATGATTTTTGATACAGAAAAAGGTCTACAAAAGGTTTCATTCCATTTTGGTGACTCCCCAATAAGAGCGCTTGCAAAACAAGTTTCATTCGTGTCTTTTTGTGTTCTATTCATTTACGTAATCTTTTGGTCTCAAATCCTTAAAAAACTAAAAAAACTATCATGATTTCTCCGTATAAGATGGTTCTTGTAAATCTTGCGCTCTCCGCGCTTATTTTTTTTGGAATAATTATCTATAGATACGTATTTCCAAAGAAAAAAGTTCCATTATTTCCTCTACTAATTCTTATCTCTATTCCTCCAATCATAAGCATATTACGAAAGGGTACATATGAGAGTGGAGATCTATCTTTGCATGCAAAGTTTGCCATGGTGTTCTATCAGTCGCTTAGGGACGGGCAGATAATCCCGCAGTGGGCTGATATTCTCTGTGGAGGTTTTGGTTGCCCTCAGTTTAGCTTCCTTTATATTCTACCTTACTATATAATATCATTTTTTCACTTTGTTGGTTTTTCGTTTCTCACAAGCACCAAAATATTCCTCATTGCCTCCTACATTGGCTCAGGTATTACTATGTTCGTGTTTATGAAAGACCTCACCAAGAATGCTCTTGCGGCGCTCACGTCTGCAATTTTTTATCTCTTTGCACCATATCATTTGGTAGACATGCATTTCCGCGTCTCGATTGGAGAAGTACTCGCATTCGTAATCCTCCCATTCTTTTTTTACGCTTCTAAGAAAACCGTAACAGAAAAAAATTACTTATGGATCTTTATTAATGCTCTCGTACTCAGCTTCCTGATATTAACCCATCAAGTAATCTCTACAGCCTCAATTCCGTTCATCGTAGCATATGCAGTTACTCTAGCTGTCTCTCCAAAAAAATACACGGGTGCTCTTATTCGTTTTTTTATCTCCTTGCTTGTCGGACTTTTTCTCTCTTGTTTTTATTGGCTCCCTATACTCTTTGAGGCAAAATTTGTTTCATATTTTTACATGAAAAACGTGACTTTCGAGAGCTTTATAGGTTTCTTTTATGCACCTTGGAGATATGGTTTTCTCTTTCAGGGGCCAACAGGACACTTATCGTTCCTCTTGGGTTATGCGCAAATTGCTGTCATTGTAATCAGCGTTTTCCTTTTTGTTAAAAAAAAGGTCAAAGCTTCGGTAAAAACCTTTTTTCAATTCTTTCTCGTATCTTTTTTTATCCTCTTTTTTTTGATTCAGTCACCAATGAAACCGATTGTTGATCATCTGCCTATAGTCAATAATTTTCAGATGGTCTACAGGATGCTCCTCATTCTTATGTTTTTTGTATCTGCACTCAGTGGATTTCTTTCTTTGCTGATAAAAAAAAAGTACATATATCTTCTTTGCGCTATTGCTATTTTATCCACTATTCTTAATTGGGGGAACAGACGAATGATCCCTGAGATCACTGACCAGCATCTCCGCAGTGATATGATAGGATCATCAAACGGCCATGATTTGATTGTCCCGAAATGGGTAGATACAAAATACTCATGGAATATTCAGAAACCAAATGAACCGCTGCAACTTCTTTCCGGAACAGCTATAACCGAACAGATTTCCCATACATCGAATTCAAGAGAATACCTTGTAAAAGCGGACACACAGGTAAAGATAAAAGAAAATACTTTTTTCTTTCCGGGATGGAAATTATACGTAAACGGAAATGAAGAAAAATTCACCTACGAGGACAGCCAGTATAGCGGTGTTATGGTATTTTTCCTTCCCAAGGGTCTTTATGATATACAATTTGTGTATACTGATACCCCAATTAGACAAGCTGCTAAAATAATAAGCGTATTCACTTTCATTCTGATGATAAGTTTTCTTTTTGCCAAACTTGCAAAAAATAATAGGCAAAACCTTCCCTTACATTCTCTTCTGAAATTTAGTTCACGTGTCTTTCATGGTAAATAAAGCGGTAAACAAATAATTACCAAAACAAAGCATATATGTTTATACATTTTCTAAAAAGATTTCGTGAAAAATTGCGACATCTTCTTATCGGACATCTTACATTTGAGCATTTACGTATAGAGAAAGAACTTGAGGCAATCAAGCTTTCTATTGGAAGACATGAATCTCGAGCGGTTCGCACATCGACGTATCCCAACATTAGAGATGCCGAGTTTAAGGTCTTCTCGCAGTTCGGAGAGGACGGGATTATTCAATACTTAGTTAACAAAGTCACCATCAAAAACAAAATATTTGTCGAGTTAGGAGTTGGAAATTATTATGAATCTAACACCCGTTTCCTTTTGATGAACGATAACTGGCATGGAAAGATTATAAACTGCGGAACAGAACATATTGATTTTCTTAACAGCGAAAATGGCAAGGATATACGGTACAGATATGATATTGAAGCAGTTTCCTGCTTTCTTCACAAAGACAATATAAATGAAGTCATTAGAGGGCTCAAGATCCCAAAGGATATTGGGCTATTATCTATTGACCTAGACGGGGTGGATTACTGGATTTGGGAAGCCATGGGTACAGTAAATCCCGAGATTGTGATTGTTGAGTATAATAGCCATTTTGGATATGACTTTGCAATAACTGTGCCTTACAAAAAGACGTTCGATAGAACGAAAGAACATTACTCAAATTTATATTTTGGCTCCTCGCTCCCAGCACTTTGCTTACTTGGCAAAAAAAAGGGCTACCAGTTTGTCGGCAGTAATTCCGCAGGACTAAATGCTTTTTTTGTACGCAAAGACATGGCTAAAAACCTTCCGAACCTTACAGCAAAAGATGGCTATGTCGCAAATCGTTATAGAGAATCAAAAGACATATCAGGCAAGCTAACCTATATCGGAGATCATAAAGAACGGCTTCAAATAATTGCTTCAAAAAAAGTATTTGACGTTCAGAGAAAACAGATCTTTACAATACGCTCACTATTTAAGCTGACCCGGTAAAACCGTGTATATTCTCACTTGGAGGAAGACTGCCCAAGTTCACTCTTATCCTTATATAAAAAACGAATGAAACCTAAACCAATTTATCTAAATAAATCTTTCGTGCTTACTCTAACCAAGCTCGTCAAGACTAAAGACCTAATACAGAATGTACGATCAAATTTTTTCTTTTATTTATTGTATTGCATATCGCTTACTTTGTCGGTTTTGATCTTCTATACCTACTACGGGACAAGAAATGATCACTTAATAAGTGGTGATATATTGGAATATGAATATTCACAAAGGTTTCTTATCAGTAGCGCCATCTCCCAAGGAATATTTCCCTTTTGGGACCATTGGACACGAGACGGCATGTCTCTCTCAATAGGTTTGATTGCGCACAATCTCTCCCCAATCATTTGGATTTTTAGCATTTTTGGATCCTACAACCTTCAGACCATGCTTGCTGAAGTTCTTTTTATCCAGCTAGCGGGATTTTTTGGTATGTATCTTTGGCTCAAAACGTATTGCAATAAATGGATATCACTTTATGGTGCATTTTTTTTCAGCATATCGGCCCCTATCCTCAGTACTCTTCATAATTTTTCCGTCCCCGAAACTATTAGCCTTATTCCGTGGGTAGCTTTCGCGTTAAAACGTACTCTAATGGGTTCTCACAGATCTCTGGCATTACTAAGCACCCTTCTTTGGGTGTTATTTACAACCGGCTATCTGGGGACAAATTTAATGTACCTTCCGTTTATTTTTGCCTTTTGCATTGTTGAGTCTATCCAAAATCTCATAAGCGAAGGAAGGCGGGATAAACTCATGCGCTTTCTACATGGAATGCTCCGGGTAGCTCTTTCGTTCGCCCTTTTCCTAGCCCTCTCCAGCTTACAATGGCTCGAGGCGTGGAATTTTACACATCTTAATTATCATATTTTTCGGGGCAAAGATACGTTTTCAGTCTATAACGGCGCTTCAAGCTTGAAGGCAATTTCTACGCTCCTTTTCGTCAATAATTTTCCTGCATACATTCCTCGCACGGCAATTCTTCCCGCAGGAGGGGTGAG
This sequence comes from bacterium, assembly GCA_030698775.1. Classification (GTDB taxonomy): domain Bacteria; phylum Patescibacteriota; class Microgenomatia; order Levybacterales; family UBA12049; genus JACPGQ01. The sequence continues at coordinate 33,410 of JAUYMJ010000101.1, forward strand.
TGCAATAATTTATATCGGTCTTTTCAATCTCTGCCTAATTCTTTATGCTTTCATTCGAAAAAGCAACCTAAAGATAAACTTACTTATTTTGTTTTTAGCAGCAACAGCATTTATTTTCAGCCTTTCAGAAAGCAATCTACTGACTAAATTTGCTGTCTCAATCAATCCCATTCTTCAAGTGACACGGTTTCATGCATGGCATAGCGGCATAATTATTTTTTTCCTTTTCATGCTTGCATGCAGAGGCTTACAATCCCTTACCAGTACTATAAATAGACAAGAACTTTTGAAGCTGCTTCTTTGTGAATTGCTCGTGCTCTTGCTTGTATGCTTCACAATTCTCGCGTTGTGGACAAAGAACGGATCGTATTGTCCATGTTTTTTTCAATCACAAATAATTAATATTATTCTGCTGATACTTTCAACAATTTTTGTCTTGAAGGTACTCCAGACCATCGCTTTACAGAACAAAATACTTTCCCTTCTTACCTGTCTTCCACTAATAAATCTTTATCTGAAGAAATCAAAGCTCACCACTCAAATATATAAAAACAAATGGATCTACCTTACCCCTCTTATTGTGATTGCATATCTCGATTTCATTCCAAACGCCCTCAATTATCTTTCATGGCCAGTAGGTAAGTCGCCTGCTCTCCTCTATGAACAGGCAAAAAACTATGGCTTCTCTGTACAGGAAAATACGCGCAAAGAGACAGTCCATCGTTTATTTACAAAAATTCCCGATGATTGGGGTTATCGAGAAGTCGTAGACCTAAAAATTTTTAAGCTTTGGAATTCTGTCTCACTTACTCACTATAAACGACTGTCACGCTATATATTTTATTTCCCGGGCAACGATGGTTTGCCCGATGAAACAAAAAATGCAAATATTGGAATCGAGACTCTTGACCCGAGCAAGGTAAAGCTAAAAATAATTAGTCAAGAGAATAACCAGAGGGTAATCTGGAGCAGCCCGTATACTCCGTTTTGGAAATTGTTTATTAACGGTAAAAAAGCTACCACCCAAGAAGAAAAGACAGGGTTTACGTCCTTTATCGTTGGGAGAGGCACAAATACAGTGTTATTGGTCTATGCACCTAACTACTTTCTTCCATACCTTTTTGTACTTGGAGGAGCACTTGGAGTGGTTGTCTTTCTGGTCCTGCCAAAAGTACCAAAAAAGATAAAATGAATACATCTGTCTTACAACTTCCATAGAGAGAGATACGTTTTTGCTATTTTATCCCATGACTGATCTTTGACCCATGAGTATGCGTGTTCAATTTTCTCATCGTTCATATGAGGGTGTTCAATAAGTACTTTTAACGCATCCGACATCTCAGTCTCATTGCCAAATATACCCACCCACTTGGAAAATGGTGAAAGCTGAAGATAGTCCCTGTGGATCTTATTATTATAGAGTGCGAAAACGTTTTTTTTGTGAGAGAACGATTCGAGTATCCCTAGAAAGCGGGAAGTAAATACACAATCCGCACGATCTAAAAACTCATTGGTGTTTGCTACAAAACCGAAAAACGTCACGTTTAATCTGTGTTTTCGCACAAATGTCTTCGCCTGCTCGGCAAGAACACCATCTCCCAATACGCTCATGTGTGGAAGGAATCCCTGCAGTTTTAAAATGTTGAGCGATTCAAGATAATGCAGTATTCCTGTTTCCGGATCAAGTCTCCCGACAAAAACGATCTCACGTATCTTCTTACGAATCACCTGGTCTTTAAATTTGGGGAGCACTACAGCACCATAGGAAACAATTTTCGTTTTCGTTTTATACCATTTCTTAAGATATTCCCCGATGCAGATATTTCCGTAAGATAACAGTTCAGCCAACTTGTGCATAAAAATTGCCCGATTCGCCGGGATAGAGTCTCCTTCATAACCGTGGAAGGTCGTGTAAACTTTTTTGAGTGGGAACATAAAGCGAAATGGTAAGTACCAATAGAAAACATCATGACAATGTACTAAATCGGCATCTATCAAAATCTTTCTGTTCTTAAAAAGCCAATCCCAAATCTGATACTTTTTACGCTTCTCGTCTTGCGTGATAGGGATTCTGAAAATCGTGATCCCCTCATAAATCTCCCTTTCTTTCAGTTTGGGGTCATGCTTTTCAGCAATAACCGTCACCGTCCAGCCTCTTTTCTGCAACCGTTTACTTACCTCATACACGTGCCGCTCAACCCCACCGATATGGGGATAAAAATACCTACAGAAAAATATGACGTTCATAGTAAGCTGTGGCAGGAGGAGAAAGGCTATTCTGTGGGCTCACCGGGACTCGAACCTGGGACCTTTGCAATGTGAATGCAACGCTCTAACCAACTGAGCTATGAACCCAAACTGCAAACATCTTACCAAAAAGCACTCACATTGACAACGAAACCTGATTTGAGATAATAGACGTTATGTTTCTTGAAATTCTTAAGAAGATTTATACTTTCCTCTTTGATACAATCCAAACGGTTCTCCTCGCTGCGTCAGTATTTCTCGTTATATACCTTTTTCTCCTACGTCCGTTTGAGGTGAGTGGGGAATCGATGTTTCCTACTTTTAAAAATGGTGAGTTTATCCTCACTAATCTAATTACACTCCGGTTCAACGAACTTAAGAGAGGTGATGTCATCGTTTTTCAGGCACCGGTTGACCACGATAAAGATTATATTAAGCGAGTAATCGGAATACCGGGAGACAGTGTAGAAGTTCGTGGGGGTTCTGTTTATGTAAACGCTAAACTTCTGGATGAAAGTTCGTACGTCTCCAGGGATGTCCGAACATCGTCAGGCGCATTTCTTCGCGAAGGGCAGGCTGTCGTTGTTCCAACCGACGAATATATCGTTATGGGCGACAACAGGCCGCATAGTTCGGATTCGCGTGAATGGGGATTTTTGAGAAAAGATGAACTGATAGGCAAATCGTTTTTTGTCTATTGGCCTCCGAATCACATGCGAACAGTGGAAAATCCCGGGACTTCGAACTGATTTACGAAAACGGGGCTTCAGCGAGGATTTTGTGGATGGCCTTTATTCGCTGTGTGGTTGATTCAACATCTCCCTTGACAATAACCGTCAATCTCGCCAACTTGCTCGATTGATAAATTTTTACATCGTCAAAATTATACTTTTTCCTTAGCTGCTCAGCCATCTCATCCTGTTCAGGTACGTACAGTTGTGACACCTCATTCTTCGGTTCTTTCTGCTGTACCTCTCCTTTTATTTTCCTTGAGAGGTCTTCCGTCTGACGGACAGTAAGATTATCCTTAAGGATTTTCTTGAATACCTCAAGCATCAGCTTGGGGTCGCCAAGAGAGATGAGAGGCCGTACGTGCCCCTCAGTGATGACGCCGGCAACAAGTGCGTCTTTTATGGCATCAGGAAGCGAGAGTAATCTAATCGTGTTTGAGATAGTCGGCGCACTCTTCCCGACTCTTTTCGCTACTTCATTCGTGCCGAGGCCGAATTCGTCGATCAGACGTTTGTATGCAAGCGCCCTCTCGATCGGATTGAGGTCTTCACGCTGCACATTCTCAACAATAGACATCTCAAGCATTCCCTGGGGGGTCGTTTCCTTCACAACAACAGGTACCTTCGGAAGCCCGAGAATCTTCGCGGCTCTCCATCGTCTTTCTCCAGCGATTATCTGAAACCCTGCCGGTGTTTTCGCAACGACGATAGGCTCCAGTATCCCCTGTTCGCGTATTGATTCAACCAGATCGGTCAGTGACTCCTGAAGAATGACGCCACGGGGCTGAAGAGGGTTTGATTGTAACTGATTGGTTTCCAGCTGATGTATGTCTGATATTGCTTCGTTAACCATTTCGTACCTCGACTACTTTTTTTCCTCGACGAGTTTTGAAATTTACAACTCCCTCCGCGAGTGCAAAAAGTGTGAAATCGTTTCCCATCCCAACTCCGTCACCCGCGTGAAACTTCGTTCCTTTCTGTCTCACTATGATATTTCCGGGAATGACATTTTCTCCGCCATAGACTTTTACGCCTAGACGCTTTGCGATTGAATCACGATTTCCTTTTACTGCTCCCTGTGCTTTTGTATGTGCCATTGTTCAGTACTCCTTATAGGTTCTTTGTGAAAACATGAGTATCATATCGAGAGTTTTCACAGATGTCAAGCCCTAATTGACGGCCTTATTCGTTTTTCTTTCGCGTGGCCCTCTTCGCCTTGGTCTTTGCCTTTTCTTCCGTCTTCAATGCAACTTTTTTCCCTTCACCGATACTTTGGATGAGAACTTGCGAGTGTTTTTGACGGTGTCCTGTCACCCTTCGATGTCGAACTTTAGATTTAAACTTCATGACACGAATTTTCGGACCTCTCACCTCAGCTTGTAACACTCCTTTTACGACTACACCTGTAAGAGTCGGTGATCCGAGCTGGACCTTCCCATCATCCGCAACGAGAAGCACCTTTTCAAAAACAACCTCTGAGGAAACTGCTGACGCCTTCAAGCGTTCGATTTCGATCGTATCGCCTTCTCGTACTTTATACTGTTTTCCACCCGTTTGGATAACTGCAAATTTCATAAGGAGTAAATTATACCAGAGAACCTAACGGATTTCCAGCACATCGACTTTTGCCTTTGTGCCGACTGATGAGGCTATTCCAAGAAGAATGAAACTAGCCAGAATTGAACTCCCGCCATATGAAACAAAAGGCAGCGTTACACCGACGACCGGCACAATTCCAACGTTCATCCCGATATTGATAGAAAACTGAACGAGAAAGAAAAAAAATGCACCGAGGAGATAGATTTTACCAAACGAATCATCGGTTTTTCGAAACAGGAAATAAACTCTGTAGAGCAGGAAGCAAAACGCAATGATCACAACAATTGCACCGAAGTAACCAAAACTTTCAGAGATTGTCGCGAAGATAAAATCAGTCTGCCTCTCAGGAAGAAATTTTAAATTAGACTGTGTACTTTCACTCAGTCCCCTTCCGGCAAGCATACCTGAACCGACTGCGATGACTGCCTGAATAACGTTATACGTCGTGCCCAACGGGTCACTTGTCGGATGAAGGAAAGAAAGGATCCGTTGCTTCTGATACACATGAAGAATATTCCAAAAAAGCGGTGAGAGAAGAGCAACCGGCAGCAACGTAAGTCCAAACCACAGGAGGGAAAACCCATATGTCAAAAGGACAAAAAAAAGCACAATGACGAGAATGAGGGCATTCCCAAGATCAGGCTGCACCGCGATGAGAAGTGCAATTGGTGAAAGGAGGAGACCTGATAGTATGAAATGTCTTCGTGAATGCTGTGACGCCTCAGAAAGAAAACCCGCGAGACAGACAGCAAGAAACGGCTTCAATATTTCGGAAAACTGGATTCTCACACCGAATACATCGATCCAGCGCACTGCTCCCCGTGTCTCAAGCCCTATGATAAGGACAATAACGAGTACAACAAGTGAAAAAATATAAAAGGGTTTTATGAGTAGTGCGAGCATTTTATAATCAATCTGTGAGAAAAAGAAAAAAACCGCTGTGCCAATCAGAAAATAAAAAAACTGATTCCTGAAAAAAACCGCTCCGACACCCGAGAGAGCGGTGAGACTGATCATAGCGAGAACGAAGACCGGAACAAGAAGATACCAGTCAATTCCCAAAAGCGGACGGTTACGCATATTACTTCGCTTTGGTCACTTGCAGGATATTGCCTTTACGAAGGTCGTGTATGAGTGCATGCTTTTTTATATATTCTTCAGATCCCTTTGGCCAATCGGGAAGCTCCACATTCACCTGCTCGTCAATAGCTGTCCCAAGCTTTTTCCGTTCCTCTTGAATTGAACGGATAATATCTCTGGCCTTACCTTCGCTAATAAGGTCATCATTCATAACAAAATATAACTCTAGAAAAATGTCTTTACCTGTATCGGAATTTCTAAAGCCAATTTTTTCCAATTCAGGAACTTCTAGTTTTTTTGACTGCACTTTAATGTTAAGTTCATCTGCAATCAGATTTAAAACTTGACCTTTGTAGGGAATATCATTTTTGAATTCGATAAATGCAAATAATGGCTGTCTAATTTTCAAATGCCTGTCTTTTCTGGCTGCATGAGCATACTGAATTAAATCTCTAACCTTTATCATCCATGGCTCGAGTTCTTTATCAATCAGCGCTGAGTCGTTTTTTGGCCAATCAGTAAGATGAACAGACTCCTCTCCAGTGAGATTTCGATACATTGATTCGGAGAGAAATGGAATAACAGGCGCACAAAGTTTCGTGAAGGTGCTGAGAACGTGATATGTTGTTTGATAAAATGCTTCTTTGTCTTCCTTATTCTCGGCAGTCGGACCAACTCTGTCTCGACTTCTTCTGATATACCAGGTCGAAAATTCATCAACGAATCTTTGCAGTTTTGCAATAGCATCAACCGTATCAAATTCGTCTAAATCCTTAGTAAGTTTTTCTATTAACTCATTAAGCAAAGATAAAATCCATTTATCTAAAATATTACTTGAATTTTGAACTTTTTGTTTTGAACTTTTAACTTTTTCTGGGGTCCATCCATCCGCATTTGCGTACGTGAGGAAGAAATTGTAAACATTCCATAAAATAAGCATCATTCCTTTCACCTGATTCCTGTATTGCTCTTCGGAGATAATAATATCCTCACCGTGCATGACGGGAGATCCCATCAAGTACAAACGCAAAGCATCACCGCCATACTTCTGCAATAATTCTTTGGGGTCGGGATAATTACCAAAGTTCTTACTCATCTTCCGGCCATCAGTCCCAAGAATAACCCCTGTTACCGAAACATTCTTAAATGACGGAGATTCATACAGTGCTGCGCCTATCACATGCAAGACATAGAACCATGCTCTGATTTGTCCCGTGTATTCGACAATAAAATCAGGAGGGAAAAAATCCTCAAGCTTCTCCTTGTTACCGAAGGGAAAATGCCGTTCTGCAAACGATGCACTTCCCGCCTCAATCCAACTGTCCAGTACTTCCGGAACCCGGTGCATTGTTTTTTTACATTTTGGGCATGGGATGGTAACGTCATCTATTTCCGGCTTATGCAAGTCAGTAATCTTGCTTCCTGATGCGTCCTCTAACTCTTTAATCGACCCCGGGACAAACCTCTCTTCGCATTCACACTCCCAAACCGGAACCGGTGAACCCCAATACCTCGAACGCGAGATATTCCAGTCCGGTGCATTCTCCATACTCTTAAGGAATCTCCCGTATTTAAAATGTTCTGGAAACCAATTAATGGTTTCGTTTGTTTTTTTCAGAAGGGGTTTTAGTTTTTGGACGTCCACGTACCACGCGTTTTGCGGACCATAATATAACCTTGTATGGCACCGCCAACAAAGAGGAACATTATGCGGTACCTCCTCATCTTTATAGATGAGATTTCTTTTTGAGAGATCGTCATTTACCGCTTTATTTGCCTTGAGGTAATACATACCACCAAAAAGGGGAACGTCAGATTTTATAACACCTACTTCATCAAGATGCATTTCAATATGGATATTCTGTTCCTGCATTACCTTCAAGTCTTCCTCACCGTATGCGGCGATTGTAACGACTCCTGTCCCTTCATCTGCAGTGACAAAATCACCTGGGATAACTTCAAATGCTTTCTCGCCGGCTTCGATAGGGTAATAATCATAATGAGGGACAAATTTCTTACCAACGAGATCTTTTCCTAAAAACTCATCGACAATCTCGTACTTGGGTTCTTTGGTGAGGATTTTCAAGGTCGATTTCGCGAGAATATACGTCTCGCTTCCTTGCTTTGCTTTCACGTACGCCAATTTATGATTGACTGCAAGTGCAGGTGTCACGATCTTATTCCATGGGGTCGTTGACCACGCAAGGATGTAGGCATCCTTCTCACCTACTAGCGGGTATTTATATGTTGTTGCCGCGTCAAGAATCTCTTTGTGGTTCTCCGCATCCATCGCTACCTCAAAATTTGAGATAGGAGTTGCACAGTGTGGGCAATAGAGTGATACACGAAGTCCCTTGTAGACATACCCTTTCTCATACATCTGCTTGAAAACCCACATTACCGTCTCCATGTAGGGCAAATCCATCGTTTTATACGCATGCTTGAAATCAACCCATCTGCCGATATGGTCAACATACCACTCCCACTCACTTGAAACCTGAGAGACATAAAGCTTGCATTCCTCAATGAATTTTTTTATACCGACTTTCTCTTCAATTTCTCTCTTCGATTGCAACCCAAGTTTTGTCTCAACCTTATTTTCTGCAGGTAACCCGTGGCAATCCCATCCCCATACACGACGTACCCTATATCCCTGCATCGTTTTAAAACGCGGAAAAAGGTCTTTGGGGAGGCTCGCAAGCAGCGTGCCATAATGGGGCATACCCGTTATAAAAGGCGGACCATCAAGGAAAGTCCACTTCTTGTCTTCGGGACGATTCTCAACAGATTTCTCAAAAATCCTGTTTTCTTTCCAGTATTTGAGTATTTCTTCTTCAAGTTCAGGAAAATTTACTTTTGGCGAC
>JAUYMJ010000002.1 GCA_030698775.1 bacterium
ACAAGATACGTTGAAAATATCGGAAAAAATGCTCAAAGAAGCAAAAATCCAGATAGAATCCGAAACCAAACAGGCTGAAAAGAGATTGGGTTCATACATTATGGAGCTCGCTGTCGCAATGCTCGCAAAATCTCTTCCTTCCGTCATTTCGGAAAACGAAAAAACAGGGGTCATTAAGGAAGTCACAAGAAAACTGAAAGGAAAAATCAACTAATGAAGAAGAAGGTCCTGAAAAAAATAGTTACAGCAAGCTATAGCAAGAAAAATGAACTCGATAAAGAGCAGGTTGACATAATTTCGGGCTATCTCACAAGGAGAGAACTTCGCGATTACATTCGTGCGTTAAAACAAATTGAGAAGAAGAAACACCTTTTTGTTGATATGTCCTTTTCACCGACTCCGGAGCAAGAAGACTTGCTTCGAAAACAGTTTTCAGGGAAAGATGTTGTTTTTCAAGTCGATCCGGACCTTTTACTAGGGGTTCGGATAACCGACAATGACATTGTCTATGACATGAATTTACAAAGGACGCTCGATGCAATAGAAGAATTTATTGAGCAACAATATGATTAAAAGCGACGAAATTATCTCATTGTTAGAGCACCGTCTCAGGGATTTTTCATCCGATCTGAAGGCCCAAAATGTCGGAGTAGTTGAGACTAATAACGACGGTGTCCTTCGTGTTTCAGGCCTTTCGCAGGCGATGATGGGAGAGATGGTAGATCTTCCACATGGCGCACAGGGTGTTGTCCTCAATCTTGCGGAAGACACGGTATCTGTTATTTTACTTAGTTCCGGAACACAGATCCGTGAAGGAGACAGTGTCAAAACAACCGGACGTCTTCTCTCAATAAACGCCTCGGATCAACTTCTCGGCCGCGTCATAAATCCTCTCGGCACTCCTCTTGACGGGAAAGCAAAGGCCAAACAAGGCAAGGACATGCCCCTTGAAAAAATTGCTGCCGGAGTTATCGAGCGCGAACCGGTTGATACGCCCATGAGGACAGGGATAAAAGCAATCGATGCCATGATCCCAATTGGACGCGGACAAAGAGAACTTATCATTGGTGATAGGGGACTTGGAAAAACAGCTGTTGCTGTCGATGCAATCATAAACCAGAAACACGTACAGAAGGGGACAAAACGAGTCGTCTGTGTCTACGTCCCTGTCGGGCAAAAGCAAAGTACTGTCGCACAAATTATCGGCAGGCTGCAGGAAGAAAATGCTATGGATTACACAATAATCGTCGCGGCAAATGCGTCAGATCCTGCCTCCCTGCAGTATCTCGCACCGTACGCCGGTGTTGCGATTGCAGAATATTTTCTTGAGAAAGGCGAGGATGTATTGATTATCTATGACGACCTTACCAAGCATGCGTGGGCATACCGTCAGCTCTCACTCGTTTTGGGACGTCCGGCGGGACGCGAGGCGTATCCCGGTGACATTTTTTACCTGCATAGCCGACTTCTCGAACGAGCAGTAAAGCTCAATGAAAAAAACGGGGGCGGATCAATTACAGCACTTCCCATCATTGAGACACAGGCAAATGACATCTCCGCCTACATCCCGACAAATGTCATTTCGATAACAGACGGACAAATTTTCTTAGAGTCGGATCTTTTCAATGCAGGCGTCCGGCCTGCAATTAATGTTGGCATCTCTGTTTCAAGAGTCGGCACTGCTGCGCAAACAGGTACGATGAAATCTGTCGCCGGCAAAATGAAGCTTGAGTTGGCGCAGTTTCGTGAGCTTGCTGCTTTTGCACAGTTCGGCTCAGAACTTGACCCTGAAACGCAGAAACAGCTTGAGCGGGGAAGACGCATCACCGAAATTTTTAAACAGCCGCAGTACAGGCCAATGACCGAGCAAGACGAGGTCATTGATATCATGGCTGTCACCTTGGGCTTTGCAGATGATATCCCTGTTGATGTAATTCAACGATTCATCCTGGAGCTTCGTGAACATATCAACCGGAACAATAAGAAATTTATTGAGAAATTGACTACCGGTGAAAAAGTAAATGATAGTGTCAAAGAAGAATTCGAAAAAATAGTCACCGCGTTTAAGAAGGGATTCAAAGTTTAGTATGGCAACACTGTTATCACTGAAAAGAAGGATACGGGCAGCGCAAAATGTCTCGAAGACGACAAAAGCGATGCAAATGATTGCGGCCTCAAAGTTGAAAAAAGCACAGGATGCAACACTTGCGTCACGGCCGTATGTTGAGAAGGTATCGCTTCTTGTGACAGATATCGCAACCCGTATAGAACAGAAAGACTTCCACCCGTATATGAAGACAAATAGCCTCACCGGAAAATCACTCATTATCGCACTCTCCCCTGACAAAGGGCTTTGTGGCGGGTTGATCACTAACATATTGAGGGAATTTTTTGCAGTCTCAGATGCAAACAAAGATGCGTCGTATGTCGTTGTCGGCAAGAAACTTGAGGGGCAGGTAACGAAATTGCAAAACGAAGTCCTTGCCTCTTTCCATTTTGGCACAACACTTCCGGCATTTGGTGTGGTCTTTCCACTGATAAAACTTATTGACGAGTATTACCTCTCAGAAAAAGTAGATACCGTTAAGGTCCTCTATACTGACTTCACCAGTATCTTTAGCCAGACACCAAAAATTGTCACACTCTTACCGGTCACACTCCCCGACACTTCTGGAACCGGCGAAAAAGGCGATCAAAATAACTTTTCACTTTTTGAGCCGAACGTGTCCGGCCTGTTACCTGATCTTTTAAAGCATTATTTAGAAATGACGCTTTTCCAGTACTTTCTCGAGAGCTACGTCTCAGAACAAGCATCGCGCATGATTGCTATGCAAAACGCAACAACAAACGCCAAAGACATCATCACCGAATTACAACTTGAGTATAATAAGACAAGACAATCAAAAATCACCAGTGAACTCCTTGATATCACCGGAAGTAAACGTGCAGAAGGAGCACAAAACTAAGTATGGCTGAAATAAAGAAACAACTAAACGAAGGGATCGTTATCGGTGTTGCGGGACCTGTTGTGGATATTTCATTCCCACAGGAGCTTCCTTTTATCTATGAGAGTTTAGAGATTGAACTTCCGAATAAAGAAACACTGGTTCTTGAGGTCGAATTTGAAACAGGAGACCACCAGGTAAAAGCAATCGCATTCGGATCAACCGATGGATTGAAACGGGGTATGAAGGTGAAACGGACAGGAGGGCCTATTCAGGTACCTGTCGGTGATAAAACCCTAGGACGAATCTTCAACGTCCTCGGCAACACGATTGACGGTAAAAAATTCGAAGAAAAAGGTGTTTTGTATGACCCGATTCATAAATCCCCTCCTCCACTCACTGAGCAGGAGACAAAACCGCAAATTCTCGAAACAGGAATCAAAGTCCTTGACCTCATTGCACCTTTTGCAAAAGGAGGAAAAATCGGTATCTTCGGCGGAGCGGGAGTCGGAAAAACGGTTATCATTCAGGAACTTATCCGAAATATTGCCAAGGTCCACAAAGGGCACTCTGTGTTTGCAGGAGTCGGTGAAAGGACGCGTGAAGGAACTGACCTCTGGATTGAAATGAAAGCATCGGGGGTTCTTGAGAGCACTGTCATGGTATACGGACAGATGAATGAGCCGCCCGGCAACAGGCTTCGTGTCGCACTCACCGCACTCACCATGGCTGAATACTTCCGCGACAAAAAAGGCGAGGATGTCCTCTTTTTTATCGATAACGTTTTCCGGTTTGCCCAGGCAGGATCAGAGGTATCAGCCCTTCTTGGCCGTATGCCCTCAGCTGTTGGCTACCAACCAACCCTTGCAACTGAGCTAGGATCGCTCCAAGAAAGAATTACCAGTACCAAAAAAGGCTCCATCACATCTCTCCAAGCTGTTTACGTTCCGGCTGATGACTATACAGACCCGGCGCCGGCGACGACATTCTCACACATGGATGGAGCTGTCACACTGGAGCGTTCGATTGCAGAACAGGGACTATACCCGGCTGTTGATCCGCTCACATCAACCTCCCGCATGCTTGATCCGAACATCTGCGGTGAGGAACATTACAATGTCGCTCGTGGCGTCCAAAAAGTATTACAACGGTATAAAGAACTCCAGGACATCATCGCTATCTTGGGAATCGATGAGTTATCCGATGAAGACAAGCGGACAGTTGCGAGGGCACGCAAAATCCAGAGATTTCTCAGCCAACCGATGTTCGTTGCAGAAGTATTTACAGGATCGCCCGGAAAGTATGTCAAAGTAGCAGATACGGTGAGAGGTTTTAAGGAAATCCTTGAAGGTAAACACGACAGCGTACCGGAGAGTGCGTTCTACATGATCGGCGGTATCGAGGAAATAAAGAAAGATCAACCGGCAAAGGAAAAAGAGAAGACAGAAACGGGAAAGAAAGGGAAAAAGTAGATTGTCATGCTGTCCGCCAGTTGGCGGATCAGCATCTGCTCTACTGGATCCCGAATCAAGCCTTGCCTGCCGGCAGGCAGGTTCGGGACGACAAAAGAGGAAAATATGCAACTCGATATTGTAACCCCGGAAAAAATTGTCTACTCGGAAGAAATCGATGAGCTAACTGTTCCGACACCCCAAGGAGAGATATCAATTCTCCCCGAACATATTGCTCTTGTGACGAGGGTTTCAGAGGGGGAGCTGACTGTAATTGTTAAGGGAAAGACCTACTATCTCGCTGTCACAGGAGGATTTTTACAGGTACAAAAAGACAAAATTACCCTGCTTGCAGACTACGCAATCCGCTCTGATGACATCAATACGCAAAAAGTACTTGAAGCGAGAAAAAGGGCTGAGGAAACGCTTACCAAGAAACGTGAAGGAATGAGCGAGCGGGATTTCGCTGTTGCAGAATCTGAGATGCGAAGGGCAATTCTGGAACTGAAAGTCTCAAGCAAACGAAGAAAGCATTCAAATATTCCCGGACAATAACATCATGCAACCGGCATTTTACGACCCAAACATCCCCTACGAAGAAAATGATTCACGCGGCCCTGCTCTTCTGTCACAAAACCTCAAGCCGAAGCTTCGAGAAATTACGAAAAAGCAAAAATTCCTCGATTTTGAAGTGAACCTCCCTTTTGGCATACCTTCCGGTCCATTATTAAATTCTCGGTTTCTTAAAGCTGCGTTTGAATTCGGATTTGATGTTAACCATTATAAAACCCGTCGCAGTATCCCCTTCCCCGTAAATCAATTCCCAAATGTCCTTTTTGTGGATGTTGATGGAGATTTAACCATTGAAAAAGCAAAAAAGTCTGTCATCGGAAAAAAATCTACACAGAAAAATCCAAGTGACTACACTATTACCAATTCCTTCGGCAATCCTTCGCAAAAAGCTGAAGAGTGGCAACACGATATGAAGAAAGCCCTAACCTACGAGGGTGATGGCCAGTTACTCATTGCGAGTGCTGTGGGTACAATCCAGCAAGGTTTTTCAGACGAAGACTATTATAATGATTTTGCCTTAACAGCGAGACTGGCCAACGAAACCGGTGTAAAAGTCATTGAAGTGAACTTATCGTGTCCTAATGTCGCAAGTGAAGGCATTTTATGTTATTCACCTGATGCCGTAGAAGCAATTTGCAGAAAGTCCAAAGAAGCAATAGGTTCTACTCATCTCCTAGCAAAAGCTGGCTACTTCTCACATGATCAACAAGAAATACTTGAAAAAATCCTAAAAAAAATTCTTCCCTTTATCTCAGGGATAGCTGCGATAAATACAATTCCAGCAGCAGTCGTTGATGAGAGAGGCAATCAGGCGCTTCCTGGCAAAGGAAGGCTCACAAGTGGCATCTGTGGGGCTGGGATCAAGTGGGCTGGGGTTGATATGGTAAAAAGATTGTCTCACCTTCGCGACAAACTGCATGCAGACTTTGCAATTATAGGCGTTGGTGGTGTTATGACGCCTGATGACTATCTAGAATATCGCGCTGTAGGCGCAGATTGTGTCCAATCCGCCACAGGCGCGATGTGGAATCCGTATTTGGCATACGAAATTTGGAAAAGAGAAAATAATGAGGCATAAGATAGGAGTTTTTGGCTCTGCTGAAGAAAATTTAGAAAAGGTCGTCTCAAAAGCTCATGAGCTTGGGGAAGAACTAGGAAAAAGAAACGTTATTGTCATAACCGGTGCCTCAAGCGGTCTTCCTTATGAAGCGGCATTGAGAGCAAAACGAAATGGCGCTGAGGTGTGGGGTTTTTCTCCAGGCGCTACTATCAAAAAGCAAAAAGAATACCTTCCGACAGTCGATACAGCCATTTTCGACAAGCTTATGTATATCCCGCAGCGTTATGAGTTTATTGATAACAGGCTCGTTTGTCTTAAATACAGAAATGTCACTTCAACAGCCAATTGCGATGCAGGCATAATTATATCGGGACGCTGGGGCACGATGAATGAATTTACAAATCTCTTTGATATGGGTAAAATAATCGGAGTCCTTACCGGAACAGGCGGAATCGCTGATGAACTGAAGACAATGATGAAACGGATCACAAAACCAAGTAAAGCAAAAGTATTTTTTGATCGTGACCCTTCTAGACTTGTCAATACACTACTGAATGAACTTGGAACATAATGTGTATCATAAGTTAATATATGATACATAGTTATCACAAATGACCTTTCGAGACAAACTAGAAACGATAATCGCAAAAAATAACTCCCTCCTCTGCGTGGGGCTTGATCCTGACCTCGAAAAACTTCCGAAGCACCTTCTCGAGACCAAAGACCCGATTTTCGAATTCAATAAGGCTATTATTGACGCGACACATGACCTGGTCTGCGTTTACAAGCCAAATATTGCCTTTTACGAAGCAGAAGGAATAGAGGGATTACAGTCTTTAAAAAAAACGATCGAATATCTGCAACAAACGTACCCAGAGATCCCTCTGCTTCTGGATGCAAAAAGGGGTGATATAGGTAATACCGCTGCAAAATACGCAAAAGCAGCGTTTGAATACTGGAATGCAGACGCTACGACGGTTTACCCCCATCTTGGGCTAGATTCCCTTATTCCTTTTTTTGAATATAAAGACAAAATGACAATCGTTCTTGTCAAGACGTCAAACAAAGATTCGGGTATGTTCCAGGACCTTCCCGTTGATGGGGAGCCATATTATCTTCGCATGGCTGAGAAAATAAAGACCTGGAGTTATGACAATATCGGCATCTTCGTCGGAGCAACATATCCTAAAGAAATGAAAGGAATCCGCCAGCTCTTCCCAGACCACATCTTTCTCTCGGCTGGACTTGGAGCTCAGCAGGCGGAGATAGCGGCAATCGTCAAAGCAGGAATAAATGCACGTGGCTCTGGTATAATGTTTAATGCTAGCAGAAGTATTCTTTATGCATCGTCGGGAAGTGACTTTGCTGACAAAGCACGTACAAAAACTTTAGAGACTCGAGATGCGATAAATCAATACAGAAAAAAGAGCTAAAATGATCATTGCATCGCATAATTTGCGTTGATATAATTAGAAAATGTACGATTCGACTCTAAAAGAGAAGCTTGTCCTAGATCTCCACACTGTAGACGCGATAAAATTTGGGAAGTTTAAACTTAAGTCTGGAATCATCTCTCCCTACTATTTTGACCTCCGTCGTCTCGTGTCATATCCCCACCTCCTGGAACTCGTAGCAGATGTATTTTGGGAGAGACTTCGCGTACTTAGTTTTGATATTATTGCTGGCGTTCCCTACACTGCTCTTCCTATTGCAACCGTCATTGTCGTAAAACATACACAATACATGATCCTTGTCAGAAAAGAGAAAAAGGAGTATGGGACAGGCCAGCAAATTGAAGGAGAATACCACAAAGGCCAACATGCGGTGATAGTCGATGATGTAATAACGAATGGCGAGAGTAAATTTGCAGTTATAAAAGTTATTGAGGAAGCCGGAATTATAGTTAAAGATATCGTTGTCTTACTTGATCGAGGACAAGGAGGGCCAGAATTGTTAGCGAGGGCAGGATACAAATGCCATTCAATACTTGATGTGCAAGAAGTCTTTGATATCCTCCTCAAATACAACCGCATCGACAACGAGCTTGCAGACACTTGCTTAAGATTTACACTGAAGTCAAAAGAACAGTTTATGAAAGAAGCAACTCCTTCAAAACAAAAGAGAATCGCATCTATTTCTTCAAAATAACGAGGTATGTATTTCGACGAACCAACCACGAAAGAGAAGCTAATCTTGAATCTCCACTCGGTAAAAGGGATAAAGTTTGGTGAGTTTAAACTAAAGTCTGGAATCATCTCTCCCTATTATTTTGATCTACGGTCACTTGTGTACTATCCGTCTCTTCTTGACTTAACTGCTGACGTGTTCTGGAAAGAACTACAGCTACTTAATTTTGATGTTGTGGTCGGAGTACCCTATACAGGAATACCAATCGCAAGCGCAATTGGACTCAAACACAACAGACCGATGGTCATTGTCAGAAAAGAGGCAAAAGACTACGGAACAAAAAAACTCATAGAGGGAGACTATCATACGGGACAGAAAGCCGTCATAGTAGATGACGTCATTACCAATGGCGAAAGTAAAATTGAAACGATCACGAAACTTGAAGAAGTAGGTTTGACTGTCGAAGATATCGTTGTGCTTATCGATCGGGAACAAGGGGGAATAGAGCTAATTAGAGAAAAAAAGTATAATTGCATCGCCATTTTTACACTCTCGCAAGTATTTGAAATCTTACTTCTTCATAAGAGAATTTCAAAAGAGGTTGTTGATTCCTGCATGGCATTCAATAAAGACTCCCGTAACAAATTATTAGAGTCCAATTAAGCTTCGGGCCGAAGTCCTCGGGTAGTCACTCTCATGTTTGCCCCAAATTGACGAATTTCATATAATACAGTATCTTGTCGACGTGGCTCAGTGGTAGACCTGCCCGCCATATGCCGAAGTAACTCAGTGGTAGAGTAGCTCTTTCGTAAAGAGCAAGTCGTGGGTTCAAGTCCCACCTTCGGCTCAAAGTTTAGGCAGGCGGGGCAATGCGACCAATAAGGCATGGGTCGGTCGCCTTAGGCGACCCGTCGGCTCACTTCAATTCGCTTATTAGAAAAATAATTTAGAACTATGAGATCACGCTCACGGATAAAAAGTAGCCAGGAAAGACAGGCAAAAAGGAACATTTTTCTCAGTATCTTTGGGATGATTGCCCTTCTTGTCGCAATCGTCGTCTTCGGCGTCCCCTTCCTCGTTAATTTCAGCCTTTTTGTGGAGAAAAAAATGGATTCGAAATCATTAGGCCAAAGCAAAACCGACGCATATATCCCGCCTCCCCAGCTAGATATCTCCTACACTGCGACAAACAGTGGGGTTATTATGGTTAACGGATCCGGACAAGAGGGACAAACGGTCTATTTGTACGTCAATAACGAGCGGGTCGCAGACACCGAGGTGACATCGGATAGCTCTTTCGTATTCGACGATGTGCATCTCCAGGAGGGAGATAACGAAATTTTTACCAAAGCAAAAGTCGACAATAAAAGCAGCGACGAATCAAATACACTCAATATTACCTACATAAAAGACCCGCCAGATATATCTATCGATTCCCCGGCAGACGGCCAAGCTTTCAGTGGCGGTGATAACAGGACAATTACCGTATCCGGAACAACAGCGGAGAACGCCAAAGTGACGGTTAACGGATTCTTTGCGGTTATGCAGCCGGGGGGTGCATTCCGCTATCGCCTTAACCTTCAGGATGGGGACAACGAGCTGAAAATTGTTGCAATTGACGAGGCGAACAATAAAACAGAAAAAAATATTAAGGTGACGTACTCTCCCTGATGGAGTAGAGCAACATGAGCCATATCAGGATAAAGGGATAAAAAAGCGTATTCAGGAAGAATGAGCTGACAAAGACTCCCGCAAATGTTGCAAGCACGACAGATGAAAAACTATCACTTTTTCCTCTTCGCCTCAAAATATCTATGATAAGTGAGTACCAGAAATAGAGATATGCGAGGAGCCCTACGACCCCCGTTGTCGCAAGAACAAAAAGAAAACTATTATCTGTCCCCGAATCTGCATGGCTCGTTTCCCAGGCACCTCCTGGACGGAATCCGTACCTGTGCTGCGCATATCGGTACGCATTAAAACCTACCCCAAACACTGGATTTTTTTGAAAAATAGCGAGTCCAATCTTCATAGAATCAAATCTTGCCGATGCTGTAGCTGTCCGGAAAGGGTTCAGTCCCTCAATTTTAACATCTGAGGTAATAAGAAGAAGAAATAGAAATAGGCCAAGGCATGCGAATAAAAATTTTTTATACCCACTCATGACAAGATAGACGACAGTTCCTACAGCAAGCGTAAGCATCCCGGTTCTCGAGTATGTCAAAAAGACCGCGATAACAGTCAGTAATCCAAACACACCAAGTACTATTCTTCTCAACCCTATTTTCATACGCATCAACTGCCACAAAAGATAAAAAAACAGACAAGCAAAAATGACGCTTGCGAAATTTGGGTCAAGATAGACTGAAAAAAGACGATAAAGATGGTCATCCCAACCTAGGTAAAAAAGGTTATGCAGGTTAGGGTAATAAAAAAACTGAATAAACCCGATTCCTACAGCGAAGAGAACTGCCGATGCAATCGCATACAAAAGACGTAATTGTGTTTTTTTCGAAAAAAATGGAATAACGAGTAAAAGGCTACTATAAACAAAAAATCTTATCAGGTAGAGTACCGAAACAGACAGCTCATCAGGACGAAGCCAGGACATATTTACGAGAAGCGAAACCAGACACGCAAAAAAGAAAAAAACGAGCGGTTTTGCCGGACGCGTGAGAACTACTTCCCAGAATCTCCCTTTCGATAGCAAAAAGATAAGACTCCCAAAAACAAATCCACCAACTACGATATCAAGTAGTGTCACCGAAACTCCACCCCCGAATTGCCATCTCCCAAATTGTCCTAGAAAAAATGCCAGAAAAAACCCAACACCTGCGACAATCGTAAACATATTATTTCTTATCCCACAGGAGCTTCAATTGTAACAGCCACAAGAGGATAGCACCAAACAATACGTGTGATTGGAGTAATAGGTACAACGTATCCGGATAGCGTATATTCATCGCAATAAGTACATACGACAGAAAAAGAAAAATGTATGAAAAAAAATCACGCCTCTTTATAGCATAAAATGTGACGAGAAAAGGAAGTATAAGCCAAACGAAGTGGTGTTGCCATGAAAAAGGATTTACGATCAAGCTCAAGGTAATGAGTATAGTGAACATGAGACTTGAGAGAGATTGGTTTTTTCGGCGTAGGTAAACGATCAAAAATGTTGCAACAATAAAAAGGAGGCTAATAGAGGTTTTCAGCACCATCCCAATTTCTCTATCCAGAGGGAGGCGTGCAAAAAAACCCGATAAAGCCTGATTGTAATAGCCGCTCTGATAGGAACTTGCGATTCCAGGAAGAATATTCTGGAAAAAATAACTATAGAGTGAAAAACCAGTGATTAAACCTGTCAGGACGGCGATTACAACAAAAGTTATCGCTGAGGATACCAATATCCTCCAGTCTTTTCGCAGAAGAAAATAGACGAGCAGCAGAAAGGGAAACAGTTTTATAGAAAAACACAACCCCAGAAAAACTCCGGCGATTATAGGATTTCTCCTCTTCCAAAAGAAGAATGCAAGTGAGAGCAATAAAAAGACGACGAGATTTACCTGTCCCATCCCGAACGTGAATTTTGTCGGAAATGCCAAAAATAGCAGAGCAGTTGCAATAAGAAACACGCTAGCCTTATCTTCACGAAGGGCTTTTAGGCAAAAATACACACCAAAAACTGCAGAAAGGAGAGAGATAAAAGTAAATAGTAATGAAGCGATATGAGGGTCAATTAATGAAAAAGGCAAAAATAAGAGAACGGCAAACGGCGGATACACGTAGTTTGAAAAATAATCAGGTGTTTTGATGTAAGGGTTCTGACCATGGAGAAACGAGAGTGACCCGTTATAGTACACCGTGAAGTCGGGATACACACCAAGGAAAAAAACCCTGAGAATGACCAGAAACGATAGAGAAAAAAAGATGATACTCAGGGGAGTCAATAGTTTAGCCATATATTTTTATCCCCGTAAAGCGTCACTCCGGTTTTTTGATTGTTATAGATTTTCTTCATCCAGGAAAACCGCATAGGTAGATCTGCATGCTGTGTCGCAATATAGTTAAACCTATCCCCTTTTGCTACGAAGCTTTGGTCGATAAAAGGAAAATCAACATAATAGAGATTGTGAAATCCGTAGAGTAAAACCCGGTCATTCTTTGTGATATTTGATGTGAAATAACCGTCGGTGTCGTAAAAATCAGCAAAATTGAAATTCAGATGTTTTGTCAGAAATTGCCCCTTCGTCTCTGAACCAAAAATGACAGGTAGATATTTTGCATTTGCAACACCTCTATACACAATTGACACAAAGAGAATACACACTGCACTTATCTCAACAAGGTGTGCAACATTTGTTGTGGATTTTACCTCCATAAGTTTTTTTACACTCATCGCTACAAATACTGAGAGCAGAGGAAGATACGGAAGAAAAAATCTCGACCCTCCTGTCCTCGGGATTAGATACATGATAATAATCGAGAGTGCTACGAAGAACAATAAGACTGATTCCTGCCTGCTATATCGCCTTAGGAGGGAAAAAACCAGAGGAACAGACATGATGTAGATCGGAGAGAGTGGGTCGGGTGCGAAAAGAAAAAGTCGTATGAAATCATATATTGACTGAAAAAAATTTGAGATTTGAAGATTTGCTGCAACCTGGTACATGCTAGTGAAAAATGGGTACACAGGATTTCCTGTGTGCATCAGGGAAAAAAGAAACCATGGAAGAGGTAGAAGCAACGATAGCAAAATGAAAGAGAGGGTATCACGTTTCGTTATCATGTAATCACTTTTCCTCAGGCGAAAAAAGAAAACTATTGACAACACAAAAAGGAGAAGGGTTCCAAGTGAGAGTAATTTTGTGCTTATTGATAACCCTACAAACACCGCCGAAAAGAAAAAAAACATTTTCTGCTTATTTTTTAGGAAGCTAAAAAAACAATACATAGATAAGCTGACAAAAAATGCAACAAGAAGGTCAACATACGCCGACGACGATTCCCACCCAACGACTAAGTTTGCATAAAAAATAACACACGCAAGAAGTGAGTATTCCCTGTTTATATACATCCTCGCAATTTTGTAGATCACTCCCACAACAAGTAACCCTGCACCCCACGATATAAGTTTCGGAAAAACTTCAGATCCAAACGAAAGACCCCCCGTATACATGAGCTCTCCAAGTTTTGGCATTGCGGAGTAATACAACAAACCCCCTGGGACGAATGTCATCGTATTTGAAAGAAGGTAGAGCTTTGGCAACACGAGATGATACCACAGCGAATCAAACGCTACCTCAGGTCCGAGTGCCCCAGCGAGGTTGACAGATGCCATAAGAACGATAAGCACGAGATAAAGTAATGCCCGGAAATATTTGGGTGAAAAGAGTGCAGAAATAAACGAATATCCCTTCCCTAAAGAACTGATAGCAATCGGGACAAGAGCGATGATGCTTACAAGAGATAATCCGATTGCTGCCTGCCTTGTTAGGATGCCGATAATTCCGAAGAAGAAAAGTGCGTATGCGTAAAGTCCAACAATAAGGCCTGTCAGAATCATAATATTCGATATACGTAATCGCTTCCGAATCTTTTCACCATTTTTACGCTCTTTTTACCATCAAGTATGGAAACAACATCCTTCCCATCAAGGAGAACTCCTGCCCCGACTTTAAAACCGTCTTCATGCAGTCGGTCATACTCACTGACGTGGACGATAATCAAAGTGACCCCTTTCGTCTTAAGAAGTGACAAGGTATCTTCTGACGGAAACGTTTCATGAAGGTTACCGACGAGCTGCTGCCATGGCGGAGGGGAAAACCCGCTTGCACCATTTATCATTTTCTTTTTGTGGATGGCCGAATAGTAAACGCGCGTGAGCTCAATTGTCGCATATGGTGCCATATTCCAATTATATATCGGCATCTCAACAATTACCTCCTTAGGCGCCTGATTCGAAAGAAACTGATAAACTTCGGGGAATTCTGATACCTGCACTACCTTGACGAAACGCATGGGATTATATTCAATGATGACAAGCGTAAGCAGTACAAAAAATAAAGCAAATCGTTTTACGGCAGTGAGTTTATCTGTAAGCTGTGAGACGACGACACCTGAGCAGACGGCCATAGAGAGGATAAAGAGCATCTCCCATCTGTATACGGCCCGAATGCCCGGAAACCCGGGAAGAATATAGTAGAGTAACGAATACGGAAGTGGAATCGGAAACGGAACATGGACGGTTCTCCGCCCGAAGTGAAGAACAGGACCAAAACTGAGCACTAACCCAACACACGCAATAAGGATAAACGACAATAATTCCGGCGGGAGTCGTCGCCATCTTTTTATGCAGTAGACAAGTGCGACAATAATAAGGACACTAAACACAAAACCCACATATCCCACTTTAACTTCTGCATTCTGCGGATATGCTGACGTATTTGAGAAAAACGCTAAAATTGGCTGAAGTCGCGTTAGATTATTCGGGTAGTAGAGGTCTTCCGGTTGCAGACTTAAATGGACAGCTTCCCTAATATCCCTTATATAGGCAAACTCTTTGGAAACCCTGTAATAAGGCAAAGCAAACACCAACACGACGCCAAGCGAAAGACATATCGCTGCAATATGTTTTTTTTCAAATATCGGCTTCTGTTTTTTTCCAGCTCGGATGAAAAATACAAGGGTGAGGATCGCAAATGAAGCAATGATAAAATATCCCGGGAGAAAGCTATTTGACGCCTGAAGGACGAAGAAAAAGAGCGCAATCAGAAATAAATAGAACCGTCTTTTTTTAAGCCACTTCAGATAGAAATATACCGAGAGCAGTACCCATCCTATTGCCAGAATCTGAAGATGTACATTTTTATCAAGCGTTGCCGGTGCAAACTGGACCAAAAAACCCGTGAGAATGCCTGCAAGGAAATTTTTTGATAGTGAGAAAGTTAGTAGAAAGGAAGAGAAACCCAGAAGGATGAGTGAGAAAATGAGCGTTACATTCTGGGTTGTGATGGGTTGACCCGATATTAAAAAAGGGACATAAGAGAGTATCGCCGAAGCGAGATGGAGATCCGAAAACGCAATGGTATTTGTATACGGATAAAAAATATTTCCGTTAAATAATTCTAAAGGGCTGTGGAAAAAATTTCTGGCAACAGACACTTGTACCCAGGATATAAGCAGTTCGTCCTGGGTGTTTGTGGCCATGCTCCCGAGATGGAATACAAGGGGGTATGTGAGATAAATCGCAGAAACCACAAAACAAAAAAATGCTACAAGATAGGGAAGGTGAGGTTTTATCCAAAGTGTGCGAAGCATAGAAAAACACGGCAATAGAGATGGAAAAGATACGCACCTAAAATCCCAACAACCCATATGGAGAACAGAATCAAATAAACGTGTTTCTTCATAACTGCGGAGCAGTCGTCAACTGGAGAATCGTACGGTACAGATGAGAGAAAAATGATTGTGAAGGTTTCGGGAGCGAAATCGCAATTTTTGTAGTAACAACGCTTTGGCTTGTTGTTTCCTGCCCTTGAAAGACCCACATCTCCACATCTTTACCGATATAACGTACCGCGCTATGGTTTTTTTTCAGAACTTTTATCAATTTCTTTTCTCCACATGAGGCGATACACGAAATAACACTCCCTGATGAGAATTCCCCTTCTTCCGGAACGTCGCCTGACTCGAAGATACTCGTTGGATGATGAAAAGAGTACTGAAAAATATCAGGATCGATCACTCCATCCCGATTCAGGGTAATCGTTTGGAAAGGAATAAAATGCGTGGAGGCTACTTCCGCAAGCTGGTACCGGAAGATATTCCCTGCCACCTCTTTCGTCTTCCAATGAATTACGGAAAGCGTGTAAACAACCGAGAAGACAATCAAACAGTACACAATCCATCTCCTCTTTTCAAATACACTTTCAATAACGACGCTTGAGGCAAGAACTATTGAAGGAAAAAGATAGTACAGCCAGTAAGGATGCCCATATGAACCCTCAGGGTAGAGTGAGATATGGATCAACCCGAAAAGAAAGAGAGATCCTATCAAAAAACTGAGCTTCTTACTTGTGGCTCTTCGGTACTTCAAAGCAAATAACAATGCCAGTGCTGAAAAGATCGGATTAAAATAAATTAATATGCGCGTTGCAATCGTGCTCATCCATATAATCCCAAAATTCTGCTTAAGCACCAAACCACCTGTACTTCTGTTGAAAAAACCGCTTAGTAAGAACGACACGTCACCGGAAGTAAGGTAAACAAAACCAACATAAGAAATGGCGGTAAGAATGCTCACGCCCGTCACAATAAGTGCCAATAATCCCTTTCTTAGGCGGAAAAGGAAAATCGAGAATGAGGCGGTAAAATATACCATCGCCCAATCGGTAAGTGTACCTAAAATGATTGTCAGTACAGCTATGAAAAATATCCATTTCTTTTTTTTCTTTTCAAACTCCAGAAAAGCCAACACTCCAGAGAGTGCAAAAAATAAAACCAGAGACTCTTGTCCAATCATCCGGCCAAAAAGAACACTTGCAGGGAGTAACGCGCTTACAATAAATACGATGAGCGCGTATCTCCCTCCCTTCAGGTCTTTCGCGATGAAGAAGAGCAAAAGGCAAGAAAAAAAAGAAACCGATATGTTAACAAACCTCCCGGAGAGAAAGGACTCTCCAATAATTCGGAAAACCAGTGCTACTAACACCGAAAGTAACGGAGGATGATTTAAATAATATTCGGGCTGCACCGGAAGCGTTTGGGCTACCGAAATCACCGGGGCAAAATGCGTATGAAGAAAACCGAACCGATTATAATTTTGTGCGATTAGTGCGTAAATATTGAAATTCCATGCATTATACCCAACATACGGCATGGTACTCCCGTAAAGGAGGAGGCTAAGTAGGAAAACACAACACAATAGAAACAACACAAAATAGGACCTTTTAGTTCCTAACAATTTTCGTAGATTCATGCCAAAGTAGCCAGAGTTTTGCTCTCACCAAAAATGTATAAAAACTCATTGCAATAGCATTCATGAGTCCCGGCATACCGTCAAAAACACCAAGTTTCACTATGTAATTTATAATAAATTTTCCGATCGGCAGAAAAATGATCGAAACATAACTTGGTTTTACCTTTTGGTCATACAGCTCCGATGCACGTATCGAGCTGTAATAATTTATCTTCTTAAGCATCCCATCTATGCCACTCTTTTGGTAATGAAAAATAGGAGCAGAAACCGCTCCAATACGACCCCTTATTTGCCATATCTCATGCACTTTCCCTTCCCACTTCCCTGCATCCTTTTTTCCAAATCGGACAAGTGAAAATCCAAAATATTCGCCAAATGACAGCCTTTCCCCGTGTTGCATTGTAACTCTGGGAATTCTATATGCCACATGCCTCTGCTCTGAGATAGCCTTCCTAAGCATTTTTTCAAGAGGCTTTGAGGCAACCTCATCCGAATCAATAAATAATACCCATGGAGTATTCACAAGTGTCAGTCCGTAATTCCGCTGCGCCGCAAAATTACCCTGCATTTTTTTGCGAAATATCTTTGCACCTAAATCCGCTGCAATTTGTAACGTCCTGTCGGTTGAATTATCGTCAATGATACATATCTCATCACACCATAACACCGACTCTATGCATGACGTGACTGAGGCTTCACTATTGTGTGTGAGGATTACTGCAGATATATTAGGCTGTGCTTCGCTTGGCATGTTTTATCTTGAAAATACTCTTCTTATTTAGTATATCATAGGCACAAAAAGCGACACTAAAAATCACAAGTGGAGTGATGTGAAGAAGCAGCCTGTCAAATGACCCATGAATATGCTCCAGGGCATCCAGTGGCGTGAGGAGATAGATAACAAAATATGCTAACAGCTGAAAAAGGGCAAGCTGGAACGTAAGAAGTGATAAAAGCCGTCTCCATATGGCGACTGAGCAAATAAGCAAAAAAATCCAAATCAGATTCCACCGATCGATCCTGAAAAACTCAATAAACATATAATGACTTACTAAAAACACTCTTTCTAGGACGAGGTGTCCGTGCGATAGATATGAGGGATAGAATGGCCCAATCGTTTTATAGATCAACCACGCCAAAAAAATCAGGAGACCAGGCAGGATATGGAGTATTTTCTTAAGGCGTAACGGCAGCATCTGTCTTATCGATATGAGAAGGAAGAAAAGGAAAAAAACGACACCTTCGTTTTTTATGAGTGACCCCATACCGGCAAAAAGAAAAGAGAGCAACAAAAAAATTGGCTTACTGGTAAATTTGTATCTGAGGAGAAGCACGCCTGCGCAAAGAAAAAAGTACGCTAACGGCAAATCAACATACCCGGCATCAAATCTCCCTGCTTGCCTAATGACAGATTGCAAACTTGCGAAAAGAAACACAAAAATGAGAGCAACTCGTCTATTGGTAAACTCCCTAATGGATCCATACAGGACAAAAATGCAGGCAACGTAGAATGCTGAAAAGAGAAGCAGAACTGCATTGTCCTCTACTCCCCCAAGTAACGTATAAAAATATGCAACAAGAAGCCCGATCCCGGGCGGAGAATCAAACTGGGCGTAAAAAAATATTTCTCTGTCTAACCCATGTGCAAGGTAAATGGCTTTCGCTTGAAGAAGCCACGTTGCTAATCCGTCCCATCCCATTGGAAGTCGTAGGACAGACTCAAGCGATACAAACGCAACCAGGCTTGTGATGAGTAAGAGCAAGAAATACTCAAACTTACCAATTGGGGGGACAGAGGGGAATGGCCATTTTTTGGTCCGCAAGAAAAGACTTGCGATTACTATCGACACAAAAAGCAGAGTCGCATTACTTCTTTCGATCGGGATTCCAATCCAAGAAAAAATGAGCATCCATGACATTATGATGATTACAAAGACGCCAAACCCAACCCCCAGTAGGAAGAAAAAGTTTTCTTTTTGTGGTGTAATCTTCGACAGCAGAAAACTCCCTGAGAGAAAAAGTGAGATAAGAAGAATAATTACGACTGGTAGTATCATTTTTGTTTGATGATTCCTAGGTTCTTATCCGTTGTCCGGTCGATAATCTGCACTGCATGCTTCTCATTCACACCAGGTATCATGTAGGGATAAAATACGTACTTCCAGGGATGGAGATATTCATCCTCGCGAGTGACGTTATGTGTCCAATAGACCTTTTGAGGATAAAGCAAGTACCTAAGAAAAAAATAAATCTCCCCATCGTTTGTAACAAGGAGGAATGGCTCCCCTTTTGTAATCAAAGCGAGGCTTTGTCTCATGCTCTCTATGTCCCCGTATACTTCCCGCGTCTTTTGCCTATCATTGAGGAAAAATAAATGAGAGTCTTGTGTGAAGAGTTTTGCTACATTGTATCCCGTACGGAAAATTGAAAAGGAAATCCATACGATGAGAACCGCTGAAAAAATCCAGGGAAATATTGCTTCGCGATGTTTTGGAAGGTAACGAGAAATCCTCATAATTGTTCTGCTTTCTGTAAAGAATGATAAGAATACTCGTAGACCTCACCGGGAACAACCGGAAGAATTGTCAGTAGTCCGTTTCCGGGAAGGTTTATTTCATTCCTCTTCAAAGAAGATAGGTAGTTGCTTACGTCCTCATCTGTAAAAACAATAGTCTTTACTCCCGATGGAATCATAAGAAAAAGCTTATCTGTCGTACGTTGTGTAAAATTCCAATCGTTTCCTATCCGTATCAGATTGCTAAATCGTGCATCCTTTGTAAACAGTCCGTCTGGATTTTCAACTGCATACTGCCTCAAGTAGTACATGAGCGGCCTCCATGGTTGTCCGCTCGTGACAATAAGTGTCGACTTGGGATCAAAATGTTCACGGATATACGCTACTTTTGCTGACAGTCTCGTGTCATTTTTTCTGATTTCTGAATAATGAAAAGAAGTGGGTATATAGGGATTTTTCATTCCGGGATCACGGTCTCTCACAAACCACCAAATATTAAAAGCTATGATCAATGCGACAAATGAAGCAAGTAAATATCTCCTTTTCTGAAAGAAAACCCAAAGACTGTATGCGATGAGAATAATGCACCCTGAAAGGTATGTCATTTGGTATCCTGCATGATCACTTCTGATAAGAAAATTGACAAGAAATGACGGGACAATCCAAACGAAAAATAATTGCACCTTTTTATGTAAGATACTCTTTCTCAACCACCCCTTTCCTTTTTTTAGCAAAAAAAGCTTCATTGAAAAATAGAGCATAAAAACTCCACTAAGCGTAAACGTGAGAAAAAAACCTTTACCCATTCGACCAAGGTATGAAAGAGAATTTTCAGGCGATGGCAGTGGAATAGCTCCGTTTTTTGAAAACGCAACAAAACTATTTATATAGCTTGTGACTCCTCCAACGACGTAAAGAAACGGGAGTATCCACACAAGCGATGTGACAGTGAAACTGAAAATAGCAAACACTTTTTCCCTGCGTGGAAGATTGTACAACCCCACGAGAAAAAGCGGAGTAAACATTATGAACTCTTGCGGACGAAACCCAAGTGCGAGTGAAAAAACAACACCTAATATCACTCCTATTCTCTTCCGTTGTAAGGAAAGGTACGAACTGAGCGCCAATGCCGTAGCAATTGTCGGAATGACACCATACGGGTATGCTGTGAGACCAAAAAAATAAAACGTCGGGCCGGAAAGGAAAAGCAGTGAGGCTATCACACCGACTGGTCTATTAAAAAGTCTCCTTCCGGCTAAGTAAATAATTGCTGCACCAAGACCCGAAAATAGCACACTCACGAGAAGTATTGCTCTATGCGGGTCATGGGAAAATTCGTACATCAACCTTCCAATCCCGATAAATAGAGGATACCCGGGGGGCGCAGGAGTCTCTTGGGACAACATATAACGGACTACCCCGATACTATACTGGGGACCGTCCCAGTGCGATTGCATCCGTTCAAGAAATGGAAATCTGGATACAATCCCAACGAAAAAAAATACACATCCAATCAATAAATCCTTCTTGCCCATGCAGGTTCTCCTTGATACAATAACCTATCATAGCAAAGATTACCTCGGCTGTCTCTACGCGAGGGTTACCTGACATATGAAAACACGCCGCTTGGTATCAGTGATTATTCCCGCATTCAACGAGGAAGAAAACATCAAAAAAGTTGTCAAAGACACAACCGGATTGAAAAAATATTTTTCGCTTGAGACGATCGTGGTAAGTGATGGGTCAACAGATAAAACTGCTGCTTGTGCAAAACAGGCAGGCGCCACAAAAGTTATTTCGTATTCTGGGAATCTTGGGAAAGGCGGTGCATTCCGTAAGGGTACTGAAAATTCAAGCGGAGAATACATTATTCAAATCGATGCAGATTACCAGTTTGTCCCATCCGAAATTCCAAAACTCGTAGAAGCGCTCAATAGTGGTGCCGATGTTGTTCTTGGGACACGCTATGAGAAAGACTCTGTTAGAGAGGAAGAATCAGTGAATTATATAAGAAGATTCGGAAGCTATTTTCTTTCATTCTGCACGTCAGTCGCAGCAGGCCTGATTATTACCGATGTCATGGCGGGATTCAAAGGGTTTCGACGAAACGTATTGGACAAATGCCAGTTTACATCAAATCATTTCGGTTACGAGGCAGAGATTTCGATTCTCTCGGCAAGAAACGGATTCTCTGTCATTAATATTCCCGTATCATATAAACGCAGAATTTCTGGAAAATCAAACGTCAACACTTTTCGCGATGGGATCCGCGTACTAACAACAATTGCCAAAACTGGACTCTCATCCAGGCTTTTATTATAAACTGGTCGATCTTACAATGAGCCAAAAAAAATGTATTTTTATCGGCGGGAAACAAATTGGAGTCAACTGCCTACGAATACTCCTCGATCACGGAATTACCCCAAAACTTGTTGTTCCAAACAGTGATGACGATCGAGAAACTAGATGGCATGAGTCTCTCATCAAAGTTGCTAAGGAAAAAAATCTTCCGCTCATCTCAAAAAAAAGCTTGAAAGACCAACGAGTAATTGATCGCATCCGGGCT
>JAUYMJ010000007.1 GCA_030698775.1 bacterium
CAGGGCCCTGTAAAAGAGGATCTCCGCGCGACAATCAGCGCGCAGATAAAAACAAACCGGGGCACTATCGGTGTAATTCTCTACAACCAGGATGCAAAACTCGCAGTGAAGAATTTTATCACCAAGGCAAAAAGCGGATTTTATAAAAACCTCACGTTTCATAGAGTAGAGGACTGGGTTGTGCAGGGAGGGGATCCGAAAGGAAACGGCACAGGAGGCGGGGCATTCCAAAGTGAATTAAATGGAAAATCGTTTGTGACCGGATCACTCGGCTGGGCAGCTTCATCAAATATGCAGGTTGGACAGGGAGCAAGAATTTCAAACGACTCGCAGTTTTTTATAGTGAAATCGGATGCGCCGTGGCTTGACCCAACCTATACAAATTTCGGCATCGTTGAACAGGGAATGAGTATTGTTAACAGCATTAAAATAGGAGATAAAATAGTGGAGATAACAGTAAGTGAGAATTAGAGGGCTTCGGAAAGATCGGTAAACTTGAGCTTAAAGGCCTCGGCGACTGCTTTGTAGGTGAGCTTCCCATCAATCGTGTTAACACCTAGTGCCAAAGCAGGATCATCATGCACTGCTTTCTCAACGCCTTTGTTTGCCAAATCAAGTGCGTACTTTATCGTTGCATTTGTCAAAGCGAGCGTTGACGTATAGGAGACAGCTCCCGGCATATTGGTCACACAGTAATGCACGATCCCGTCGACCTCATAGATAGGATCGGCATGCGATGTAGGACGCGAAGTCTCAAAGCATCCTCCTTGGTCAATCGAGACATCAACCATGACTGCTCCTTTTTTCATCTTTTTTAGCATCGGTCTTGTGACGAGATGCGGAGCTTTCGCCCCAGTTACCAACACGCCACCGACAACAAGATCTGCAGTCTGAAGCGATTCGGCAATTGCCAAGGGATGCGAGACGGCAGTATTTACTTTCCCGCCGAATACATCATCTAAATACCGAAGCCGCTCTAAGTTGCGGCCAAACATCGTCACGTGTGCACCAAGACCCATCGCCATTTTTGCTGCGTTGGTACTGACAACTCCGGTACCGAGAATCACAACATGCCCCGGCATTACACCAGGAACTCCTGCAAGAAGGATCCCTTCCCCGCCATTTGGTTTTTGCAGAAACCAGTTTCCAACCTGCACTGCCATCCTGCCTGCTACTTCACTCATAGGGGTAAGGAGAGGTAACGATCCGTCGGCAAGCTCTACTGTCTCATAGGCAATCCCCGTCACTTTTTTGGTTAGCAGCATTTTCGTCACCGCTTCTTCTGCTGCTAAATGCAGATATGTATAAAGAATAAGTCCTGGTCTGTAGTACTTAAATTCTGTGTGCTGCGGTTCTTTAACCTTGATGATCATTTCGG
This sequence comes from bacterium, assembly GCA_030698775.1. Lineage (GTDB taxonomy): Bacteria > Patescibacteriota > Microgenomatia > Levybacterales > UBA12049 > JACPGQ01. The sequence continues at coordinate 1,379 of JAUYMJ010000007.1, forward strand.
CTTTTTTGTAGACTTCAAGTGCGGTAAGGCCGACTTTTGCACCTACTTTTCTATACATCTCATCGGGGAATCCACTGTTGAGGCCTGCGTTTTTCTCAACGAGGACGGTGTGTCCTGCTTTTACTAAAGAATCTGCACCGTAGGGGGTGAGTCCGACCCGGTTTTCGCCGATCTTTATCTCTTTGACTGATCCGACAATCACAGTGAAAATATTACATCTAAGAATTTAGCTTGTCAACAAACAAAAAACTGACAAAAAACAACCCTTACAACTAAGCAACCTACGGGAACACAAATAGTATTACTCGAGCTAATTATTCATTGGGTGAGCCGAAGGTCGTGGTTTAAATAAAAATTGCGCAGCTGCAAGATGTGAAACAGTCTTTACAATTGACGGCTTATCATCTAGATGGTCGCCGGAAAGAACTAACTCTGTGTAATCTGCGAATCCATCCATACCTCTCTCAAACTCAATTGCAAAACGTTGCCTATCGAGTTCAGCTATGTCTAGTTGCTGAGACAATGCCCCGGATTTCTTTTTTGCTGCATCAAAATAATGCCGTGGTGTAGGCAGAAAAAAGGGAGCTTGGAAAACAATACTGTCGGGCCCTTCAAGCTCAAATGGCATTATACTTACAGTCGCAAAAATCCCGTCTGGTTGTGGTGGCAGAGACGGCTGCATAAACCACTCAAGCTGTTCTGCCAGTAAAGCCCGACAAAATGGATCTGCAAGCAAGTGAACGAAATCCTCTGCTTCGTCCGGATGGGGCATCGCTCGGATTGCACACGCCTTAAAATCCTCGACCGGATTTCCAGTGAGCTCTAGCTCTTCTTCACTTAATGAGGCAGCTGGAAAACGACCTGCGGCAATTGCAGCAAAAACGTCCCTTGAGGGCACCTTAATGTCACTAAGCAATCCTTCTAACTCAGGCGTAACAGCAAAAAATAGCCTACCACCCCACCTTGCTTCCAGCTCTCTTATGAAGTCGCTCCCGGAATATTTTTCTTGTTCTCTCAAATTCTCAGAAGACATAATGATATTTTATTATCTAAGAAGGGGCAGGGTGCTTGCTTAGTAGATTACCACCTAAAATGGGAGAATGCCTTATTTGCTTCAGCCTGGCGGTGCATGACGTCTTTTTTCTTTGCCGCTTCGCCTTCATTATTCACAGCGGCGAGAAGTTCTGCGGCGAGTTTCTCTTCAAACGTCTTGAATTCTTTGTTTGGCCGTTTCCTCGTCGCCTCGACAATCCAGCGGATCGCAAGAGCAGTCCGTCTCTCAGGCCTCACTTCAATCGGGACCTGGTAATTTGCTCCGCCGACTCGCCTCGCTTTGATTTCTACTTTTGGAGCAACGTTTTGTAGGGCTTTTTCAAACGTATCAAGAGGGTCATTGCCTTTTTCTTTGAGGATAGCAAACGCTTTGTAGAAGTGCTTCTCGGCAACCGATTTCTTGCCATTCAACATGATGCGGTTGATAAACTTCGTCACGAGGACATTACCGAAAAGCACATCGGGTTTCGTGATTCTCTTTGGTGATTTTTTATGTCTCATATTTTTTTAGCGTTTAGTTTCCATCTAACTATACGCTAGACGCTAATTTACTAAACGCTCGTTATGCTGCCTTTGCAGGACCGGTATTCAACTTCGTACCGTATTTGCTTCGCGAGGTTTTTCTTCCTTCAACACCCAAAAGGTCATACTTCCCACGGACGATATGGTATTTTACACCTGGTAAGTCTTTTACCCTTCCACCCTTCACAAGAACGATTCCGTGCTCAGAAAGTGAATGGCCGACTCCCTGGATGTACGCCGTCACTTCAGTCTTATTTGAGAGCTTAACGCGGGCAACTTTTCGAAGTGCCGAATTCGGTTTTTTCGGGGTCATGGTTTTGACGAGCGTGACAACTCCCCGTTTTTGCGGTGCCGGTAACTCTTTATAGACCCTGTCTTTTGCATTAAAAAAACGGCGGAGTCCGGTGACTTTGACCTTCTTTGATTTCTTTTTCCTTCCTCTTTTTGCAAGTTGTGATAGTGTCGGCATAATAAAAATTATTGATGGGTATTATACCACAAAAACCGCATTACGCAGCTTGTGGTACGACTTCTGGCTCTGAAAAACCAACCGGTTCTCCCTCTACGACTACGTCTTCTGAGATCTCTTTCGCCTCAACAGGGATCAACCGTCCGATAATCACGTTCTCTTTGAGCCCAAGCAGCCTGTCTTCACGGGCTTCAAGTGAAGCTTCAGTGAGCACTTTCGTCGTCTCCTGGAAGGAAGCTGCTGAAAGCCATGAGTCTGAGAACAAAGCACCTTTTGTGATACCAAGGACAACCTGTCTGCCTGTGGCAGGCTCTCCGCCTTCTGATAGCACACCGGCATTTATCTCTTCAAACCTGGCTTTGGTGATGAAGTCTCCGGGGATCAGTGACGTATCTCCGACCGTCTCAACAATGACTTTATCAGACATCTTGCGGAGAATTACCTCAAAATGTTTGTCATTAATGGCAATTCCCTGTGCCTCGTACACCCTTTGCGTCTCGGTAATGACATAATGCTGTGCATTATTGAGGCCTGCAATCTTGAGGACCTCTTTCGGATCAAGGTACCCCTGTGCAAATGGTGTTCCGGCAACGATTTCCTGGTCCTGTTTGACGTTTAATGTCATCGCCAGGGGAATGAAGTACTCCTGAACTTCCATTGGCTTAATCTTTGTATTCTTTACCTGGATACGGTAACCCTCATCAGTCGTTTCAATGTGGACTTTTCCGGTGATTTCGGAAATCGGCGAAAGATTTTTCGGCGTACGCATTTCAAAAAGCTCTTCGACACGGGGAAGTCCTTGCGTCACATCAGCCATAACGACACCGCCGAAATGCCTCACACGCATCGTCAGCTGTGTTCCCGGCTCTCCGATACTTTGTGCTGCGATCACACCGACCGGAACACCATGTGCGACTTTTGCTTTTGTTGAGAAATCCCAGCCATAGCAGTTGACGCAGAGTCCGTAAGGGAGCTTACACATAATAGGAGACCTCACAACGACCTCACTGACTTCGTTTGCGACGAGGTGGAGCGCTACTTCCTCAGTCACTTCATCGCCTGCTTTTGCGACAACTTTTCTGCTGTTTTTTGAGAGTGCGTTTTGTGCGAGTACACGGCCGATAATCCGGTCGGCAAACGGAGTGGTCCTATCCTTCTCACCCTCCGTGACAGTGATACCGTCTGTCGTCCCGCAATCTTCTGCACTGATAATCACATCATGGGACACATCAACAAGTCGCCTTGTAAGATACCCTGCATTTGCCGTTTTTAAAGCCGAGTCGGTGAGTCCTTTTCTTGATCCTCTCGCTGATGCGACGTATTCAAAAATTGACAAACCTTCGCGGAAGTTTGACTTAATCGGCAACTCGACAATTTTTCCCAATGGATCAACGATAAGTCCCCTCATGGCTGATAGCTGTTTGAGCTGCTCGACACCCGCACGTGATCCTCCCGAATCAATTGAGATCTTGATGGGATTTGATTCATTAATACTCTTCCACGTCTTATTTGCAATCTCCTCAGTCGTTTTCAACCAAACGTCATTAGTGAGACGCTTTTTTTCATCAAGCGTGATAAGCCCGTGCTGATACTCATCACTAATAAGTGATACCTTCTTCTCAGCCTCTCCGACAATCGTGTCTTTGTCGGGGATAATTTCGTTATCAAATACCGATACACTGACTCCCGAAACGGTTGCGCCGAAAAATCCGAGATTTTTGATCTTGTCGATAAGAATTGCAACCTCTTCCGATGTGTACATCCGCATTGCCCTTGTAATAAGCTTCTTGATACCTGAGGCGGAAACCGACTCATTGATGAAACTAAAACCGTCGGGAAGAAGCTCATTGAAAAGCAATCGCCCGACATTGGTTTCTACTTCCTCCATTTCCGCTTTGGCTTTCATGCCTTTATTAAGATACACCCTGATCGGTTGCCTCAGTTTTATTTTGCCGAGATCATATGCGAGACGGGCATCCTGCGCATCGATAAATGACCTAAGCGTATCGGTGCGAAGCCTGTTATCAAGGGAAGTGATGTAGAATACACCAAGCGCCATTTCCTTATTCGGCAACGTGATCGGACTGCCATCTGCCGGTTTGAGAAGGTTATGGTTTGGCATCATCAGCTTGATCGCCTCTTCCTGCGCTTTTTTGGAAAGAGGAATATGGACAGCCATCTGGTCTCCGTCAAAATCGGCGTTGTATCCCGTACAAACGCATGGATGAAGCTTGATCGCAGATCCTTCAATCAGAACAGGATAAAATGCCTGTATGCCGAGCTTATGAAGGGTTGGTGCACGGTTGAGAAGGACAGGATGATTCTTGGTGATTTCTTCAAGGATGTCAAAAACCTCAGGCGGGCGCTTCTCGATAAACCGCTTTGCGGATTTAATATTTGTTGCAAGACCACGGACAATAACCTCGCGAAGGACAAACGGCTTAAACATCTCAAGCGCCATTTCTTTTGGTAGTCCGCACTGGGTGAGTTTCAGCTCTGGCCCGACTACGATAACCGACCGTCCTGAATAATCAACCCGTTTTCCCAAAAGATTCTGCCTAAAACTTCCTTGTTTCCCGCGGAGCATGTCGGAAAGTGACCGAAGTGGTGACGAAACGACCTGACTACCCCGCTGTGTCGAATCGATAAGTGAGTCGACAGACTCCTGGAGCATGCGTTTTTCATTCCGCAAAATAATCTCCGGTGCACCAAGTGCCATCAAATGCTTGAGGCGGTTATTTCTGTTGATCACCCTTCTGTACAAATCATTCAAATCTGAGGTTGCAAACCTTCCTCCGGCAAGCTGTACCATCGGACGAAGGTCAGGCGGGATGACTGGCAACACGACAAAGATCATTGCGCTCGGGTTGACTCCGGCTTTACGCATATTTTCGATGAGGCGAAGTCTTTTTATGAGACGGAGGTACTTCTGGCCGGATGCTTTTTCCGTGTCTTTTCGGAGTTGTGCGATAAGCTCTGACAAATCAAGCTTGTTGATAAGCTCAAGCATTGCTTCAGAGCCTGTTTTTATCGTGAAGAAAATCGGTATTTCGTATTCAAGAAGCTTGAAATATTCATCTTCTGAAAGAACGCTTGAGACCCGGAGGCTTTTGAGAAGCTTCATAAGGGTATCACCAATCTCATCAATCTTCGCTGCTTCGGCATCATATGTCTCCTGAAGCCTGGTGACTTTTTGCCTCTTTACCAGGTCAAGTTCCTGGGAAACAAGCTGCTTCTGCTCACCTTTGACGACTGATTTTGCATCGGATTTCTTCTCCTTCATATCCTCAAGGATTTTTTTCTCTTCTTCCTTCATTTTTTCCTTAAGGGTTTTCTTACGGTCCTCGAGATTTTTTGCGAGTACGTCGATCGCATCTTTTTTCTTCTGCTCATCAATCTCTGTAACGAGGTAGGATGCATAGTAGATGACAGACTCTAAATTCTTCTGTTGGATATCCAGCAAAAGAGAAAGTGGAGAAGACGCTCCTTTGAAAAACCAGACATGTGACACTGGACTTGCAAGACTGATATGTCCTATTCTCTCGCGCCTGACACGTGAAAGTGTGACCTCAACGCCGCATTTGTCACATGTTATTCCCCGATAACGGATCCTTTTGTATTTTCCGCAATAACACTCCCAGTCTTTGGTAGGCCCGAAAATCCGCTCATCAAAAAGCCCGTCTTTTTCCGGCCGAAGTGTCCGGTAATTGATCGTCTCCGGTTTTGTGACCTCGCCATAGGACCACTCAAGAATATCCTGCTTGCTCGCAAGCATGAGTTTGAGTGACTTAAAATCAAGAATTGTCGGATCTTTCATTGGTTTTCTGTTTGGATTCATGAGACAACAGCCTCCTTTTCGGCAACGACTTCATCTGCTTCCAACGCATGCTCAAGCTCCTTTACTTCTTCCTTCACCGCTTCTTCTTTTTTCTCTTCTTCGGCAATTTGCGGTTCATTGACAACAGTTGCACCAACGGATACAACATTGAGTCCGAGTGACTGCAATTCTTTGATAAGGACTTTAAATGATTCAGGGACTTTCGGGGTTGGGATATCAGTACCTTTCACGATTGCCTCAAATGCTTTTGCACGGCCGACGACATCATCTGATTTTGTTGTCAACATCTCCTGGAGAATATGCCGTGCGCGGTGTGATTCAAGTGCCCAGACTTCCATTTCTCCAAGACGCTGTCCTCCCATCTGTGCTTTTCCGCCAAGCGGCTGCTGGGTAACAAGTGAATATGGACCGGTTGAGCGTGCATGTGTTTTATCCTCAACCATATGGATAAGCTTCATGACATACTCAATCCCGACAACAATTGGATTTTCATATGGCTCACCGGTTCGGCCATCGAAAAGTTGCATTTTCCCGGATACCGGCAATCCTGCCTGGCGAAGAAGTTCCGTAATTCTGTCTTCTGAAATATTTTCAAATACGGGTGTGGCGACCTTCATGCCCAGTTTTTTGGCTGCAAGACCAAGATGCGCTTCAAGAAGCTGTCCCAAATTCATACGCGCAAGTACCGAGATTGGCGAAATAATGATATCGACAGCTGTCCCGTCTGCCATATGCGGCATGTCGGCAACCGGAAGGATTTTTGAGATGATGCCTTTATTCCCGTGTCGTCCGGCAAGCTTGTCTCCGACCACAACATGCCGGAATTGTGCAACTTCGACGATAATTTTCCGCATTGTCCCGGGCTCAAGCTCGTCACCTTTCTTGCGGTCCAAAATCTGGACGCTGATGACAGTTCCCCGCTCGCCATGTGGCATACGAAGTGACGTATCACGGACTTCACGTGCCTGTTCACCAAAGATTGCACGAAGCAAGCGCTCTTCAGCAGTAAGCTCGGTCTCACCTTTTGGCGCAATTTTTCCAACCAATATGTCTCCCGGATTGACTTCGCTACCGACTGCGATAATACCGTCTTCATTGAGATAGAGGAGATCCTCCTCCGCGACATTTGGGATATCCCGGGTCGTTTCCTCAGGGCCAAGCTTCGTCTCAACGACTGATGCTTCGTATTTCTCGATATGGATACTTGAGAGAATATCTTCCTTGACAAGCCTGTCTGAAATCACGATCGCGTCTTCGTAGCCGAGCCCGTCTAGTGACGTATAGGCAATAAGCAGGTTTTGTCCAAGTGCGAGCTCCCCATTGTCACTTGCCGGACCATCAATAAGCAAATCTCCTTTTTTGACAATCTGGCCAGCTTTAACCAAAGGTCTTTGTGTATACGCCGTCGCCTGAGATGTACGCCTGAAGGTCTCAATCGGCAAAAATGCTTTCTCGCCTTTTTGTCCTTCGATGATGAGTTGTGTGCTGTCCACATGTGTTACCTTCCCGTCAAAAGGAGCACGTGAAACTCTTCCCATGACCTCAGAGATGGATCCTTCCATTCCCGTTCCGACAACCGGACTGTCAGGCTTCACCAAAGGAACTGCCTGACACTGCATATGGGTTCCCATGAGCGCCCTGTTTGCCTCATCATGGGAGACAAACGGAATCAGGGACGCAGACGCACCCACAACCTGACGCGGAACAATATCGATATATTGAATTTTTTCCCGCTCAATCTCGATAAACTCTCCCCTGTAGCGGGCGGGGACACGATCCTCAAGCATTTCTCTTTTGTCATTGATCCTGATACTTGCATGTGTGATGTATTTCTCCGCTTCATCATCTGCTGCCATATAGACAATTTCATCTGAGAGGCGGGAAACCGTTGTGGACCCTCTCTTCTCCTGGAGAACCTTCCTGTATGGGCTCTCAAGAAATCCGAATTCATTTACCTGTGAGTAAAGCGCCGTATAGGTAACAAGGCCGATATTCGGACCTTCGGGGCTCCTGATTGGGCAAACCCTGCCGTATTGGGAGCTATTGATATCTCGGATCGAAAAAGCCGCCCGTTCCCGAGAAATTCCGCCCGTTCCCATAACGGTGAGACGGTTGAGATTGTCTATTTCTGAGAGAGGATTCGTCTGATCAAGGATGGTCGAGAGCTGTGAAGTCCTGAAGAATTCGTTGATGGATGCCATAATTGGCCGAGCATTGATGAGATTTGATACGGCCGGTGGTTGGTCAGGTTGCATCAAGCTCATCCTCTCTTTGACTGAGCGCTCAAGCCGAAGCACTCCGACCCGGAATGCATTGGTTGCGACAAGTTCACCCACACTTCTGATACGCCTGTTTGCGAGACTATCAATATCATCGGTGACACCCTTACCCTGTGTGAGAAGAATAAGATATGAAATTGCACCGATGATATCCTCTCTTGTGAGTACGCGCTGCTCCGAATGGGTAAATCCCGGGGTATTTGCAAGCTTCTTATTGATTTTATACCGTCCGACTGCTCCGATATCGTATCGACGGTTGTTGAAAAAAAGATTCATGAAATTCTCACGGACTTTATCCAATACAACAGGCTCTCCGGGATGCATTTTCTTAAAAATCTCAATAATCGCTTCGGATTCGCTGTTAGTCTCATCTTTCACTAGAGAGTTTTCAACAAATGAGTCACTGCCTGTTTTATCAATATCCTGGAATTTCTCCTTGATCGTATTGCTATCTGAGATCCCAATCGCCCTGAGGAATGTGGTGAATAAAAATTTTCGTCTCCTATCGATTTTGACGGTGATTGTGCCATACCGTGTCGTTGAAAATTCAAGCCATGATCCGTGCACGGGACGGATTTCCGCCGTATAAAGCATTTTTCCCGTTGCAGCATCGACCGATGCTGTAAAAAAAACGCCCGGGGACCGGACGATTTGGTTGACGACAGCTCTTTCGATACCGTTGACAATAAATGTACCTCGGACAGTCATTTGAGGAATGTCGCCTAAGAAAACTTCCGTATTGTATGCCTTGTCTGTTTTTTTGTTAAGGAGTGAGACTTTTACATTGAGTGGTGCGTCATAGGTGAGGCCTTTTATGAGAGCGGTTGCCGGGTCAAGAGTCGCTTTTCCGATACGGTATTCATGAAGTGAAAGAGTCCAATTCTTCCCCGTAAAATCATCAATCGGAGAAATTTCCTGAAGAATTTCACCGATTGCTTTTTCCTGAAACCATGTATATGACTGTTTTTGTACTGCGAGAAGATCAAGTTGAGGAAGGTTTGTATAGGATCCACCCCAATTGTGGCGGATGACGTGTGACTTGTTATCTTTTGAATCGGATTTCGGCATTGGTGAAGCTAAATAACTTGTAAGGCAGACTCTGATGTAAAGCAAAAAAAGACACAAGGCGTAGCCCTTGCATCTGCTTTTGAAAACTAGAGTACGCTATTTATAACACTTTCTCCCATCCCTGTCAATACCTTCTTTCAGTACCCAAAAGGATCATCCGCACAAAAAATTGGGATAAGCCTTCGTGCTATAATAAATAGTATGTTGACCGCACGGGATATTGTTGAAAAATACATCACGTTTTTTGAGAAACGCGGACATAAACGGATTGCCAATGCCCCCCTCGTCCCGATCAATGACCCCTCTACGCTTTTTACAAGCTCAGGCATGCAGCCACTCGTGCCGTATCTTCTGGGCGAAAAACATCCCCAAGGCACGCGCCTTGTGAATGTCCAAAATAGCTTCCGGGCACAAGACATCGAAGAGATTGGCAATAGCAGACACACAACTTTTTTCCGCATGCTTGGCAACTGGAGTCTTGGGAACTATTTCAAAAGAGAGCAACTTCCCTGGATTTTTGAATTTCTGACAGACAAAAAAGAGGGCCTTGGTCTTGACCCTCATAAACTCTTTGTCACTGCGTTTTCTGGTGATAAGAAAAATAATATTCCTCAAGACACCGAGTCGGGCGAAATCTGGAAAGAGCTATTTAAAAAACATGGCATCGATGCCAAGGAGGTTGTTTTGGAAAATGAGGAAAATGCGGGTCGTGTTGGGATGCAGAATGGAAAAATTTTTTATTATGCCGAGAAAAACTGGTGGAGCAGAGCAGGAGCTCCTGCAAAGATGCCGGCCGGTTAACCGGGAGGACCGGACTATGAGTTTTTTTATTAGTTTACCGAAATTGAACACAATCAAAAATTTGGCAAA
>JAUYMJ010000025.1 GCA_030698775.1 bacterium
GGGCACGGCAAACCTTGAAAAAGCGGAATCACTCCAACAGGTTGCCACACACATCAAGAAAGTAATCATGGACGGCGAGATGTCAGAGGTACTTGCAAATGACATTATCGCCGCATACAAGACGCTTGGCGGCCCTATGATGCAGCAACTCGTCGCGGTACGCTCATCTGCGACAGCGGAAGATCTCCCGAACGCCTCATTTGCCGGCCAGCAGGAAACGTTTCTTAACGTACAGGGTGAGGCAAATCTTCTCCTGAAAGTAAAAGCCGCATGGGCGTCACTTTTTGAAGCGAGGGCGATTTTTTACCGGAACGAACAACACTTTAACCACTTCAGAGTCGGTATAGCAATCGTTGTCCAGAAAATGGTTGCCTCCGATAAGTCCGGAGTGATGTTCACGATCGACCCCGTCACAAATGATACATCAAAAATAGTTATTGAGGCTGTTTACGGACTGGGAGAGATGATTGTGCAAGGGGCAGTAACCCCCGACCATTACGAACTGACGAAAACCGACCATCAAATTACCGTAAAAACCCCGGTTCTACAGGAGAAAATGATGGTGAAAAAAGGGCGTGAAAATAAGATCCTTACTGTGCCAAAAAATGAACAGAAGAAACAAAAGATATCGGACAAGCAGATCGAGAAACTGGCAATACTCGGAAAGCAACTTGAAAAACATTACTACTTTCCCCAGGACATTGAGTGGGCAATAGAAGGAGACGACGTATACATAGTACAAACACGTCCTATCACAACGATTGATACAAAAAAACAAATCGAGAGCCACGAGCAATCCTCCGAGCTTTCACAGATGAGAGTGATGCTGACCGGCTCCCCCGCGTCGCCTGGTATTTCCTCAGGACCGGTAAAGATCATTACTTCGGTAAAAGAAATCGGTAAAGTCGTCGCAGGGGATGTGCTCGTCGCCCCCCAGACAAATCCTGATTACGTTCCTGCAATGAAGAAAGCGGTCGCGATTGTCACCGAAAAAGGCGGCAGGACATCACACGCAGCAATCGTCTCAAGAGAACTCGGAATTCCCGCAGTAGTCGGCGCAGAGGGTGCAACCAAGACCCTTAAACAGGAAGAAGTTGTCACGGTAAACGGCAAAGAAGGACTCGTGTATAAGGGCGGATTCCAAGGGAAAAAAACGCAAGATGCCGGCCCTATCGAGCATATAAAAACAGCAACAAATGTCTACGTCAACCTTGCACAGCCCGACATTGCAGAAAAAGTAAGCAAAATGGGAGCTGATGGCATCGGACTGCTCCGCGCCGAGTTCATGATGGCAAATATCGGTGTTCACCCAAAAAAAATGCTTCGTGACGGAAAAAGGCATGAATACATCAAAAAACTGGCAGAGCAAATGGCAATGTTTGCCAAACCCTTCAATCCCAGGCCTGTTGTGTACAGGACTGGTGACTTCAAAACAAACGAATACAGGGGCCTTGTCGGCGGCAAGCAGTATGAACCACTTGAGGAAAATCCGATGATTGGCTACCGAGGGGCGTTCAGGTACATGCATGATCCGGAGGTGTTTGACATGGAGCTTGAGGCTATAAAAATTGTCAGGAACAAAATGGGGTTAAAAAATCTTTGGGTCATGATCCCATTCGTCCGTACAGTTGCTGAGCTGATCTCAGTCAAGAAACTGCTTTCGGAAGCTGGGCTCTACCGCTCCAATTCTTTTAAGCTCTGGATGATGGTTGAGATCCCATCAAATTTCATCCTTCTTGATGAGTTCATCAACGTTGGCATAGACGGTGTGTCAATCGGATCAAATGATCTGACAATGCTTATTCTTGGGACCGACCGTGACAATAGCGAAGTCGCAAGCGAGTACGATGAACAAAATCCGGCTGTGTTGTGGGCACTTGAGCGTATCATCACGACTGCAAAAAGGAGGAAAGTAACTTGCTCAATCTGCGGCCAGGCCCCATCTCAGTACCCCGACCTTGTTGAAAAACTTGTCAAATGGGGAGTAACCAGTGTCTCAGTCTCGCCCGATGCGATTAACGACACACGGAAAATTGTGGCTGCTGCCGAAAAGAAGGTATTTGCAAATAAATAGATGCACTGAGGTGTGAAGCTTAACTTCGACTTTTTGATATGGAGGTGAGAGGTTTTTGATTTTGATACTTTGATAACTTGATCTCTAGATTTCAAGATATCGAGAATTCAACTTCGAGTCTGTCTCACTTCTAACTTCAATAAATCTGATACATCATGGCTAAAATCACAAATATTTTCGCCCACCAAATCCTTGATTCGCGGGGAGATCCGACGATCGAAACAACTGTTATTCTTGATTCGGGAATTTTTGCTACAGCATCCTCACCCAGTGGTGCGTCAACCGGAAAACACGAGGCGCTTGAGCTTCGCGACCATGACGAAAATGACTATCAGGGCAAAAGTGTCCACAAAGCAATCGAAAACGTCAACTCAGTTATCAATGCCGCACTTGCCGGAAAAAATGCCGAGAATATCCAGGACCTTGACGCATCCCTTCTCCAGCTTGACAATACAGAGAACAAAAGTAACCTCGGTGCAAACGCTATCCTGAGTGTGTCGATTGCACTGACAAAAGTTATCGCATTCCAGCGTGGTGAGGCTGCATACAAATACCTCTATGAGACTATGCAGTCAGGCAAACCATACACGATGCCAAAGCCGCTCTGCAACTTAATTAACGGAGGGCTGCACGCGGGATGGAACCTCGACATCCAGGAATTTATCGTAACACCCTTAAAAGCTCCGACGTTTGCGGAATCTATCAAAGAAGTCGTCCATGTTGCAAAGACGCTCAAAGGAATGCTCGTTGCAAAAGGATTCCAAACACTCGTTGGCGATGAAGGGGGCTTTGCACCAAAACTTGCGACAAACGAAGAGGCATTTGCACTCCTTCGTGAGGCAATCACAAAAGCAGGTTACCAAAACCACGACCATATTGCACTAGGCATGGATGCTGCTGCCTCAAGTTTCTACAAAGACGGTGCGTATGTGCTCCGCGATAAGGCCGCGCCTCTTTCGCCGGCGGAACTTGGTGTCTATTATGTCGGCCTCGCGCAGAAATACGACCTTTTCTATCTCGAGGACCCGTTCGAAGAAGACGAAATAGAGGCATGGGAGTCGTTTCTCCCGACAACGCCACAAAACCTGATCGTGACGGGGGATGATTTGACTGTCACAAATCCAAAACGGCTGGATATGGCGCTTGAAAAAAAAGCAATCCGTGGCATCATCATCAAACCAAACCAAATCGGCACAGTAACAGAATCAATGGAAGTCGTGAAAAAAGCAAAAGCGGCTGGGCTGACCGTCATCGTGTCCCACAGAAGCGGAGAGACTACGGATGACTTTGTTGCCGATTTCGCGGTAGGTGTCGGTGCGGATTTCGCAAAGTTTGGTGCCCCTGTCCGTGGCGAGAGAGTGGTAAAATACAACCGCTTGATGCAAATCGAGCAAGAATTAGGTCTAAACGCTAAATAGTATGTCATACCTTCTCCTCATCAGGCACGGCCTGTCTACGTACAATAAGGCGGGAATCTGGACCGGATGGGATGACCCTGACCTCGCTCCAGAAGGAGTGGTTGAGGCTCAACAGGCAGCACTCACGCTACGTGACCTTCCAATGGATCTTGGCTACACGTCAATCCAGAAACGCCACATACAGACTCTGGATATTGTAAAAAAAGCGTTGAATAAAGACACACTGCCTATTGTCGAGAATATTGCATTAAATGAACGGGATTACGGCACGTTTACAAGAAAAAACAAATGGCAGGTAAAAAAAGAAGTCGGGGATGAAATATTTCAGAAAATGAGGAGAGGCTGGGATTATCCTATTCCCGAAGGTGAATCCTTGAAGCAAGTGTATGACAGGGTCGTAAAATACTACCAATCAACCATTTTTCCGGAACTAAAGCTAGGAAAAAATGTCATCATCTCCTCTTCCGGAAATGCACTACGGTCACTTGTGAAATATCTTGAGAAGATATCAGATGAAGATATAAGTAATCTTGAAATAGCAACTGGTGAAGTCTACGTGTATCAGCTTGATGAAAAAGGAAATATTCTCAACAAAGAAATCCGCAACCAACACCCTAATATCGCTTAATCTCTCTTTAGAAAATTCATAATTCTTAATTCATACTTCATAATTCTATAATTTCGCTGCCACATCAGGTCTCCCCCTCCCATACTCTCCCCCATCCAAACCGTACCCTTCAATCCATGGTTTTCCTTTTAAGGTAAAACCTAGGTAATCAGGTGTGAATTCGACCTCCCTCCTCTCGATTTTGTCCAGGAAAACTGCAAACTTTAGGGAGGAAGGTTTTTTTGCTTGTAAGTATTCTCGGACAAAAACAAGCGTATGTCCTGTATCGACAATGTCCTCTACCACCAAAACATGACTTCCCGCTATGTCCTGCGTGATATCCGAAAGCACATGTGACTTGCCGGAAAAGGTCGTTCCTTGCCCATAGCTTGAGATAGTCACAAAATCAACGATAACGTCTCGAAGACCCTGTGCATAAAGCTCACGAACGAGATCAGCAAAGAAAATAAAAGACCCCTTCAAAATTCCTATCATGATTACCTTTTCTTCCTTATAGTCTCTAGCAATCTCTTTTGCTAACTCACGGACCCTGGCTGCTACCACCTCTTTTGAATGAATCACTTTTGTTCTTGCCATATCGGCATTATACAGGAACCACTCTTGTTTTGAAATAAAAAAGAAATAAATCACCTTGAACTTTCAGTTACAATCTGCCTACAATAGATATACTATTCATGGACGTCATCAACCAACAATTTGACTGGAAAGCCGAAGAAAAGAAACTTGCATGGTTTGACGACGCGACGCTCAATGTCGCACACAATGCCGTTGACCAACACCTCTCAAACGGCAACGCACAAAAGGTAGCGCTCATTTATGAAGGTGAGAAAGGTGAAACGAGCACGTTTACTTTTGAAGACCTTTCTAAAAAAAGCAACAAAGTAGCAAACCTCCTTAAAAAAAACGTCGTCAATAAAGGCGACCGTGCTTTCCTCTTTCTTCCCCGTACTCCAGACCTCTTCATCAGTTTTATCGGTATCGTCAAAACCGGGGCAATTGCCGGAACGATGTTCTCCGCATTTGGTCCTGACGCGCTTAAGGACAGGCTTGAGAACTCAAAAGCAAAAGCGCTTTTTACGACAAAAGAACTGCTCCCCCGGGTACAACAGGTGCAATCACAACTACCAGACCTTGAGCACATTTTTGTCGTCGATGACGAGAGTTACCAAAAAGAGCTTGACGCATGTGAAGATACCTTTGAGGTATTCCACACAAAACCTGAGGATTACGCCTTCATGCTTTATACATCTGGGACGACGGGCAAACCCAAAGGCATCGTCCACGCACACTACGGTCTTGTGCAACAACGATTAAGTGCCGAGAGTATCCTTGATCTTAAACCGACAGATATCTACTGGTGCACGGCAGATCCCGGATGGGTTACCGGTATCGTCTATAGTATTCTTGCAAACTGGACGCTTGGCATTACAACCGTTGTCCATGGGGGCAGATTTGACCCTGAAACATGGTATGGTATCCTCCAAAAACACAAGGTAACTGTCTGGTATTCCGCGCCGACTGCCGTGAGGATGCTCATGGCAAAAGGTACCGAGCTTGTCAAAAAGTTTGACCTCTCTTCCCTTCGTTACCTAGCGTCTGTTGGCGAGCCACTCAATCCGGAAGCAGTCATTTGGAGTAAGGAGGCATTTGGCATGATGTTCCATGACACATGGTGGCAGACTGAAACCGGTTCCATCATGATTGCAAATACACCGACAACGACGATAAAACCCGGATCAATGGGATTTCCTGTCCCTTGGATGCAGGCATCAATCAGAGATGACGGGGGCAGTGAACTCCCTGATGGTGAGGAAGGGAATTTGTGCCTTAAACCTTACTGGCCATCGATTATGCGTACAGTGTGGCAAAACCAGGAAAAATATGACAGCTATTTTCTCAAAGACTGGTATGTGACAGGAGACAGGGCACGGAAAGACAAGGACGGCTACTACTGGTTTATCGGACGTGCCGATGATGTCATCAAAACATCAGGTGAGCGGGTAGGTCCATTTGAAGTAGAATCTGCACTCGTTGGGTACCCAGGGGTGATTGAAGCGGGGGTTATCGGGAAACCGGATGAGGTGAGAGGTGAGATTATCAAAGCATTCGTCGTTCTCAAGCCCGGAGTTGTGGGAAATGATGAGTTGAAAGCCAAACTCCAGGAACATGTGAAGAAAAATCTGGCCGGACACGCGTATCCTAGGGAAATAGAGTTTATCGATAAACTGCCAAAGACAAGGTCGGGAAAAATAATGCGGAGAATCCTCAAAGCCAAAGAACTGGGCCAGCCCATAGGCGACACCTCTACGCTTGAGGAATATTGATCTCTCATGGCAAACATCTTCCTTTGGATCTGGGCATTTTTTATCTCTTTCTTGTTTTTTGCGCTTTTCTTTTTGTATACACTCGCATCCGGAGCAAATGCTGACTGGCAGATCCTCAACAGTGCCGCGGCAAATACCGGCATCACTATCGTTATTCTCTCACTCGCAATAGGAAGCATCTCCTACTTTTTCCCGTCTGTCGCAAAATACATAAAATACAGAAAAGAGCTGGGAATAACCGGGTTTTTTATTATCATTTTCCATATCTTCATCACGCTTTTCTACTTACAGGACCGGTTTCCGTTCCCCTCCTCCTACCTACACGGTCGACCGCTTATCTCATTTTCAGCTGCTCTGGCATCAGTATCCATTCTTATAATCATGACTATTATCTCAAACTCCCTCGCGATCAAAGTATTAGGCAAATGGTGGAGGCGTCTTTTGAGAGTGGGGTACATAGCAATTGTCTTCGCACTGCTGCACATGACGCTTCGGGAAAAAGCTGACTGGGACACATATCTTCAAAACTTGCATGGGCCCCCACCACTCTCAATTATTATTCTCTGGTTCGGGATCTGGATTATTCTCCTTAGGATATGTGTGTACTTTATGACCAGGCGTACAGGTACACATACATAGTAAAGGAGATTATGGGGGGGATTATGCCTGTTCTTTGGAAAAAAGGATCACTATCTCGCCTCTGGGCTCTTTTTTCATAAAATGCTCACGTGACTCCGGGATGCTTTCCCTTCGGATTTCTTCATGGACCTTGGTCAGCTCCCGTCCAATGACTATCTGGATATCACCAAAAACCTCCTGAAGCTCTTCAAGGGTTTTTATGAGCTTATGTGGCGCTTCAAAGAGAATGGACGTTGCCTTAATGTTCTCCTGTGACTTTTTGACGTTTTCAAAAAACGTCTTCCTGTGCCCGGGTTTTCGCGGAGGATATCCTAAAAAAAGAAACTTATCTGTCGGCAAACCGGAAGAAACTAAGGCTGAGATGACGGAAGATGGTCCTGGAATTGATTCGACTTTAATACCCTCTCTGATACACTCACGAACTAGTTTAAACCCAGGATCTGAGATGAGAGGGGTGCCTGCATCTGAAACTAGTGCAATCGATACACCATTTTTGAGTGCTATTATAATCTCCGGAATTCTTTGAGCTTCATTCTGCTCGTAATATGAAAATAATTTCTGTTGTGTGAATTTACGTATAGTATCTCTTTTTTCCGCTTCTGTATCATATATTAACTTATGATACATATTACGAATATGTTTCAAAAGTAATCCTGTTTTTCTTGTATCTTCTGAAGCAATACCATCAACCGTAAGAAGTGTTTTGATTGCCCTGATAGTAATATCCTCAAGATTCCCGATCGGAGTCGCTACTATATATAGTATACCCATGAGGCTAATTATAGCAGAACGAGGCTCAAAGAAGCTTAGGATACGTACTTACGTATGAGGCCGACAACCTTGCCTTGGATCTTGAGGCTCTGAGGGTAAATAGGCTCCATTTTGGCATTTGCCGGCTTGAGGACAACCTTGCCGTTCTCACGGTAAAAACGCTTCAGAGTCGCGAGGTTGTCATCAACGAGTGCGACAACAATCTCGCCGTTTGTCGCATCCTGGACACGCTCTATGACGACAAAATCGCCATCGAGTATCCCGTCCTCGATCATTGACTCGCCTTTCACCTGAAGGACATACGCTGTTTTCCGGCCGGTGATAAGGGACGCAGATACCTGAAATGTCGCATTCGGGTCTGTGTGTGGTTCTAGCGGCCTTCCCGCAGCAATATATCCCATGAGAGGAAGCTCAATCGAAGGAAGATTCTTGAGCATGACAGCAGTGATGTTAGGATCGATGATCTTCAAAACGCGAGCATTGCCGTCGACTTTTTGAATGTAATTTTTATCAACGAGCGTTCTTATAATCGCGTGTACTGTAGAAACACTCTTGTGCCCCGTCGCAGCTGCGATTTCTTTCAGGGTCGGAGAATACCCATACTGTCTCTGAAACTGGGCAAGGAATTCTAGAAGCTCTCTTTCTTTTCTGTAAAGTACTCCAGGCATAGTGTTATTCTGTCATCGCGAGGAGCCCTTCAACTTCGCTCAGGGTAGACTGGGCGACTGTGGCGATCTCGTAAAAACTTTCAATATTTTTCTAAGAGATTGCTTCACTTGCGTTCGCAATGACAAAAATGTGTCTGTAAAATTTATACGACTTTTCGTGTATTTTTGTCAATAAGACAAAGTAGTACAAAGTATACAAATTTTGGAAATAATAATTTATCAACGGGTGATCATCTGAGGGAATGTATGAATATACTAGTATTTGTCAAAAAGAGTTTAAATCATATGTGTATATCATTGACAAATACTATAAGATATGTTACTGTCTACCTATGGTAGCTTCAGAAGGGTACTATCCCAAAATACAGAAAGTTGTCGAGACACTCCCCGACAGGCAAAGGGTAGGTGTAATCTCCCACGAGGTACGCACAACGCTTGCTGAAAGCCAGAGATTCGGTACAGAAGTTAATGTCCCTGCTTTTCTCTACTCCCTTTATCAGGCTGGTGATCCAGCAGGACGGGTTGCTATAACCCCCCAAGAAGACGGTAGTTTGACCTACTCGCTCGTTGAAGACCTCTTTGAAAGGACTGAGCATAAAATTGCACGACCCCGTAGGGAAGGTATTCGTGGATGGTTTGGAAAACGAAAATACGCTATCTCAGAATCTGTACGCGGATTTGCATATCATACAAATGAAAAATACAAAACAGAAATACACACCGTAAAGACAGGTGAGCGTATCCATGCCTCAATTTCCCTCAAAAAAACGCCTGAGAAAGTGAACATTTCTGTTGCATCGACACGTAACCTTCCATTTCCTACAAGGGAATACTTTTTTGATATGGAAGATTATGATAGGATTTTGCCATACCGTACTCATGAAAGAGCAGTCTCACTTTCAACAGACGAAGACTACCTTTCACAACAATTCCTCATCGCATGTTTCGCACAAATGATTGCGGAAAGAAGGAAGGTGAGAAAAAATGAATAGACAAGAAGCATTAAATAACCCAGCATACGCAGGAATGGATATTTACTGTGACGCAGTAAAGGGTGAAGAACCTGTCTATGGTTATAAAGAGGTAAAAGCCCAAAAAGCAAAAAAAGATCGTTCAGATTGGAGGGACAATGGGCGTGAAAATTTTTCAACGGGTACTAATCCTTATTATAGTAACGGTTATACCCCTGCTGTTCCTGCTCATACTGAAAGGGTAGTTATAGGATATTCACCTATTGTCACGGTAGTATGTCATGCAGAAGAACCAAACCCTGCTAGGCATGATGATCCTCGATTGGCGGGAAGAAACGAAATGACACCCTTTGGAAAATAAGGAAAACAATAATGCTTGGTCTTAAAAGGAAGTAGATAATCTACTTAATTTTTTTATTCTGGTTCATAATGAAAATCGGGGACGAGAGAAACTCCTCCTGAAAGATTACTTCTGTGGCTTCGATGTAACTAGTTAGAGAATGGTATGGTAAAATACTTCAACTATGGATTTCGATCTTCAATCAAACTTCAAACCGACGGGTGACCAGCCGCAGGCGATAAAGCAGCTTACAGAAAACCTGAATAACAAAGTAAAAAATCAGGTGCTGCTTGGCGTGACGGGGAGCGGTAAAACATTTACGATGGCAAATGTTATCAGGAATGTAAAACGGCCGACGCTTGTGATATCACACAACAAAACGCTTGCCGCACAGCTCTATCAGGAATTCAGGGATTTTTTCCCGAAGAACGCCGTTTCCTATTTCGTCTCTTATTACGACTACTACCAACCCGAGGCATACGTTCCAACGACAGACACGTATATAGAAAAAGAAGCGGAGATCAATGAAGAAATTGATAAATTGCGTCTTTCCACAACAACGAACCTTCTCACCCGTGACGATGTCATCGTCGTCGCATCGGTCTCGGCTATTTACAATATCGGCTCACCTGTCAAATACGGAAAATTCGTTTTAGAACTGGCAGAAGGAGTTACTATCGCACAACGTGATATCCTCGCCCGCCTGACAGACCTCCAGTATGAACGGAATGACTATGATTTTCATAGAGGAACCTTTCGCGTTCGGGGTGAATCAATTGATCTCCTCCCGGCATATATGGATCACGGCATACGGATAGATATCACCAATAACAAAATCACGGGGATGTATGAGTTCGATCCGTTAACTGGAAACGTCATAAAAGTACTCCACAAAACAGTGATTTACCCAGCCAAACACTACATGACAGACCCTGCCACATATGAGGAGGCATTTACGAAAATACGCGCCGATCTTGATATACAATCCGCAAAACTCAAGCAGGAAGGCAAACTCCTTGAAGCACAGCGCATCACACAGCGCACAACATTCGATCTTGAGATGATCAAAGAAGTTGGATACGTCAACGGTATCGAAAACTACTCAATTTATTTCGACGGCCGAAAACCCGGTGAGCCTCCCTATTCACTCGTCGATTACTTCCCGTTTAAAGGAAAAGATTGGCTGCTCATCATAGACGAGTCACACATCACACTCCCTCAAATACGGGGAATGTACAACGGCGATAGGTCCAGAAAGCAAACACTTATCGACTACGGCTTCCGCCTCCCATCTGCTCTTGATAACAGGCCTCTCAAGTTTGATGAGTTCATGCGGAAAACCGACCAGATTGTCTATGTCTCTGCAACACCCGATGAATATGAAATTTCTCTTGCTAGAACCTCTTCCTTAGAACCCTCTCCTAAAAGGAGAGGGAATCTCGCCTCAGGCGAGAAGGGTGAGGTCAATGCAGTAGTCGAACAGCTCATCAGGCCAACAGGACTGATTGACCCTATCATTACAGTCAAACCTTCGGCCGGACAGATCCAGGACCTGATGCAGGAAATTGAAAAACGTGTAAAGAAAAAAGAACGTGTCCTTGTCACTACCCTGACCAAACGTATGTCTGAAGAGCTCACAAGCTACTTGGAAGAGAGAAATATGAAAGTAGCGTATTTGCACTCAGACATCATCACGCTTGACCGACAGGATATACTGGACCGGCTCAGGGGCGGTGAATACGACGTCCTCGTCGGGATTAATCTCCTTCGGGAAGGCCTCGACCTTCCTGAGGTTTCACTCGTCGTGATACTTGATGCGGATAAAGAAGGATTCCTCAGAAGCAGGACTTCTCTTATTCAAACAATGGGACGCGCAGCCCGCCATGTTGACTCGGAAGTGATCATGTATGCAGACGTCGTGACAGGCTCTATGCAAGCAGCAATTGATGAAGTCGAGAGACGTCGGACAGTACAGACCGAATACAATAAGAAACACGGCATTACACCCCAAAGTATCGAGAAAGCGATCCGCGCCAGGCTTGTGGAAGAAGAGAAGAAAGATGATACGGTGGAGCGGGCAGACCTCCTAGCCTACATGAACAAAAAAGACGTTCTCCTCCCAGATGAAAAAAAAATGTTTCTCAAAAAACTCCGCGCAGAGATGAAAGCAGCTGCCGAACGGCTTGATTTTGAAGCAGCGATCAAATACCGCAACCAGATCAAAACCCTCAGCTGAACTTACTGGCTGATATTCTTTACGTGCTCGATATCGAGAAGCTCATTGTTTGGTCCCACTGAAACTGCAATCGCATCAATCCGAAGGGCTTTCGGAAGACGAGGGTGCATGGTACTGTACACCATGGCCGTGCGGATCAAAAACTTTAGTTTGTAGTACGTGATAGCCTCAAGCGGGGTGCCGTATGCATTCCCTTCCCGTGTTTTTACTTCAACAAAAACAAGCGTGGGTGGTTTCTCTTTTTGGTCGATAGCGACGATATCTATCTCGCCATTGCGTAAGCGAAAATTTCTCTCAACAATCCCATACCCTATCTTCTCAAGACAATTTGTCGCGTACTCCTCCCCTATTTTCCCTAAAATTAGGGTAGACGGCCTCACATTAAAATTGTAAGCCTTGTCGTTCACGATGTCTAGCCGGTTGGGGATTAGCTTGCCTTTTTCCGGAGGTAGTAAAGTTTCGCCCGTCTGACTTTCGTTTTTGAGTGCGCTTTTACTTCGACTTTTTCGATGTTTGGTGAAGAAACAGGCCAGATACGCTCAACAGCTATCGGTCCGACGAGCTTGCGGACCATAAATGATTTATTCTCTCCCCGTCCTCTAATACTAAGGACTGTGCCCTGAAATACCTGGATACGAGTCTTGTCACCTTCCTGGATTTTTTGGTGTACACGCACGATGTCTCCAGGGACAAAATCAATCTGTGCAATCATAGGAATGTATTATAGCAAAAAATATGAGGTATCCTCAAGTGCTAGCTTTGGGATTTCACACACGCCTCCATGAAGGCAACAAAGATCGGATGCGGAGCAAGCGGCCTGCTCTTATATTCTGGATGGCCCTGCGTCCCAAAATAAAATGGATGCATGGACTCGGGAAGCTCAATAATTTCGACCAAGTTTTCAGCAACAGACCGTGCACTGAAGACAAAGCCCGCTTTCTCAAAATCCTCTGTATATTTATTGTTAAACTCATATCTGTGCCTATGCCGCTCTGATGTTAGCCCGGTTTTCTTGTCAAGAAACGCATTGAACCTCTCATAAATATCCCACGCCCTCGTCCCTTTTTTGACAATTGCATCCCATTTCCCAAGCCGCATGGTACCTCCATATGCGCGCCTTTCCATAATTTCTTTTTGCTTGGGCATGAGGTCTATGACAGGGTGATCTGATTTCGGGTCAACTTCAGTCGTATTCGCGTCTTTCCAGCCGAGAATATCCCTCGCAAACGCAACACATGCAATCTGCATCCCGTAGCACAGTCCGAGATAGGGAGTCTTCTTCACCCTTGCATACGATGCTGCTTTGACTTTCCCTTCAAATCCCCGCTCTCCCCAGCCGATCGGCACGATAATGCCGTCAACTGGGCCTACAACTTTCTCCATCCCTTCTTTTGCAACCTGCTCAGCATCGACCCAGTGCGTTTCGACATTGACGCCTACCTGCCAGGAAGCGTGGTTGATCGCGTCAAAAAGCGCAGCATACGAGTCCCTGAGCTGATATTCTCCTGTCCCAAAATATTTCCCTACGATTGCGATACGGACTTTCTTGTCTTTTTTGGCAATAATTTTTTCAATCAGTTTCTCCCAATCGCCTAGTTTTGGTTTCTTGACCGGTAGTGACAACTTTTCAAGGATTTTCCGGTCCAGCTCCTGTTTATGGAGCATTGAAGGAATTTCATACACGGTCCTGAGGTCGGGATTGGAAATAATATCGTCGGGACGCATGTTGCAGAAAAGCGCAAACCGATCGATACGCCTCTTGTCCAAAAACTTTTCAGATCTCGCAACGATAAAATCAGGCTGGATCCCAAGGGAATTGAGTGTCCTCACCGAGAGCTGTGTAGGTTTGGTTTTCGGCTCACCCAGATGGAACGGGGTCGGTACGTAGCTTACATGGATATGCACGACGTCACCCGGGTTCCTCAGCGTCATGATACGGGAAGCCTCGTAATAGAAAATGTTTTGGTACTCCCCTGCCGTACCTCCAAGCTCAATAATGACGATGTCTGCTTTTTTTAATCTTGCAAGCTTATCAATCCGCGCCGTGATCTCATCAGTGATATGTGGGATAGCCTCGACATCTTCACCGTTGTACTCAAACCGGCGCTCCCTATCTATCACAGCCTTGTAGATCTGGCCCATGGTGACGAAATTGTCACGTCCCATGTCCTCACCCAAAAATTTCTCATAGGTCCCGATGTCCATGTCCGCTTCAGTCCCGTCCTCGCATAGGAACGGATCTCCGTGCTCGATAGGATTAATCGTGCCTGAGTCAATATTGAGATAGTTTTCAAATTTTAATGGGGCGACTCTGTATCCTGCGGATTTGAGGAGGAAACCGATCGAGGCGGCGACATTCCCTTTTCCTATTCCGGAAATTACACCACCTGAGACGAATATGTATTTTGTTTTCTTACCTTCTTTAAGGGGCACGATTAATACTACCAAAACAATCCCTCTCCCGTCAACTAGGATTTTGAAGAAATGGCTTTCTTGAAACTATAGGTTTCTTGCAGTATAATGTACATATGAATAAGGCAGACAGGGGAATTCCAGCTCCAGCAGAATATAAAGATGGCGAACCAAGAACAAGAGTCTCAGCGGTAATCTATGGTTTTGCACATTATCCACTTAATCTTGATGCTAACAGAAGAATTATTACTGAAGCAGAACGTCTGCTTGGACAGACAGCTGGCAACGTATTTGTACTCTTGGAAGGATCGATTACTCCACAAGAAGCACGAACTCTATCATCCTTGCAAAGGGAAAAGGGTCTATGGTACACGCAAGTTGAAAGCGACATGCTAGGCGTTTTTGGTAAGACTCCCAAGGCTGCTGATGTTCGTACCTACATGGATCAACTGCGAAACGTCACAATACAAGAAATATTAGACTACGGTCTTTTGCCAAAAAATAAAATCCGTATCAATTTATTTATCAGAGACCTTGATGATCTTATGCGACAGAACCCTAGACTGAAAGTCCGTGATGAAACTCAATCTCAAGCAGTACTTAATAGTATTCGAGCTGATCGAGATAGGTACAGAGAAATAGAACAGGACTTCCACAGTTTATGGGAAAGTGGAGATTTTGACAGATGTCAGGCTGCCATGAGTGAAATCTTTCAAAGGGTTAATCAAAGTAGAAAGGTACGTGATAGAGGCATAGTTCAAGATAATCTTAAGCCGATACTGGAAGGACAATTTAAAGATAGGAAAGGAGGCGCAGTTTTGGCAGTAGTTGGTGCAAATCATACTGAAGGAGTAGCAGAGGGGGTTAAATGGACATTTGGAAAAAGAATAAACTGTGAAGTTATTTTGGATTTACCTTCAAATCATCCTCAACTTAAAACAAAAGCGTTTGTTGAGAGTGAACAGCCAATTCCAAATGAGCTTTTAGCTCAGGCTGCATTTGAATCTGTAGTTACAGGGGTATTGAATGATGCATTCACCGAAGGACGAATAGTTGACATCTTTGCAGATAATTTTAGTATTATTTATGAAGCAATCTGCGATATAGTAAATGCGACTCCTGAAGAAAAAATTCGTGAACTTTGTGAGCAGCATGGAGATATTATCGACTATGTGATAGATCATCCCAGCTTCGAGCATATCTCAGATCTGCTTCCCGAAGTAAAAGAAACTGAAGCAGCAAATGAGATTGAGGAACAAGGTTAGCTCCAATATAGTAATCCGTTCGCAGTCTTAAACTAGCGGTTTTATTGAGAGCGGGGTACGAGAATCGGACTCGCTTCTGTCGTCTGAGGCGACTATTCTACAACTGAGCAGGGTACCCTCTTTCGTTAAAACTTCAGAAGGGCAGGAGAGAATCCTTAGGAAATGTCTATGTAGCTGGATGGGATCCGGATCCGATCGACGCTTTTGCCCTGTCCCTCTCTTTCTTCCTCAACCACAGCTCCGACCCGACAGCGAGCGCACCGTTGATAGCAACGCCAGTCAGGTTTTCGGCAATAATCTTATGCGGATCTCCGCTGATTTGTGCTATCCCAAGTATGTACAAACCATTCTGCATGGCATCAATCGTTACTGGAATCCCAGTTGCAACGATATTGCGCATGAAATCCGGAAGAACTCTGTCACCGATAAAGTAAAGAGATGTAACAAGAGCATTCATGCTTCCTCCGATTTCCTTTGTTACGCGGACATTTTCAGCAGAAGCTGCACCAAATGATGCTACATAAGCGACGAGAGATAGAACTGCAGCTGTCTTCAGATCCTGCTCAGGGATGCTATGGATAAACGGGACAGCACGGTCGTGGACTGCTGCTGCCAACCTGCTTCCGGTAGCGATGGCTGTGATTCCAGCAGTCAATCCAGCTGATACTGCAAATGTTGTCCCGGTTATTTTGCTGATCTCATCGTCTGCGTACCCCGCCTCACGGAACATTTGCAACCGCTCTTCTTTTGTGAGACCACTGCGGAATTTTGTTCTGGCAACAAGTCCTATCCGGTCTAGTTTTGTAAACTGTCCTTGTTTTTCAGCAATTTTATGCTCTCTCGCAGTGAATACTACATCATAAATTGGAAGCACTCTTCCCTGAAGGTCCCCGGGAATATTTCCGTCTTCCCCAAATACAACCTGCTCCACCATTTCTCTCGCAGTTCGCTTGCGGATTCCCTCCCGCGATGCGAGAATCGAAGCTGCTTCGTTCCGTACTCGCGGTTTCACAAGATGCGATGCGTACACGAATGCTGCCTGCTGGCGACGCTCATGGCCTGACATCCCCCTATAAGATTCTGAAAGAGTCATGGGCGGAGAGTATAAAAGAAAGCGGAAACAGCGTCAAATGGAGAGGAGTTTGCCTGCTTGCAAATTGTTGAGCGACGGAAGGGAGTTCCTTCGGCAAGCTCTTCAGGGTGAACCTTCAGAGTTAACTCAGGATAAACTTGCAAAAATCTGAGCGGGGTACGAGAATCGGACTCGCTTCTCCACCTTGGGAAGGTGGCATACTACCGGTGTACTAACCCCGCAATTGCACTCATTCTACTTAAATTCTACTCACGAATCAATAAAGCCGTCTTTCCACAACAAAACCACCAGTTGCTAGGTAATGACCTTGCAACAAACGGTGGTTTCTATTGTGGCAACTGGACAGTGTTGTCAGCGTGAATCAGGTTCGGATCCGTCAGGTTATTCGCTTTCGCGATATCGACCCATCTGTACCCGTTCTTATATCGCCTTTCTGCAATACTCCAGAGCGTATCTCCGTGCTGGACTTTATATGAGTTTCCGATGATTGCCGGTTGCAGCGTCGGCATCGCTGCCTGAGTTCCTTGGCCACCTTTTGTCATGCCTACCGCAGCAGCTTCAGGGGTCTTAAGGACATCTCCTGCAAAAATCATCCCCGGGTTGGTAATATTGTTTGCGTTCGCAATAAGCGTCCATTTGTACCCATCGTTGTAGACTTTTACCGCGATATTCCAGAGATCATCCCCAGGTTGGACAGTGTATGTACCTCTTCCACCTGAAGTTGACGGCGGAGTTGTCGACTCGGGTGTCACTTGGCCTGCTCCTTCCAAAATTTCACCGGGCGTTGCCGAAACTAACGGCTCTATTTTCGTCGCCGAAATTTCAGGTGCCGGAGGAGTTTTGCCAAGGTCGAGTCCTTTGAGAAACGAAATCAAAAGTACTGAGAAAATGATAACAACGACGATCCCGAGAACAAGACTCGTGTAGGACTCGCTAAATCTGACATATTCCAAGATCCCACCACTTGTCCTTCTTTCCCGCTTGTCCTGACTGACATTTCGGGACGTTCTTCCTGGTGTCGCTTTCGTTTTTTTTCTTCCTGCCATGTATGTTCGTTATCACCTCTTCCCGGGCAGAAGAATATGTAGATAAATTTGAAATTGCGGGCCGCCTCTCTCATCCGCTTCCAGCGGTGAGCGGGACCGACACCGGTCAAAGAACCGGTGCGACCTCTTCCGCATTCGGGTTTGTGCGGGACCGACGGGGCTCGAACCCGCGACCTCTTCCGTGACAGGGAAGCGCTCTAACCAGACTGAGCTACCACCCCAAACTAAGCGTATCTTAACAAATAATTGAAACGTAATCAATGTGCTTCTTGAACCAAGGTCTTCGAAATGATATATTTTTGTTGTGTCAAATCTAGAAATTGCAAAACTGCTAAGAAATGTTGCAACTGCTTATGTCATTAAAGATGAAAACAAATTTAAGTTTCAACTACTTGCTTACCAAAAAGCATCTGAAACAATAGCAGGACTAAATGGAGAGCTTTTTGATTACTACAGAAATAATAAATTAGATTTACTACCAGGTATTGGTCCAACAATTAAATCACACCTTGTTGAACTATTTAAAACAGGAAAAGTAAAACATTTTGATTGGGTTTTAAACAAAATACCAAAATCTGTATATATATTAACTGAAATCCCTACATTTGGACCCAAAAAAGCATTTAGGCTTGTAAACGAATTTGAACTAAATAATCCAAATACTGTATTAAAAGATTTAAGCAGTTTAGCAAGAGAAGGTAAAATAGCTAAATTAGAAGGTTTTGGACAAAAATCACAAGACGATATTATACGTGCAATAAATGAATTTAAAATGGGCGTTGGAAAAACAACAAGAATGACGCTTCCTTATGCTTTTGAAACTGCTGAGAAATTACTTGAATACTTAAGAAATGAAAAATATATCGAGAAAGTCGAAGCCTTAGGAAGCCTAAGAAGAAAAGCTTCAACAGTTGGTGATATAGATATTGCAATTGCAACTAAAGAACCCAAGAAAACAATTGAGTATTTTATAAGCTATCCATTTAAAGAGAGAGTTATTGAAAAAGGTGATATCTCAGCTTCAATTCTTGTAACTGGCGGTAGACAAATTGATTTGCTTATTCAGCCCTTTAATGCTTTTGGATCTCTTTTACAGCATTTTACAGGAAGCAAAAATCATAATGTA
>JAUYMJ010000029.1 GCA_030698775.1 bacterium
GAACCGGGCCAGTCTGGTATGACGATGTCTCAAAGTGCTTAGGCAGTGGTCCTTGTGCAGAATAAAATCATCCGACTCTTTATTGCCCGCCCTAACATGATATGTTAGGATTAATAAATCCTTTGTGTATTTTATAATCTATGTCATTACCTGATATCTGCAAAAAAATCATCCGCTATAGTTTTTACGCTCTTTTCTTCCTCGTACCCCTCGTCTTCACGACAGACAATTCAGAGCTTTTTGAACTTTCAAAAATGTGGCTCACATGGGGCATAACAACCGTTATCATCACTGCCTGGTTGACACGGATGGTCGTAACGAGAAATTTTCGCATACAAAAAACTCCACTGGATATCCCGATCATGCTCTTTCTCTCCTCACAAATTATCTCAACACTTTTTTCACTCGATATGCGTATCTCCATCTGGGGATTTTATTCACGCTTTAACGGCGGGTTACTCTCGACAATTACCTATATACTCCTCTACTATGCGCTTGTTTCAAATCTCTCAATACGGGCAGTTCGACATATTCTCTACGTGAGCGTAGCGAGTGCAACGCTTGTTGTTTTATGGGGAATTCCGGCGCATTTCGGCGTTGACCCGACGTGCTATATTGTCAGGGGAAGTTTTGACATATCCTGTTGGACCGACCAATTCGTTCCGACAGTACGTATCTTTTCGACACTTGGCCAGCCTGCCTGGATGGCAGCATACCTCTCCTTCCTTATCCCGGTTGCTTTGGCATTCTTCCTCAAAGCGTCTCTCCCGCAAAAAAAAGGTAAGGAAGACGGTAAACAAACGATGGCTCTCTCTTCCCCTCTTGCACTGGGCCTCATTTTTATCAACGCGTTATTCTATATTGCACTTATCTTTGCAAATACCCGTGCTGGATATATCGCATTCCTGATTGGAAATGGAGTCTTTTGGTTAGTGCTGCTCCTTGTTGATTTCCGAAGGTATCTCTCTATCTTTCTTATTTGCTCGGTTGTCTATGTCGCGTGTAATTTTGTTTTTGGTATTCCCCTTGAGCAATTACGAAATTTTACGGTTGGGGTTCCTGTGCAACAAGCAGTGATGCAAACAATAGGTCCCAAACAAACGCAACCTTCAACACAAAGTGGAGGGGAAAATCCAACGCCTTCCCCCAAACCTCAGGTTTCTGGGCAAAAAAATGAACAGGTCGAGGTTGGGGTTGCCAATATCACCGACTCAGGCAATATCCGGAAAAATGTCTGGGCCGGTGCGATTTCCGCTTGGAAAGCAAACCCGATTTTTGGGACCGGGGTTGAAACATTTGCGTTCGCATACTACAAACATAAACCGGTCGGCCAAAACCTCACTTCGGAATGGGATTATTTGTACAACAAAGCCCATAACGAATACCTCAATTATTTAGCAACAACAGGGATTTACGGGCTTGTGACATATCTTCTG
This sequence comes from bacterium, assembly GCA_030698775.1. Classification (GTDB taxonomy): domain Bacteria; phylum Patescibacteriota; class Microgenomatia; order Levybacterales; family UBA12049; genus JACPGQ01. Next base: position 1,437 of record JAUYMJ010000029.1, read on the forward strand.
CTCATCGTATGGTTTTGGTTCCTCATGCTCCGTTGGTTTTATCATGTAGGATTTCAGCTTCTGCACGGCGAAAAAAAAGTGACGATGATTCACCGGTTCTTCTCAGAAATCGTACACCTCTTCAAGCATGAACCGAAAGACTCAGAGCTCAAACCTGAATACGCCTATCTTATTTTAGGCCTTCTAGCCGGTCTCATCACAATTTATATCAGTAACTTCTTCGGCTTCTCGGTTGTTATCGTCAATCTCTATCTTTTCCTCACACCGGGATTTATTTTCATCCTGCAAAAACGGTTTGTAAAAAAACCCGGTCCCGAGAACGCAAGCGTTCCCGCTCAATCAGCAACCCTAGCAACACCCGGTCTCGTCATCACCGGGATTATCTGGTTACTCTGCTTCTATATCCTCTATCTCCTGATACGGTTCTGGAACGCTGACAGGGCATATGCGCTGGGGTACAATCTTGACAGGGTCGGACAATACCAACAGGCGTATCCGACTCTCCTCAAATCGGTTGAAAAAAGAGGCAAAGAACCCGTTTTCCAGGATGAACTTGCATACAATAGCGCAGTACTTGCAGGTCTCTATACGGAGCAGAAGGACACGCAGAATGCCGAAAAATTCAGACAGCAGGCGCTATCACTCAGTGACGAAGTTGCGACATCCCATCCGAACAACATCGTCTTCATCAAAAACCGCGTGCGGATGCTCTACGAGCTCAGTAAAATCGATCCTCAGTATCTCGGGCTCGCCCTTACCTCTATACAAAAAGCCTATGAACTCGCGCCAAACGATGCCAAAATCGGCTATAACTACGGGGTACTTCTGGGCCAGACGGGAAATGTAAACCAAGGGATTGCTGTCCTTGAACAAACGAAAAAAATCAAAACTGATTTTCGTGACGTGTATTTCGCATTAGGACTCTTCTATCGTGACCTCGCAACACGAAGCGGAAAAACTGTCGTCAATCAGGAGCACGAGAAAAAAGCGGAAGAAAATATGCAGTATATCTTAAAAAATCTCAACCCAAATGATAAACAGGTAACCGACCAACTTACCTCTTGGGGAATTTCTAGTAACTAGGTATTAGTGAGCTAGATATTAGAATACTCTGTCCTAGTCACTAGTTCACTAGTTTCTAGCCTCCTGCTATAATACCCCCATGTATCAGATCGTTCAGGCGCCACATGCCGTGCTTTCAAAAGCAGCAAAAAAGGTGGCAAAAATTGACAAAAATGTAAAAGCCATTATAAAAGAGATGACTGAGACGCTTGAAAACGCAAGAGACCCCGAAGGGGTAGGACTCGCTGCGCCACAAGTTGGATATTCGCTACAACTGTTTATTATCAAGGAATCGATGTCATCTCCTGTTCTTGTATTCTTAAATCCGAAAATTATTGAAGTGATAGACAACCCTATGAGGAAGAAATCAAAAAAGAAAAATGATGAGGACGTCAAACTCGAAGGATGCCTTTCGCTCAGCAATGTCTGGGGAGTCGTAACACGTCATGATATTGTTACCTTGTCATATACCGACCTTACGGGAAAGAATCGTACGGAAACATTCAAGGGATTTTTGGCAACGATTGTGCAGCATGAAACAGATCATCTCCACGGCATCCTGTTTCCAAAACGGGTACTCGAGCAGAAAGGGACACTCTACAAATCCAAAAAAAACGATGAGGGTGAAACGGTATTTGAGGAAATCTCTTTGTAGGAATTTCAAATGCCTGCCTGTCGGCAGACAGGTCAAGCTTCCAATGTCCAATACTCAGGAATTTTCTATTGGATATTTGAAATTTGAAATTGGTAATATTTGAAATTATATGAATGTCGTCTTCTTTGGTACTCCTGCGTTTGTCGTTCCTGTCCTCGAAACGCTCACCAATCAATTCGATGTAGTTGGGGTGGTTACGGCACCTGACGTGCCGACCGGCCGTAAAAAAATACTGACGCCGTCGCCTGTAAAATCCTTCTACCAGCGCTACCTCGAAAGGCACAAAAAACAGGGAGCGATCATGTCCGACCAAGCATTTACTAAAAAAACAGTCACCCAGTTATCAATCATTCGCCCAGACCTCTTTATCGTTGCGGCATATGGACATCTTATTCCGGAGGATGTATTGAAAATCCCAACCTTCGGCTCACTCAATATCCATCCGTCTCTCCTGCCAAAATATCGTGGCCCATCACCAATCCAAACAGCAATCTTGAATGGCGACGAAGAAACGGGGATAACGATCATTCAAATGGATGAAAAACTCGACCACGGACCAATTGTCGCGCAGGAGAAAGTATTACTCGGCAATAACGATACATTCGAAACACTACACTTTGCACTCTTTCAAAAGGCCGCACAAATGCTCCCGCCGGCAACCCAAAGGTACACCAAGCAAACAACTGATCTTCTCCCCCAAAATGACTCACTGGCAAGTTATTGCAAAAAAATTACTAAAGAAGACGGTTTTTTTGACCTGAATAACCCCCCGTCTTCTCTCATTCTTGACCGGATGGTCCGTGCATTTTTTCCCTGGCCAACCGCCTGGACGAAATTGGTTACGCGAAGCGGACAATGGAAAATTCTCAAATTCCTTCCGGAAAAAAAGCTGCAAATCGAAGGCGGAAAACCGATGACTATGAAAGATTTTCTCAACGGCTATCCTGAAATGAGAGAAGCAATAGCAGAATTGCTCTAATTGACCTAATTAACCTAATTTCTAAAAAAGCGCAAATTACCAATGATTTTATTTGGTCATTGGGATTTATCTAGGTCAATTAGAAATTAGAATAATTAGAAATTTAAGTTGTAGGCTTATGAGGTTATTTCGCAGCGGCAACAGTAATCTTCGAGGCTCTCGCGGCCAGTACTTCTTTCTCCATCTCCCGAAACATCCTCAGGCACTTCGTACAGAGTTTCATTCGGCGCCTTGTCGTACCGATGAGGATCCGGGCTGTATGAAGATTGGGTTTAAAAAGTTTTCGTGTTCTGTTTTTTGCATGCGACACATTATGTCCATACATAATTCCTTTTCCGCAATTTGCACATTTATTTCCGCTCATAGTAAATATTCGTTATATACTTGTCTCGTACTACCCTTACATCAGGAGAGTGTTTGTAAGTATACTAAAAATCACCTATAATTACAACGTCCCCGACATGATTCTATGAGTATCCTTAATCCCTTTACGTTTATCGCTCTTGTTATCCTTATCTACTCAGCCATTCTCCATGAAATTGCACATGGCTATGTTGCCGAAAGGTTGGGTGACCCGACAGCGCGGCTTTTGGGAAGGCTTACTCTGAATCCAAGACCTCACATAGACCCCATGATGAGCATCCTGCTCCCCCTTATCCTTATCCTCTCAGGATCCCCTATCATTTTCGGGGGAGCAAAACCTGTCCCGATTGACCCATTCAACCTGAAAGAAGGAAGGAAAGATGTTGCACTCGTCTCACTCGCTGGTCCTTTCACAAATGTCATCCTGGCGGTAAGTGCCTCGATACTCTTTCATCTTCTTGCCGGGAACCTGGACCCTCTCAATACTCCCTGGGGATGGCTCTTAGTCCTTCAGATACTAAAAACAATCGTGTCTCTAAATATACTCCTTGCGGTTTTCAATCTTCTCCCGATTCCGCCTCTTGATGGGTCAAAAATTTTTGCGCTTATACTCCCCGAGAAAACTGCCGCAACATACCTTGCAATCGGCAATCTCGGAGCAGGGCTTATCCTGTTTCTCCTTCTTCTTCCGACAGGGTTCCAAACACTCATTGGGATCCTCTATAGGTTTTGCCTCGGCCTCTTAGGATTCTAAACAATTTTCTTTGTGAGCGTTGAAAATAAAAACCGCCTTCTTTTCTGCATATTCCCTATTGTTTGCAATTGAACAAAGGACGTTACGTTTTTTCGAGTGAATGCGTCAGGGGGAACCCGTGAATTCGGAGGGGGTGTTATCACCCGACAAATGAGCGAGCAAAAATAGTCCGACTTCACTTGCAAACGTTTTGGGTGTCTTTTTAAAAAGACACGAAGAAAACTAATTGCAAACCGTTTTAAAACCTTCAAAAAATGTATAAATAATAAAAGATTACTATACATCTTGCATTTTGCCCGACGCGACAATATACTGGTGTCGCCCTTTGATATTGGAGTTGGTTGCAAAATATTTTTCTCTACAATTTCATTACTCATGAGGTATCTCTCTTTCCGAAAGGTTAAGGGGGAAACGGGGCGCTCTTTGTCTTGCCGTGGCAAGGCAGGTAGCCCTCCTAATTGGTACCTTTGAGAAAATGAGCATCTAGCTCCGTATCATAAGGGTACTTGCACTTATTTTTCCACAAAAAACTGTCCATTCGTTTCATACGGAAGGACAGTTTTATTTTCCACTAACGGGTAAATGAGATCGGATCCCCCGATTCTGCATTTGGCGCTGCAATTGTCACCTGGTTCTCTGTGGGGTTTTTTGAGATTGTATAGCCTGTTGCATAACTTGTCGTACACTCTGAGGCTCTGACTATGCCCCCGCCAAGTACGGGATCAATCGGCAAACCGGCAACGTATGTCGGTGCGAGCGCTGCACAAAGGTCTACCCCTACTTTGCTTATCTCGGTTGCTGTCGCCGGTACTACGATAGGCAGACTTCCGCCGTGGTCAGTTGTGTATTGCTGGACAGCATTAAGAAGTGCGATAACGTCTGATTTCCTTCTCGTATCCTTCGCCTGTTTGATTTGCCTGATTGGATTTATTGCAATGAGTGTCGTAGTCATAAGTATTCCCAATATCGCTACAACGACAAGAAGTTCTATAAGCGTGAATCCACGTCTTGTATACACCCATTGTTTTTTAAGTGAATGAGGCTGCATACTCTCAGTATCTCCTGCCTGATAATACCTGTCAATAACCTAACGCGACTTGCCCGTAAACCTGAGTGTTTGGTACAATGATGCCTATCGAACGCAGTGAGAATGCCTCCCTAGCTCAACGGCAGAGCGGCGGTTTTGTAAACCGTTGATAACAGTTCAATTCTGTTGGGAGGCTCACTAAAGAATACTACTTGATACCTGGTTATATACCGGGTAGAATAGTCGTGTGAACTCAAAAAGAAAAGGTAGCCTAGCAGTTGGCGAAGCAGTAGCTTATTTCGTAAGAAACGGCACTACAGTTTTAATTCCAGTATCTGATTGCGACAAGTACGACTTAGCAATAGACCAACAAGGAAGTATTAAGCGGGTACAATGTAAGTATTCAAACGACAGAGAACGAAGTGGAGCATTTATCGTGGACTTGAGAACATTTGGTGGATATAGGGAAAAAACGTACCATACAAAATATTTGAAGGATGATTTCGATTTGTTGTTTATATACTGTACTGATGGCACAAAGTATTTGATCCCAGCTGAAAAAATTGTTGGAAAATCGCAGATGGCAGTTGGTGCCAAAAGCTGGAATGATTATAAATGCTGAGTTGGCGGAGTAGTCAATCGCACCTCGCTGTAGACGAGGCGGTCGAAAGGCCTACGGGAGTGCAAATCTCTCACTCAGCACTTCGCCCCGATCCCAATCGGGGCTCAGTGTAAACACTCTTGTCCTGACAGCATAAAGCCGCTCGTTCTGATCCAGTTTACACTGAGGAGCGAAGCGACGAAGTGCCGGCTTGGCTCAGTGGTAGAGCAAGTCATTGGTAATGACTAGATCGTGGGTCCGATTCCCACAGCCGGCTCAAACGTATTTCATTTCTGCCTCAAATCATGTATAATCGTATTCTCGTTTAGGATCGCGTCAAAAAAATAACTAAACGCTAGACGCTCTACGCTAAACGCTAACTCAATATGGCCAAGAAAAAAGGAGAGCATCGCATCACAATAGGACTCGTCTGTTCGGTTTGCAAAAACCGCAACTACGTCACAACCAAGAACAAAATGGAGACGCCTGAGAAATTGGTTTTGCATAAATTCTGTAAACACTGCCGCAAGGTCACCGACCATAAAGAGTCGGAAAAATTAAAATAACCTCTTTCCCTCAGATAGTTTAACAAACTTCCACTACCTTTAAATCTTACTGCCCTAACCTCTTGACAATACTGCTTATGTATCATAAGTTAATATATGATACATATATGCCCCACATTTCCAAATATAAACTGGACAAGGCTGCTGAACACCGACTTATCAAAACTCTAGAGCTTGTTCTTAGTAAAATCACAAAAGAAGAAGACACCAGCGCTTTCCTTCTTGCTCTTCTCACCCCTACAGAACGAATTATGCTCGCCAAGCGTCTTGGAATCATTATTCTCTTAAAAGAAGGGTTGCCTGAATCCCGAATTGCTTCTACCTTACACGTAACACGAATTACTGTTTCCCGCATGCAGCTATTTTTAGAAGCACGGGGTAAGGGGTATGAGCTTGCAATTGAGATTCTGAAAAAAGAAAAGGTGATGGAAGATCTTAAAATCCTTCTTCTTAAACTTGCTGGCTATGCAGCACGGGCTGCCGGAGGTCGGATAAAACCCTCAATCCTCTAGGCACTCAAATGTAATATGTATCATAAGTTAATATATGATACATATGAATGGCT
>JAUYMJ010000039.1 GCA_030698775.1 bacterium
CATGAAAATAAGCAATACTTCGGCGGCCGAATCATAGAAGAGTATAAAATTTCACTGATTGAAAGCATCAAAGCAATTTCAAAAACATTTATCTCGCGCCCGATAACTACGGTAAGTTATTTATGTCTCTTTTTTTATACCCGCTTAGACATTGTGAAAAAAAAGCATAAACCCAGGAATAGCTATTGGGAGACTGATATGACTACTAAATCAATATAATCAGCTATGAAAAAAAAACGTAAAAATCTATCACTTACGGTTGGGCTCACCACCTGCTATGGCGACCCGTCAATTCTGGAAACGATCAGGTCGATCCGTGCATCAAAAAATGTTGGCGAATTTCCGATAATTCTCATTGCCGACCGGGTTCCGTTGACAAGCTATATAAAAAAAGAATTGCGGAAATACAGGGTGACTTTTATTGAAAATAAGTCAAAAGGGAGTCAGATTAAAAAGCAGAAGCAAATAATCCCGCTTGTGAAAACAGACCTTTTTATACTTACACAGGATGACGTGTTGCTTGACAAGGACTCTTTGGGCAAGGTCGTTGATACGTTTCAGAAAAATGAGAAAACGACAATGGTAAGTATTCTCAATGCTCCACTCCCCCCGCAAACACATTTCGAAGCGGTCATCGGAATAGGAACGGATATTGCCAATCTGCAGGCAAAATACTGGAATAGTGGTGATAATTTTCTCTCCGTGATCGGAAGGTTTATGGCATTCCGGACTGATACCTACAAAAAGTTCAGGCTCATTGAGTCTGTGGCAACATCTGATACGTATTATTATCTTGAGAACAAAAGGGTTGGTGGTATGTACAAATACGTCCCCGAAGTAGCGGTGAACTATGTCAATCCGAGAAACATGAAGGAGCACATGAGGAAAAGCAGCAGGTTCCAGTTTTCGTCTGACGAAATGTCAAAGTATTTCACTGGCGTTGCTTCAATATATGACGTTCCGAGGCTTGTCATCTTACGCTCACTATTGGAAAATTTCGTCAGCAAGCCGCTGCTCACCCTTGAGTACCTGGGAGTTTTTGCATATACGAGACTACACAAAATGAAAAAAAGCGCAGTGTTGAATCCTATTTGGGAAGTGGATGCTTCTACGAAAGTGTTCACGCACACATCCTAAAAATATGAAGAAACTGAACATACACGTTATCAACAAATATTTCTATCCTGTCACGGCAGGTATCGAAACGAACCTAACGGAAGTATACGGAAGGCTCGCACGGAAAGGTCACAACGTGACGATGCACACCTCCCGAAACACACTGGGCGGTACAAACGTGCTTAAAAAAAATGAGGTTATCGGTGGGATTAACGTCGTCCGGTATGATTTTACACCGTACGGGTTTATTCCGAGATTGCCGGCCAATGCAGATATCATCTCACTTCATAATTTTACTATTTCCCCTAACCTTTTTGTGATGTGTTGGGTCGCACTCATGAAGCTTTTAAGGAAAAAAATTTTTACGCTCATGCTGTCTCCACAAAGCGGTTTCAATCCTGACTGGAGCTCGATCCCGAAGTATAAGGCTATCCCGAAACGGCTTTTCCACAAAACACTCGGGAGCATGCTCATAAATTTCACTGCTGACGGTGTACGGGCGATCTCAGATTGGGAGAGAGTTGAGATGGTAAAGTCGGGCATAAGGCGAGATCTCATCAAGTTGATACGAAACGGTACCCAGGAGGAAGCGTTTATAGACAACGAAAAAAAAGTGAGTGCAGGATTTAAGAAAACGATAAAAGAAGCAATGCCTTATGTAATTCAGATTGGAAGAATCCACCCGATCAAAAATTATGATACCTCCCTAAAAGTCCTAAAGCGTCTTAACGGAAGAACAAAATTAGTGATTGTCGGGTCGGTTGAAAACAAAGATTATTTTATGAACTTACAAAATCTGGCAAAAGAGTTGAAAGTTACTTCGAAGGTACTTTTTCTGCACGGAGTGAGCGAGGCTGAGAAATATTACACACTTCGGCATGCTGAGGCGATGCTGCACCTCTCAAGGCATGAGGGGTATTGCATAGCGGTGCATGAGGGAATGAGTCAGGGACTTGTGTGTATCGTCTCAAACACGACGGCGCTGCCTGAACTTATTGCAGATGGTGTAAATGGCTACTGTCTCAATCCCGACGATGTAGACGGTATAACGGGAAAGTTATCGTTCGTCCTAAAAAATAGAGGCTCAAAAGCAATTAGGGCGATTGAAAAAAATAATGTTGCTTTTGCACGAAATACCACCTGGGAACAAGTTGCGGATAAAGTCGAGGATTTCTATCTGAAGACTTATGTAGACAGGGTATCCTAATTTATGTTAAAGACGAAAACTATGAAAAAAAATACACTCACAGTAACCATCGGCATTCCTGCATATAATGAAGAGCGGAATATTGAAAGCCTTCTCAAGATTTTGCTTTCTCAGAAAGAGAAGGGGTTCACTCTTAGAAATATAATTGTTGTCTCAGATGCCAGTACCGACCGTACGGCAGAAATCGTAAAGTCAATAAAAAACAAAAGGGTTGTATTGGTCGTAAACAAGAATAGGCTTGGACAAAATGTGTCCCAAAATATCATCTTTTCAATGGTCAAAACCGATGTCGTTGTTTTATTTGAGGCAGATACGCGTCCGTCGAATAATAGCTACCTATCACGTCTTCTTTCACCGCTTAGAACATCAAAAGATGTCGGGTTCGCATATGGCAATATAGAACCTATCGGTTCCAAGTCTCTGGTTGGACGTGTGATTGATACACAGTTCTTGATCTATCACAATGTTCTACTTAGGCAGAGAGGACCGTCTTTTTTTACATCAGGTCGTAGTGGTAGGGCGTTTATGAGCATTGTATATAAACGTCTGCGCTGGCCTGCTGATGTTCCAGAGGATGCATATGCGCATTTTTGGTGTAAGAACAATGCAGTAAGAATCGCATTTTCGTCGGGTGCTGTAACATACTTCAAAACCCCACAGACGAAACGCGATTTTTTTGTCGCATACCATAAGATCAATACTGCGAGGACTGCACTGATGAAGCATTTTCCGGCTGCTCTTTTAAGATCTCACTTTAAGAGGGATTTAGTTTTTTCCCTTACAATTCTCATGTCATTTATACTTTCATCACCACTTTATTTTGTAATGTACGGATATTTACAAATATTATTGTTAGTAGGACGAAAAAATTTCGGTATCCACTATCCAAAAAAATGGCCGTCAATGACCTCAACGAAGACCCTCTCACCTGAATTTTCGGTTAATACTGGAGGGACACCGTAATGAAACGTACTCAGAAAAAATATACAGTCAGTATCGGTATTCCTGCATATAATGAGGAGAAAAATATTGGGCATTTACTTTCGCGCATTCTCACACAGAAGGTAAAAAGTGTAGTAGTTGAAAAAATTATCGTTGCTTCAGATGGAAGTACCGATGCAACTGAGAGTATAGTTTCATCTTTTAAAGATAAACGTATCCGGTTTATAAATCACAAAGAGCGTAGAGGAAAAACATCTCTTGACAATGAACTAGTAAGGCTAGCTACAACAGATATTCTTGTCATGCTCGATGCTGATGTTTTGCCTTTAGCCAACAATTTTCTTGAGGCCCTTTGCAGACCGATCATAAATGATCACAAGGTTGGTTTGGTTGGAGGGAGAGTCCATCCGGCCCAACCCAATTCGTTTTTCGAACGCGTAATTGCATACAGCCATATAGTGAAACGTCATCTTTTCAAGCAGATCAACGGTGGGGATACAATATACCTCTGCCACGGAAGAGTCCGTGCATTTTCAAAACCTGTCTATAAAACTATCAGCTGGCCTCTCACCTGTCCTGAGGACGCTTATTCATATCTGCATTGTAAAAAGCAGGGGTATTCGTTCTTTTATCAAAAGAAAGCAAGTGTACTCTTCCGGGCGCCAACAAATCTTTTGGACCACGCGAAACAAAGCAAGCGTTTTGTATCCGGAAAAGCAATTTTGAGAAAATACTTTTCTGAGGAAATTGTTGATTCATCTTACCGTCTGCCAGGCGGAAAAATGTTGATGTCGTCTTTTCAGTTCTTCCTTAGGGCTCCGGTTTCTTTTATCGTTTATTTTTTTATCCAGACGTATGTCCGCTTTGTTTTTGAAAACGTTTCCTACAAGCGGATGTATGACACATCCAAATCGACAAAACGGCTTATCTCATGGCCAAAAAACTTATAGGTAACAATATTACTATGAAAATTCTTATACCAAACGCAACGAGCCCAAGAAACGTAGGAGATAGGGAAATGACAGATATCCTTCTGTCGATGTTAAAAGAGACATTTCCTAAAGCAGAGATTACCATGTATTCTTTTGATCCTGCCCTTATGAAAAAAGAAACCGGGCTGAATGTAACACACTCCCTATATAGCTATACTGCGTTTCAGGATACTTCTTTTTGGATGAGGGTAAAGAGGGCTTTACATCTTGTGTATGTGATAGTCCTTATCAGGTCTAGCCTTCCACTGGTAGTTTTTGATGATTTTATTAAGAAAATGATTGTTGAATACCGTCAGGCTGATTTGATAGTTTTTGCCCCGGGAGGCTACATCCGCTCACAACAGGGAGTAAAACAAGCGATAAATCTTCTCATGCAGCTTTTGCCTTTTTATTTGAGCAAACTAACAAAGGCCAAAACACTTGTTGCACCAATCAGCCTTGGACCCTTCTTTGCAAAATGGCAGGTAAATCTAGCATGCCGTATTCTCCATAGTATGGACACAGTAATAGCACGAGAAAAAATTACATGTACGTTATTAAAACGGAATGGAGCAAAAAACGTCAGGCTGTCTACTGATTTGGCTTTACTCAGGACCTCAAAAAAAAAGAAGAAAATGCAGGATAGCAGGACGATTGGTTTTACGATCCGTCCCTGGTCAACAACAGAAAACCATAAACGGGTCTTAGAATGTCTCGTCGATGCATTCGTGAAGCTTGCAAAAAATGAACACATAGTGATTCGTCCTATCGTGCAGGTACACGCACCTGCCTATGGAGAGGATGATTCAGCCTGCGCCAAAGAGGTTGTCAGCAGATTGCGTAAAAAGGGAGCTAAAGTATTGCCGACTTTTTATGTTGCAAGAATGAAACATCCCTCAAACGCCTATAGAGAGCTCGATCTTTTGGTTGGTATGAGGATGCATTCCAATATCATCGCTGCAACATCAGGTGTACCTTTTGTAGCAATTGCCTATGAGTACAAAACAAACGGTATTTCTACACAGCTAGATAATGCAGAATACGTAATTGATTTTGATAACGTTACTGCGGAGAGGCTGTATAAGCTTATAAAAAAAGCTTACGTTAAAAAGAACAAACTGAGAAAAAAAATCGCCCAAGCTCTTGAGAGACTGCAAATAACAGAAGAAACACGAATTATCCCGGAAATGACGATGGTTATGCCTCCTATACAAATATGATTTTGCGCATTATGTAAATACATACTATCA
>JAUYMJ010000050.1 GCA_030698775.1 bacterium
GGCCAGACAGTATTCTCCTCGGAAAACGGGTTGCAGAGGTACGAAAAAATTTGGGGAGACTCCTCGCAAAAGAGGCAAATATAAAAGCAGATGTCGTCATCCCGGTCCCTGATTCCGCCGTGCCTGCTGCACTTGGATACGCTGAGGCTTCAAAGATTCCTTTTGATTTTGGGCTTGTCAAAAACCGCTACATCGGCAGGACATTTATCATGCCTGACCAGCGTCTTCGCGATCGGGGCGTCCAGATGAAACTAAATCCGATTAGGGAAAGTATTGAGGGCAAAAGTGTGATTGTTATCGATGACTCAATTGTACGGGGAACAACCGCGAAAAAACTGGTGAGGTTGCTTCGCGATGCCGGGGCAAAAAAAGTCCACATGATGAGTAGCTGCCCTCCAATGATGTTTCCGGATTTCTACGGCATTAATACACCAACCCAGGAAGAGCTCATCGCAACGACAATGCCTCTTGAAAAAATCAAAACATTTATCGGCGCAGATTCTCTCCACTACCTTTCCTACGAGGGGCTTATTAAAGCAACAGGTCTCCCCGAAAGCACGTTTTGCACCTCATGTTTTACCGGTAACTATCCGATTGATATAGGCGAGAACGAGAAACGCATCAAAAGACGACTCGACGGATTTTCCGCTCCGGTTGTCCACCGATGAAGAATCTCGTTGTACTTATCTCACACGCAGGGACAGGTTCAAATCTTCAGGCAATTTTAGACGCTATCAAAGCAAAAAAAATCAACGCAACAGTACAAACAGTCATTTCTGACAAAGAGGATGCAAAAGGGTTAGAAAAAGCGAAAAATTACAATATTCCTTCTCTTATCTGTCAATCCAAAGAAAATCTACTCCCTATTCTCTACAAACTACAACCTGATTATGTCGTCCTTGCCGGATGGAAACAAATCATTTCGGAAGAGGTGATCGATTCCTATCCAAACAAAATCCTCAATCTCCACCCAGGCATCATTCCTGACACGATGGATGGAACAATGAAAAACCCCGACGGGACCGATGCTCTCTGGAATAAGGGTATGTTTACCGATATTGCTATCCGAAATATTCTCTCCAACAAAGCAACGTATGCCGGATCAAGTATCCATGTTCTGACACACGAATTTGACTTCGGTCCTGTTCTTGAAAGAACCTTTGAAAAAACAGAGCCTAGTGATACAATCGAAACGCTTTACGCAAGACTGAAGCAAAAAGAAAATAAACTGTATGTTGAAGTGTTAATAAAATTATGCAATAGGTAATCTCAAATGTAAAATCTCAAAGCTACAGTTCAAATCTTAAATCTTTAGGCTTTACGATGTAGATTTGCGATTTGCAATTTGAATTTTTAGATTTGTTATGAAAATACTTATCATCGGTTCAGGAGGAAGGGAACATGTCCTCGCCGAAACGTATGCTAAGTCCCACCGTGTCAAAAAAGTCTATGTAGCACCGGGTAACGACTTCATGGAGGAGACAAGCAGTAAGATTCAGGTTTTCCCGCATCTTTCGCTTCTTGATTTTGAAAAATTCTTAAAATTGGCAAAAAAATTAGATGTTGACCTCGTCGATGTGGCGCAGGACAACGCCCTTGCAGAAGGATTTGTCGACACATTCGGTAAACATGGTATCCCAGCCTTTGGCCCAAATAAACGTGCTTCTGAAATTGAATGGAGCAAAGAATGGGCAAGAAAGTTCATGAAAAAATATAAATTACCTATTCCCGATTTTGAGACGTTCAAAGATACAAAAAAAGCAGTCTCTTATATTGAAAAAAATCCCGAAGCAATACGTTTCATCAAAGCCTCCGGGCTAGCTCTTGGAAAAGGCGTCATCCGGGCCGATACCAAAAAAGATGCATATGACGGAATTTCCATGATGAAACAATTCGGTTCATCCGGAAAAACATTCCTCATTGAAGAAGGCTTAATCGGTGAAGAATTTTCACTTTTTGCAATCTGTGACGGAAAACGATACGTCATCGCGGGAACTGCACAAGATCACAAAACCGCGTTTACAGGAGACCTCGGACCAAATACCGGCGGTATGGGATGCAATGCACCGACATCGCTTATCAACAGATCCATACTCTCTGAAATTAAGACAACAATTCTCTCGCCGTTTATACACGGCATGACCCTTGAAGGCAGACCCTATACAGGCATCATTTATCTGGGCGGGATACTGACAAAAAAGGGTAACCTGCCTGCCGGCAGGCAGGTCAAAGTGATCGAATTTAATGCGAGGTGGGGAGAACCGGAAGCAAACGTGATTCTCCCGGGACTACAAACGGATTATATCGACATTGTTGAGTCGGTTATGATGCAGGAGTTAATGACAACAACGATGAGGTTTGATAATCAAGTTCGCGTGAGCGTTGCCGGATGCGCAAAGGGATATCCGACAAACTATGACCAGGCAAAAGGAAAAAAAATCTTTGGACTAAATGATGCAAAGAAAATCAAGGGAGTTACCATCTACGGATCGGGCATGAAAAGAAAAGACACATCATATGTTGTGAATGGCGGCCGCATATTCCATCTTGTCGCCGAAGGGAAAGACATCCACCAGGCACGTGAAAGAGCGTACACTGCAATGTCCCACATTTTCGTAGAAGGCAACAATCTTCAGTTTAGAACCGACATTGGCTTTCGGGAACTAGCAAGGTCATTATGATACAAACGATTCGTGTCCAGACGGTGAAAGGCCCTGATCTTCTAGGAGAAGGACTCCTGCACGAAATCCGAAATCTTCACATACCATCTATAGAGAGTATTACAACGGCAAAAGTCTACCGCATAGAAGGAATCGGCACAAAAGAAGCAGTCATACTGGCGAAAACCGCATTCAGCGAAGCGGTAAACCAGAAATATACGCTAAACGCACCCCTCACCTCAATCCTCTCCCAAAGGGAAAGAAAGATCAAGGAAAGCGTTATTTGTATTGAGATTGCTTATAAGCCAGGGGTGATGAACCCTGAGGCGCTCTCAATTCACAAGTCGGCAAATGACCTTGGGATACACCCGCTTGCCGTTGACTCAAGCAGAGAGTACCATTTCTTCGGAAAAATTTCCCCGAAAGACTGCAAAAAATTAGTTGCGAGGCTGGGACTTTTCAACCCTCTCATTGAATATATTGTCGAGGAGGAGCCGAAAACGCTTCAGATCAAAGGAAAAATTGGCACCACATCTGTCATACCGCTTCGAAGCGTAACCGACAAGGAACTCATGGCTCTCTCAAAAGACAAACTTTTTTTAAACCTTGAAGAAATGAGAGTCATGCAACAATACTTTCAGAAACTGAAGCGTGACCCGACGGATTGTGAACTTGAAACGCTCGCCCAAACGTGGAGTGAGCATTGTGTGCACAAAACATTCCGTGCCGATTTGACAATTGACGGCAAAAAGAAAAAACCATTTATCTCCCGGATTAAAGGGACAGCCAAGGGATCAAAAATTATTGTCTCAGCGTTCGTCGATAATTCCGGGGTCATCGATTTTTACGATGGGTACGGAATTTGTGGCAAGGTTGAAACACATAACAGCCCCTCGGCAATTGAACCCTACGGAGGAGCGATGACGGGAAGCGGTGGGGTATTCCGCGATATCCTGGGTACAGGACAGGGAGCAAAACCTCTTGTTTCAACAGATATTTTTTGCTTCGCGCCGCCCGACCTCCCCGCGTCACTGCTTCCTCCGGGATGTCTCCCCCCAAATTACATCCTCAAACGCGTGGTCCAAGGAGTGAGAGACTACGGAAACCGTGTCGGGATCCCGACCAACAATGGCTCCTTACACTTCCACAAGGATTTCCGCGCAAAACCCACCGTTGCAGTCGGTGCGTTCGGTCTTATTGCAAAGAAAAAAGCGCAAAAAGGAAAAGTAAGGATTGATGATATCGCACTTACGATTGGTGGAAGAACCGGACGCGACGGAATCCACGGGGCAACTTTCTCAAGCGGCGAGATGACCGATAAAACAATTACAGTCTCCGGTACCGCTGTCCAAATCGGCAATGCTATTGAAGAAAAACGCGTTATCGATTGTGTCCTTGTCATGCAAGAACAAGGACTTCTTCGCGCAATTACCGACTGCGGAGCTGGGGGCTACTCAAGCGCCATAGGCGAGATGGGAAAAGATACCGGAGTCACCGTACGCCTGGAACATGTCCCGCTCAAATATGCAGGGCTTGCACCGTGGGAAATTTTTCTGTCCGAATCCCAAGAACGAATGGTCATCGCAATTGATCCGAAAGATAAAAAACAGGTCACTGCAATTTGTCAGACATACAATGTCGAGGTTGCGGAAATAGCAACATTTGATGGTAGTAAAAAACTGAAGGTACTCTACAAGAAAGAAAAAGTGTGTGACCTCTCGATGCAATTTCTCCACGATGGTCTTCCCCGGCGCCACATGGTCGGCATCTCAAAAAAACAACACAAAAAATCTACCCGACTTCCCGCATCTCCAAAAAACGTATCTTCTGCCTGGAAAAGAGTCCTTTCCGACCCTAACGTCTGCTCCAAGGAGCCTATCGTCAGGCTTTACGACCATACGGTTCAGGGGAGATCGGCCTTACCTCCATTCGGAGGTAAACATATGGATGCTCCAAATGACGGCGCAATCGTAAAACCGTTTTATGACAAACCGTACGGGCTTGTCACAACACACGGACTCAATCCCGTCCTTAATACGATTGATCCCTACTGGGGTTCGGTCTGGGCAGTCACGGAAGCGGTGGCAAATTACGTGGCTGTCGGTGGAGATATTACCCATGCTGCGCTTATCGATAATTTCGTCTGGCCATTCCCTGACGCAGAATCACTTGCTGATCTTGATAAATCGGTTGATGCATGTGTTGCTATGGCGCATCTTCTCAACATGCCGTTTGTTTCGGGGAAAGACAGCCTCTCGAGTACCTATCGCTACCCGGATGGGAAAGTATTGAAAATCCCGCCGGTCCTTCTCATTTCTGTATTCGGGAAGATCCCTGATGTGAAAAAAACCGTGAGCGCTGATTTTAAAAAACAGAACTCTGTAATCGTTTTTGTCGGAAATCAAGATACAAAAAATATCGGAGGCTCGGTATACTCTAATGATTCATATCAATTTACAAGTGATATTCCCCGCGTTGACCTAAAGATATTGCCAAAAATACTCACCACAATAACCAAAACAATTCAATCCGGCATGATCCTCTCTTGTCATGATATTTCAGAAGGCGGCCTTGCTGCTGCAATCGCTGAGATGTGCTTCGGGGCAGGTTTCGGAGCAGAAATAGACCTTGCAAAAATTTCCGAAAAAAGACCTGACCTTACATTTTTCAATGAGACGGCCGGAACATTTTTGGTGGAGGTTGCAAATGAGAAAGTTGCTGCGCGTATGTTCAAAAGTATACCGCATGTAATTCTTGGTAAAACAAATCCGAGCGATGCAATCACTGTGCAGTTCGGAAAAAAACGTGTTGCAAACGTGACGCTCAGTGAGCTGAAGAAAGCCTGGCAGCAACCAATGCGTGCAATATTCAACTAATATGAAAACAAAACCAAACGTCTGCATTCTCCGCTCAGACGGTACAAATTGTGATGAGGACTTGGCATTCGCTTTTCAATTGGCAGGTGCAACAACGGACTTTGTCCATATCAACGAACTTCGAAGGAGACAACGAAAGCTTTCGGAATTCCAAATTCTTGCCCTCCCCGGCGGATTTTCATACGGTGATGATTTAGCATCGGGCAAAGTCCTCGCTGTTGAGCTGATAAGTTTTTTTAAAGACGATCTGCAACAATTTGTTGAGAAAAATGGCTATGTCCTTGGTGTGTGCAACGGTTTTCAAACCCTTATCCGAACAGGACTCTTGCCCTTCGATGCGTTAGGCACTATGTCGGCAACGCTCACCAATAATGATTCCGGACACTTTGAATGCCGCTTTGTAAGAATGAAGACTGAAAAAAGCGCTGCGCCGTATTTTGATGATCTGGAACAAATCCTTGACGTATCAGTTAACCATGGGGAGGGAAAGTTGTTTGCCGATAAAAACATTCTTGACCGGTTAGAAAAACAGAGGCTCGTTGTTTTTCGCTATGTTGATGAAAAAGGGAAACCGACCATGCACTATCCCGAAAATCCAAACGGCGCACTTCGTGCAATTGCCGGGATCTGTGACAAAACGGGCAGAATTCTAGGGCTCATGCCCCACCCTGAGAAATTCGTTGAAGTAACACAGCATCCGAATTGGAGACGGGAACACTTTACGAAACCTCACGGCCAACTCTTCTTTGAAAGAATTGTCCATTTTGTAAAAACATCTTAAAGTATGTATCACCCGATAAAACTCGCAATTGTCGGTGCTAGCAGCACTGGTAAAACGACACTTCTCACCCACCTTGAAAAAAAATACAAGGGAAACAAACAGATCGCATTCGTTCATGAGTCAGCTCGCCAATTTTTCAATGAAAATCAGGTCGACAATCCGTTTGATATCACAAATCAAGAAAAAATTCTCGACTTGGCACTTTTGAATGAAAAACTCGCCCGAGAAACAAATCCAAAAGTCATCCTGACGGATACATCGGCACTTGAAGTGATATTTTATACAAAAGTTCAGGGCAATGAAGCGGGTGCCAAACAATTACGATCAAGGCTTGAGAGCTATATCCCGACGTATACGAAATTTCTTCTCCTCAATCCTGAGGACGTCATGTTTGAAAATGATGAGGTAAGACGGGAAAGCAAAAAAACCCGAGATACAATCCATTCGATGCTGGTTGCATTTTATCATCAGGAAAAACTTCCTTTTGTCCTCATCAGCGGGACGATTTTTGAGCGTGAAAAAAGAATACGTGATATCATACAGACCTATTTATAACGCATGAAAACTTCCAAGCAAAAACTTACCTACGCTGCCGTTGGCGACAACTACGATACGAAAGACCCGATCAAAAAACTCGCCCAGACCTCAGCCTCTGCAACAGGGAAAAATCTCAACCAGCACGGATTTTCAGAAATTACAGACACACGTGGTGAATCAGCGTATGTCTGGTCCCTCGGCCCAGCTGGGGACAAAGATGCAACGTTGATGGCAACGGTTATCGAAGGCCTCGGTACAAAAAACCTTGTTGCCGACGGCATGCGAGAAATTACAGGAAAAAGCTATTACGATAGTATCGCACACGATACAGTCGCAACAATTATTAACGACCTTACCACAGTCGGCGCAACACCTCTCACTGTCCATGCATATTGGGCAATTGAAAATAACGACTGGCTCGCAGATGAAAAACGCATGCGCGACCTCATAACCGGCTGGAAAAACGCGTGCGACTTGGCAGGTGCTAGTTGGGGTGGAGGGGAGACGCCAACGCTGAAAGGTATTATTAGCGAAAAAACTGTCGCCCTTGGGGGAAGTGCTGTTGGGATTATAAAAAACAAAAAATATTTTTTGACCGATACAAAAATAAAGACAGGGGATAGCATCGTCTTTCTGAAAAGCAATGGCATCAATGCAAATGGCCTCTCACTCGCCCGGGCAATTGCCAAAAAACTTCCGAAGGGATATGCAACGAAATTGGCAGATGGCACGATGTATGGAGAAGCGCTTTTGACAAAAACGAATATTTACGCAAAGCTGATCCAATCCTTGCAAACTGCAGGAATTGATCTTCATTACATCACCAATATCACAGGACACGGATTACGAAAAATTATGCGTGCTAGACAAAATTTTTCCTATGTCATAAACCAACTCTTTGAACCTCAGGAATTATTTCTCTTTATGCAACAACATGCGGGACTGAGTGATTATGAAATGTATGATGAGTTCAATATGGGCCAGGATTACGCACTTTTTTTACCTGAAAAATCCGTTGCCAAAGCGCTTGAGATTATTAAAAAACAATCATTTCAGGGGCTTCTGGCAGGATTTGTAGAGAAGGGGAAAAAACAAGTAGTTCTCAGACAAAAAAATATCACCTTTAAAGGCGATACCCTTGATCTACGATAATATAAACTACTAGAGTGATACCCTCACTTCACATGTAATGTGATTTCCTTAAGAGCTTTCAACAAATATTTTTTGTTGTCAATTTTTGAAATCGCATGTACCTTCCGTGCATCATCATTCTTCAAATTACGTACAGCAGTGATCAGAAGTGGCATAACCCGCGCAATATTATCAACAATCGTTACGGTTGCCTTCTGCGATGTCCGCGACAATGGATTGAGATCAACAGTTATCACATTTTTTCCGTTCTTAATGAGCGCCTCCGCTCGGTCACCATCCTCAAGCGGCACAAAGACGACGTCTGCTTTGAAGATCCCATCCGGATTCACGTATTTTCGGGGAGAATCAAGATGAGCGATTCTACACCTCTTGCTTGGAAGTAAAATATTTTTGCCTCCGTGCTGCTCTAAATGTTTTTTTATCTTTTGCAACCTCTCATATGAAGTATGGAAAAGGTTTACTTCAAGTGGAGCACCGAGTAGTTTTGCGAGAAGCACTAGTTCTTTTGGTACCAGCATTGCGGTGTTTCCGTTGACTGAAATCACGGGACGTTTTGCCAAAAGCAACATCGCTGCCGCAGCTTTTATAGCCTTACGTGCAAAATCGTGTGTCTTCTCACCAAGCAAATAATCAAATGCCTCACCCCTCCCGTGGGCAATGAGGCCATTAAGCGATGTAATACCGTCCCGTACTCCTCGTTCAAGAAGTTTTCGTGTTTTTAGCGATTTGTAGCGTGGATGGGATTTTGGGATCATAGCAAATGCGCAGGCGTACTGGAGACCATAAGCTTTTTTGACCCAATAAACGGCTTATCACTAAAAACAGCATTTCCTACAACGATCATTGATGCGTGACCTCCCTCTGCTCTAATCTTCTCTATCATCTCTGAAGTTCTTTTATCTCTCAAGAGCCTGCTAGCTTTGACGAACTCGTAGGAAATGTCAAGAAGCTCACTTAATGAGTTTTTCTCTGCGGATCGAAGATTTTTTGTTTTTTCAATAGCAGTATCTGCAGCTTCACCGATTGCCGCAACTAATTTCTTATTGGAAAGTACTCCTTTCGTTGAGAGCGTGCCAAACGAGTACCAATATATTGGTATATTGGTAGTTAAAAGTTTTTGCACTTGAAATTTAGAGCTTGGTTTCGTCTTCAATAAAAAACCTCCAAAATATTGATTCACCACATCACCAAGACCTGTCCCTTCTGCTGCATCAGCAGTATGTGCGATGACAGCAAGCTGTTTTTTTGTCTTTCTCAAATGAAGGAGTTTATTAAGCGCATACGCTGTCGCCAAAGCACTTGCTCCGCTTAAACCAAACCCGCTCCCAAGAGGAAGTGGAGAGGTAATCTGTATTGCAACCGGCTCTTTCGTCAGCTTCGAGACAACAGAAAGGACTGTTGGAACATGCAATACTTTTCCGTTAAACGTTATCGACGTTTTTTGCGCTCGTAAGACGGTGACGGTTACACCTTTATCTACGGTAAACCCCAACCCATATGACCCCCGCCATCTCGGATTTTTGTGGTCATGCAATTGAAAAAAACAGCTGATATTTCCCGGGGAAAATGCTTGTGCTTTTTTAAATCCTGCCATGCTGAATATACCCTGTTAATAACGTAAGACAACATCCACTATTTCTTTTGCAATTTTTTGCTTACTCGCAAGATTGATTTTTTTTACGTCACCATTTTTTTTGACAATCATCACTTCATTCTCATCCGCTGCAAATCCCCTATCACTTTGACTTATGTCGTTTGCAACGATACTCTCCGCTCTGCTCTCAAGCAGTTTCTTTTTTGCACGATTTACAAGCTCCTTCTCGGAAAACCCCCATTCTGCTTTAAAGACGATGAGTTTTATTTTGGGATTGAGTGTTTTGATCTCATTACTCAATTTTTTCTGAGGCGTAAAATGCAGCGCGAATGAAGCATTGCTTTTTGTTTTTCCATAACGCTTCTGTTTTGCGGAAAAATCCCCAACCGCTGCCGTATGGAACATCACATCTGTTGATTTAATATATTTTTTTACCAGCTTCTCAAGCTCCTCAAATGTTTCAAACGTCTCCTGCTCCATAACATACCTTGGCTCAACCGCATTTCTCGCCCGAATCAGGATGACTTTTGCTCCTCTGAGCTGACACTCATCAGCAAGTGCTGCCCCCATTTTTCCGCTGCTTTTGTTGGTAATAAACCGTACATCATCAATTTTTTCGATTGTCGCCCCTGCCGTCACCAATACTGTTCGCCCGGTAAGCTCTTTGCTCTTTGCACTCTGGTGTAGAACCTCATCCCTAATCTTTTCAAGATGCGGCAGCCTCCCCGGACCCTCATATCCACAGGCCAGAAGGCCTCTCTCGGGGGGGATGATAATAAAACCAAGCTTTTTAAGCGTTGCAATATTTTCTTTTGTCACCGGATTATTCCACATGTGCACATTCATTGATGGGCTAAGGACAATGGGGGAGTTACTTGCAAGAACCATTGTTGTCAAAAAATCATCTGCTATTCCGTGAGCAAGCTTGGCAATAACGTTTGCTGTCGCAGGAGCGATGACTATGACATCTGCCCGGTCAGCAAGATCAATATGGTCTACTTTTCGTACCTTGAGAATATTTTTGTAATCAAACCCTTCTTCAAAAAGATCCGTGTAGACTTTCTTACCGGTAACCCTTTCAATGTCTTTGGGATGTACTATTTTTTCTGCTTGTGCCGTCATCACCACTTCAATAGCAACATCTTCTTTTTTCAAGAGCCTTAGAAAATCGAGCATTTTATACGCGGCAATCCCGCTTGTTATGCCGAGAACTACAGTTTTCTTCATGTCTATGGATGATAGCAGATTAGGCGGCTTGATCTAAATACCAAGGGGGGATACCATTAGGAAAATCTCGCACGATATATCGATCACCTTCGGGCGCCTCAACAGGATCGTAATCTAAAAGATCAGGTGAAATCGGATCACCAAATGGATCACGATGAGAAGAATCTTCCTCGCCTTCTTTTGCGCAAAAAACGAAGTCTGCAACTTCTGTTCCTAAATTTCGGAATGAGTGAACTACTCCTCGCTCGATCATTACTTCGTCACCCGGCTGCACCCTTAAAGGATCTGACCATGCCACTTCCCCTCCGCTTTGTACTCTTCCTCTATTCATCTCCCCATCTGTTCCCGATAAAAATCGGTAAAACTCATCGGCTAACAGGTGGTAGTGGGGATTAACAAAATTCGGGTTATCAGGACTTGCAGGGAGTACTCGGGCAGCATATACCGCATACCTCGTGCCATCTGCAGTTTCAATCGGAGCAAACTGTCTTAGCTTAGCAATAACAATCCCTGTTTTGGGATCAACCGATTGTTTTTCTGCAAATATAGTATCAAGTGCGGGTACTACATCTTCATGCGTGACAGTCCGCATGAGATCAAGAACAGGCTGCATGAGGGGAGAAGCACCTTGTTCCGCAATTTGCCTGGCTTCAACTGTCATATATACCCTATAATATCACTCACCGTTCGTATTGTCAATTTTGGCAGGCTATTTATGCAACTCATTTTATATTAACTAGTCGTACGGGGAGTGATTTTCCTTCGCATTTTTCCTTCATCTTCCAGATACCGATTACGTTTTTGTTATAAGGGTTTTTGAGGTAGGTAATATTCTCAAGGAATTTTTCAAGCCCTCCGACGTCGTTTTGTTTACTCATAAAATATACGGGTACATCTGCTTGTATGCAATCAACACTATCTACTTGATCCCCCAACAATTTTCTATCCAGGTATCCTACGGTTATAGTATTACTTTTTGCAAACGCTACCATCACCGCACTCTCAGGATTGCCTGTATAAAGTGATTCGCCAACAAAAATCCTTTCCCCTTTCGGCAATTTCGAGATATATGCAATTGCCACGTCAACCCCGTATCCCGATGTATTTCCCGTGATATACGAACCACCCTCCGAATAACGGGAAAAGCCAAAAAGCTGAAAATAGGAAACCGGATTACTTATTTGAACGACAGTTATTCCAAGAGGAATAACAAAAAGAATGGTGGACAAAACAAGCCCAATCATTTCTTGTTTTTGTTTCTTAAGCACTATTTCCAGACAATACCCCACACTGAGGACTATAAGTGGTAAGTAGGAAACAAGGTACCGCTGTGACGTACCACGGATGAGGAGTATCTGCAGCAGTAACGTACAAACAACCCATAACCCAAGATATTTTTGATCACCCGTTCCTTTTCTTAGTATCAGGAATACACCAACAATACTTGCAATACATACAATAGGCGTCAGAAAAAGAAACCCTATTTCCGCATTGCCAAATAGATTTGAAAACCACGCAGCAACGGGAAATTTCAAAAGATCAAATAACCCAAATCCATACCTCGAATTTGAAGAAAGTGTCTCCCAAAAACGCGGCTGAAGGAGAATGAGGAAAATAACACAAAGGAAAGAAGAGATGCTATAGAAAAGTGAACGAAACCTAAAATTTCGTCTGCTCCAATACATCCATAAACTGATGAGAAAAAATGCGAGGAGAAAAATTAGTGCACTCGATTTTATAAAAAAACCAATACCGAGAAGTAATCCCACAAATACGGCGTCTTTTGTGCTGCCTGTCTTCCAAAACTTCAGCGCAAACCATACTGTCCAGACGCCAACTGCTCCAACTGCAGCTTCCATAAGCGCCTGCCGGTCATAGAACGAAAAAATCGGAATGGCGATATATAAGAATGAAGCGACAATCGCGATTCTCTTATTGAAATACGTCTTCCCAAGCGTATAGATGCCAAATAGCGTCAACCACCCACAAAGAACCGAAACAAACCGTCCGGCAAAAAACGGGTCCGGAAGAAGGTGCATCGCGATACCAAAAAACCACATCAGAAGAGGCTGCTTCGCATCGTAAAGGGAATAAAAAAGCATCCCCTGTTCAGAGGTCATTCTCCACGCCCAGTCCAAATAAATCGCCTCATCATTGAAGACAGGAAGCCTCGTAAGATTTATTAGTCTAAAAAGGAAATAGGTAAGACTGAGGAATAAAAAAATGTGTTTTTGCGCTTTGAGTTTTAGTGTTGAGATTTGCACTTTGCGATTTGAGCTTTATTTATTCCCATTCCATCGTCGCTGGGGGCTTCGTGGAAATATCATACACAACCCTCGAAATTTCCGGCACTTCATTCACGATACGGCTTGATATCCGTTGCAACACATCATAAGGAAGACGAGACCATGTCGCTGTCATCACGTCCCGGGACTCGACAATGCGAAGCGCTATGACTTCACCAAAAAACCGTCCGTCTCCTTTCACTGCAACTGAATCAGCTCCTGACATAATTGGAAAGGACATATAAATCTTTTTCATATCCATAGCCTTTCCCAATTCCTCAAGAAGAATCGCATCCGCTTGCTTCACTTTTGCCAATCGCTCCATTGTTACCTCACCTCTAATCCGTACCGCATAGCCGGGACCGGGAAATACCTGCTTCCAGACAAAATCATCAGGAAGTCCTAGGGCTATCCCTATATGCCGCACTTCGTCTTTATAAAACTCCCGCAGCGGCTCAAGAAGCGTAAGCTTCATTTCTTCGGGCAATCCACCAACATTGTGATGGCTTTTTATCTTGTCGGCATGCTTCGTGCCCTTACTCTCAATCACATCAGAATAAATAGTCCCCTGCATGAGAAATGCTATGTCTTTTCCGGCTTTCACATGTCGTACCATCTCCCTCTCAAAAATATCAATATAAAACTTCCCAATAATCTTTCTTTTTGCCTCAGGATCAGTTGCGCCTTTGAGTCTCTCAAGCATTTCCTCCTCACAGTCCACAATATCCGCCTTCACACCGAAATGTTTAAACACCTTCTCGACATGTACACGGTTTGATTCCCGCATCAACCCGTTCTCAACGTAGACCGGAATGAAGTGATCACCGATCGCTTTTGCCATCAAAGCTCCGGCAACAGTCGAATCAACGCCCCCTGATACTGCGCCAATCACGTAGGCTTCTTTGACCGTCTCTTTGATCGTATCGACAATTTTCTCTATATCGATTTTGATATTCTCAGGCGTTATCCCGCAGTAGTCCATAAAATTTTGGAGTATATTCTCTCCGCACTCCGTATGCTCTACTTCAGGATGGAACAAAACGCCTATGATTTTCCGCTTCCTATCCTCTGCAAACGCAAACGGTACATGCTCAGTCGTACCCAATATCGAAAATCCTTTAGGAAGTGCCTCTATGACATCACCATGGCTCATCCAAACAGTTGACGCATCCTTTACCCCTTTTGCAATGTCCCACGTCCCGTTTTCAAGCTGCAGCGTTGCGGGGCCGTACTCTTTTTTTCCGCCGACAACTTCTCCCTCAAGAAGATAACTGACGAGCTGAAAACCATAACAGATTGCGAGGATTGGGATAGCTAGCTCAAAAATCCGGGTATCTACAGTTGGGGCACCGTCCGCGTAGACAGATTGCGGGCCACCTGAAAAAACAATTCCTTTTGGTTTTTTTGAGGATGCCACCTCGTAGGCTTCTTCGGGGGTAACTATTTCAACACTTGCTCCGAGGGCGCGCAGCCTTCTTGCGATCAGGTGGGCAGTCTGTGAACCAAAATCCACGAGAAGGAGCATAGCTCCATTATAAAAGCGCAAAGCTAAAAACGCAAAGAGCAAATCCAAAATGTAAAGCGTAAAGTTTTGAGTTTTGCATTTTGATTTTCCCTATACTATACTCCATAGGGTCAAAACGACAAATGCCGAAGCAACAGAGCGTTTCCCACACAACTTTCTCCGATACTCGACACAGAATCGAGCAGGATCTTGTAAATATCTACGAAAAAAACCAGCTCTCAATAGGATTACCAAATCACTTCAAGAGAATTTTTTCCCACCTGTCGCGACCCAACACTGTCGCCATTGTCGGGGTGGCTCTTGGCGATGAAGGGAAGGGGAGGATTGTTGACAACAAAATCGAGGAGCTCTTAAAAAACAAAAGGATTGAACATGTTGCCGTCATTCGTTTCCAGGGAGGAAATAACGCCGGCCATACGGTTGAAAAAGACGGTACCAAACTCGCGCTTCATTTGATCCCTTCATTTGTCTTCCATGAACAGGCCTCTGGCCTGATGGACCGGGGAATGGTCGTCCACGTTGAGGATTTACAAACAGAAGTCGGGTATGTAGAAGATGCTGTCGGGAGCATCAGAAATCGTCTTGTCCTCTCAGACGATGCAATTCTTTGCACCGATTTAGAACGGGCAGAAGAGTTTCTCAATGGCTATCTCCAAGAGGAATCAAAAGGCGGAACAGGACGAGGCATCGGGCCATCATACGCACACCATTACGACAAAACCGGGCTTCGCATTGCTGACCTTTTATCATCAGATTGGGAAAAACGCCTGACCAACCGTTTTGAACAATACGAAAAAATATTTGCTGCATTCGGCCTCACACTTTCACAAACTGATGTCCCGGATTTTGCAACAACCGTTACAAACAAAAAAGCGAGCAAAAGAGGTCTCGGGTCAAAAAAAGAATTCCTCTCACGTCTTCACACATCACGAGAATGGTTACTCAAACGACAGATCGTTACAAACACGTATCCTCTTCATCAGCGTTTATCCGCAAACAAATCCGTGGGAATCATATTTGAAGGCGCCCAGGCATCAGGACTTGACAGCTGGACAGGCACACGTCCCGATGTCACCTCATCCAATACGACAGTGTACGGAGTACGTGAAGGGACCGGTTTCTGGACGATGCAGGATATTGAGGAAAGAATCGGTATCGTCAAACTTCCCTACACCTCAAGTGTCGGCGCAAGGAGGATGCCAACCCATATAAACCTTCCTTCCACTTCCCCCTCTCCCTCAAGGGGGAGGGTTTCCGCCGAAGGCGGAGGGGTGAGGGGGACGAGTGACCAACTCTGGGGCCAATGGATCCGTGAAGAAGCCCATGAATACGGCACGACAACTGGACGCCCACGTGATATTAATTTTTTAGACCTCCCGTTTATCATCTATAATGCCCGAATGAGTGGCGTCGAGATGCTCATGGGGACACACCTGGATATTTGCAGGGAAAAAGACGAAATTAAAATCTGCACGCACTATAAAGACAAGAAAGGTAATCGCGTTCCGTACCAGCCTGGCCTTCGCTATCTCAAGGAGGTTACCCCAAACTACATTGCAATTCCCGGATGGGATGGTAAGGCTTGTCAGAAAGCAAAAAATGCAGAAGATCTTCCCATCCATGCGCTCAAATTTCTTTCTTTTATACAGAAAAGCCTCAACTACCCATTCATTGCTACCACCACCGGCCCCTCAAGAAAAGACTTCATCACTTTCTAATTCTCCGTCATCAAAGAACCCCTGGTAAAACAAGCTCTCCACACAACGTTCTCATTTTATCCTTGACGAATCAAAATTGCTGCAATATACTAAATGCACAATTGTATTCCAATCAAGAGCGATGGTGAGAGAATTGGCTCGATGACCCATCCGGCAACCTGACGATAGTTAAGGTGCCACACCCAACCCTGACAAAGGGGAGGATTAGTCCTAAGGATAGCCGAAGGAGATAGCATGTACCTCTCTTTTTAGAGAGGTTTTTTATGGGGAAAATAACAAAAATATTTACATCAGAATCGGTGTGTGCTGGGCATCCCGACAAGATTTGCGACCAGATAAGCGATGCCATACTTGATGAGGTGCTGCGATACGACCCATACGGGAGAGTTGCCGTTGAGACACTTGCGGGTTTCAATAAACTCGTCATCGCAGGCGAGGTTACCACAAACCATACCATCAACTTTGAAAAAATCGCACGGGAACAAATAAAACGGCTCGGATACGACCATGACCGGTACAATTTTTCATATTCCCTGCCTATTGATACCTATGTGCATGTCCAATCCCCTGAAATCGCAACGGGGGTTGATAGCGAAGGTGCAGGGGATCAGGGAATGATGTTCGGGTTTGCGTGCCGCGAGACGCCAAGCCTCATGCCCTTGCCGATTACACTAGCCCATGCGCTGACACGACGGATTGATGAACTGCGGGAAACAAAAACGCTTTCTTATCTTCGTCCGGACGGCAAAAGCCAGGTGTCAGTGATATATGAAAACGATATACCCGTTGGCATTGACTCTGTGGTCCTTGCGGTTCCCCATGATGAAACGGTAACGCTTGCGCATGTGGAACATGACCTCTATAGCCTTGCTGTGTTGCCGGTACTTACCGCATATGATTTCTTACTCCCCAAGGCAAAACTCGTCGTGAACGGCACAGGAACATGGCATATCGGGGGACCAGCCATGGACGCCGGGCTTACGGGCCGGAAGATTATCGTTGATACGTATGGAGGCTATGCCAGGGTCGGAGGAGGCGCCTTCAGCGGAAAAGACCCTACAAAGGTGGATAGGTCAGGTGCCTATGCAGCCCGCTATATCGCCAAAAATATCGTCGCTCATGGGCTTGCCGACAAAGCCGAAGTCCGGCTTGCCTATTGTATCGGCATCAAGAAACCACTCATGCAGGAAGTTGAAACCTTCAACACAGCAAAAAAAAGCGTAAAAGTCATAAAAGACTTTGTCGCGAAGCTTATTGATACGTCAGTCAGAGGGACAATCGACGCGCTCTCACTCAGAAAACCTCTCTACCTGCAGACTGCGAGCTATGGACATTTCGGACGAAGCGAATTTCCCTGGGAACAGATTGTCGCCTTATGAAAGACAACATGAACGAAAAACGTATGATGATGGCAGCTTCCCCCGAAACTACTAAACTTTTATGAACTGAAATGGTATGGTATACTTACATATGGATACCTCATTTCCTTCATTTCCTCTCGCAGAACTCCACTCGCACTTGAGTACTTCTATCAAGCCCTCTGTGTATTGGCAGATAGCCCAAGCCCAAGGGTTTAAGCTCCCAAAACGTGACTACAAAGAATTTATTGACTACATCACCCTATCAACAGATAAACGCATGGATCTCAATGATTACTTTGAGAAAATTTACCACCCGCTTCTGGATAAATTAAGCTCCGGGACCTATGCCGTCGAAAAAGCGACCTATGAGATCATGACCGGTGCATACCGCAATAATATCAAGCTCATAGAGCTTCGCTCAAATCCGATGAAGCACAACCAGGGAGGGGACATTGATCTCGATCACGTCATCATGGCACAACTCCGAGGCATGGAACGAGCACTTTTAGAGCACGATGATCTCTCGGCAGGACTCATCTTTTGCATGGCACGCGAATTTGATTTTGGGATGAACCACGTCATCGTCGAAAAAGCGATAAAGTATAAAAGAAGGGGAGTTGTGGGGATTGATATTGCCGGTCCCGGCAATCCGGAGTTCAGGATTGATGAGTACACTCGCCTAGTGCAGAGAGCGAAGAGCGAAGGGTTGAAAGTTACGGTACATACAGGAGAAGCTGAGGACACGGATGATATGTTTGAAGTGGTCGAAAAATTGAAACCTGACCGTATTGGACACGGCATAAAAGCTGCCAAAGATAAAAGCCTTATGAAGGCTTTGCTCAAACAAAACATCGTCCTTGAAATTTGTCCACTCTCAAATATCGTCACCAATGCCGTCAAAGATTTGGCCGAGATGAAATCAATTCTCCGCACTTTTCTTGACAACGGCGTTAAATTCACCATCAATACCGATTGGCCGGAAGTCATCGAAGGTGCGCATCTATGGCGGCAGTATGCGCTGCTCTATCAAGAAAAAATTATGTCAGAAGAAGAACTCAAGGCATGCAATCAGGCTGCCTTTGCATCCACATTTATTCCTACAGGTGGATTAAACGCATATTTATGACGAACATCTGCAAAATCAAAAATATCCCTTCCTGCGGCTATATCCATCATGATAGTTACCTGAGGATGAAACCGCAGTAACGAAGCAGGCACATCCGTTGTTATTGGGCCATAGATCATTTTTTGTATTGCCTCTCTTTTCCCCTCTCCCTTCGCAACCAACAATATTCTCTTTGCCTGTAAAATATCTCCTATACCAATTGTTATTGCCTGATAGGGGACAAGATTAATATCTCCAAAGTCATCAGCATTTGCCAAACGTGTTTCCTCAGTTAAATCTACGACATGTACCCCTGAATCAACCGGAGTTCCCGGTTCATTAAATGCAATGTGACCGTTTTCCCCGATTCCTAAGATTGCCAAATCTGCAGGCTGATGTAAGTCGATAATTTGCTGGTATCTTTCAACCTCTCTTTGAGGATCCCGCGTTGCCTCATCTGGAATATTCCAGCTCCCGGATGGAACATCTATATATCCGATGAGATTGTCGGTCATGTACCTTGTGAACATTCCCTTTCTGAAAGGATTGCCCCCACAGTATCCATCCAAATTATTGAGTGTAATGTTACTGTAATCTAACACTAATTGCCGAAGTTCTTCATAAATAGGCACCATTGTTTTCCCCGTCGGAACAAGGAGTGAACCTTGCGGATTTCTCGTGATAGCGGATGTGATAGTATCTGCTGCTGTTATATTAAGAAATGTCGTATCTTCAAATACCTCAAGTGAAGGGATAAAAATTGGATAGACTTCACCCCGATTAATAATAAATGATGCTTCTGTTCCTCCTGGCCTCTGGTCAGTATCTACAATACCCATAATCTATGAATGCAATTCTATCAGATTAGACTGAGGAATCAAAACAAATTAATAGTTCTCTCCGGGGTTGGTGATGAGGATATCGTGAGGGTGGGATTCGGCGAGTGAGGCCTGAGTGATTTGGATAAGCTTAGCTTTCTCCCACAATTCTTTGAGATTCTTTGCTCCGACATAATACATTCCTGACTTGACGCCTCCCAGGGCTTGATCCACGAGCTCCTGCACGCTACCGCGAATCGGCACAAGCCCCTCCACACCTTCTGCCACAAGTACCCGGTCTTTATAGTCTTTGCCATGATATTCATCTTCCGATTTGATCTTTGCGCCTGCCTTCATTGCACCGACTGACCCCATACCCCGATATTCTTTAAACTTGTATTCCTCAATATCCTGTTTAAAAATACTCTGAAAACGGTGGGGAACTTGGGAACGCTTCAGGGACACGATTTTCCCAGGAGCCTCCTCAGCTGCTGCAAAAAAACTTCCCATCATGACAGCACTCGCACCGACAGCCAAAGCCTTCACAATATCACCTGAATACTTAATACCACCATCGGCAATAACCGGAACTGCAGCTTGCCCTGAGGCTCCGCCCGAATGGGAAGCCCGGACTGTTTCTTGGAGTGCTGTGATCTGGGGAACACCCATACCTGAGATGATGCGGGTTGTGCAGATAGCTCCAGGACCCATACCGACTCTGAGCCCGTCTGCGCCTGCTTCGATAAGGGATTTTGCCCCGTCATACGTTGCAACATTACCTGCAATCACTTCAACGTTCGTATGCTTCTTGATCCACGTAACTGCATTGATAATTGGCGTTGCATAACCATGCGCAGAGTCAACGAGTATGACATCGACCCCGGCACCAACAAGTGCCTCAACGCGCTCTTCAAATCCTTTATTTGCACCAACCGCTGCGCCCACTAATAACTTCTCCTGTGCTGAGCCTGTCGCAGATCCTGTAGGGGCCGAAGCATTCTTTACGATGGTTACCTGTGCTGCCTGATCGGCAACAGTGAGGTTTCTATGAATAATACCTATGCCTCCCATACGGGCAAGTGCAATCGCAAGACCCGACTCAGTAACGGTATCCATGGGAGAGGAAATAAGGGGAAGTTCTAAAGAAATTTTTTTTGTGAGCTTAGTCGAAAGGGAGATGTCTGAGCGGGAGAAGTCGGAGAAACCAGGAAGAAGCAATACATCATCAAAGGTGAGGCCTACTGGGAGAGGATTTTGCGGCAACATAACGTATTATCTCAAAAAGGCGATAGGGATGTCAAACTGACCGAGCGTAGCGAGGTCATCCCGAACTCGTTTCGGGATCTCTCTAGATTCTGAAATAAATTCAGAATGACAATATGTAGACTCCGGAGAAGTATGCCTCTTCCCTACCAAAATTTGGACTATAGGCATTCTGTGAAAATTCTTGTTTTCACAAGCACTAAACTATATCAATTGCTATCCGCTTTGCCCTGAGCGCTACGCGCTTCCTCCCTGCCTCCCCACTCCACCATTTTGTCAATTATTTCCCGAAATGATTGCCCTCGCGGTGTCAATTCATACTCCACACGAAGCGGTACAACCGGATATACTGTTTTTTTTACAATGCCGCTCTTCTCCAACTCTTTCAATCGCTGCGAGAGAGTTTTTGGGCTAACCCCTACAAGCGCTCTCTGCAGCTCTCCGAAACGTTTTTTTCCCGCGCAGAGCTCGTGCAGAATAAATACTGTCCATTTACTGCCGATGATCTTAATTGTTTTTGTAACACATTGTCTTTCGTCCATAAGGCAATAGTATACTACATACTATACTTTTTGTAACTACTTTACAAAGTAAAGTACAGGTGATATCGTTTCACTATGAATCAGTGGACAACTATCCCCTCAGATGGAGTCATCCAAAAAACCGTAGATGCACTGAAAAAACACAATATCTCTCCCCTTATAGTCGCGTCGGGTAAAGAAGCCATGGAGCAAATCATCTCACTTATCCCAAAAGGCGCATCTATTATGAACGGATCCTCTAAAACACTTGAGCAGATTGGTTACCTTGACTATCTCAAAGGAGGCAAACACGGATGGAATGATCTGCATCATGCTATCACTTCCGAAAACGACCCTGAGAAAAGAGCAGAGCTGCGTCGGCAATCTGTCTTGTCTGATTACTATCTTGGTAGCGTCCACGCGCTTTCAGGAACAGGAGAATTCCTCATCGCATCAAATACAGGCAGCCAGTTACCTCACGTAGTCTATACATCCCCAAACCTTATTTTCGTCGTCGGAGCGCAGAAAATCGTCCCGACGCTTGCAGACGCATTTAAGCGACTTGAGGAGTATGTCTATCCTCTCGAGAACAAACACATGATGGATTTGTACAAAGTGGGAACCAATCTCTCGAAAATCGTGGTCTTCAAGAAAGAGAGGCAAAAATCCGGACGAACTGTCAGAATGATTATCGTAAAAGAGGTCCTCGGATTTTAACCTGCTATAATCCTCTCATGGCTACTACTCTCCCGCTTACCAAACAGAAATGCGTTCCCTGTGAAGGAAATGTAAAACCGCTCACCCCTACGCAATTCGCCCACTACCTCCCGATGATTCCTGAGTGGATAGTCGTGGAGGACAAAAAAATTGAGCGGGATTTTACGTTCAAAAATTTTGTTAAGGCCATCGATTTTATCAACCAAGTCGCCAAAATTGCCGAAGAAGAAGGCCATCATCCAGATATCTCCCTTCATAACTGGAACAAGGTCAAGTTTAGCCTCATGACGCATGCGATCAAGGGCCTTTTTCTCAATGACTTCATCCTTGCCTCAAAAATCGACGCGCTTTACACTCAACAACCTTCATAAAAACGTTTAGATCAATGAGGAATTGGGTTAATTAGGTCAATTTTTTACCCTCTCCCCTATCATTTTTCCAGCCTCATTTTAGCCTCAACTTGACTTTCCTCCTTCTCCGCATATAATGAGGCTGATAAACTTGCAATGCAATTGATTATATCCTATAATATAATTTACTTATGAGCGCAGAACATGCGTCCCGTCCCCTACCCTCCCCCGATAAGGTTGCTAGTCGGTTATCCCCCCATATCGTAATTCCCTCATCTATTATTTACGGTTCATCCGAGCCCAGTTTTTTTCCTGGTGAGCTCCCTCTTTCCTCTTCGTCTCCAGCCTTGGAATCGGAACCAATTAGCTATCCGGAGTGGTGGCCAACCGAGTATGTCATGCCCGGATCAACAGCCAAGCATGAGGCCCAGCACGTCACAATGGCTATCCTTAAACACGGTGTTCTCGTCGAGGAAGTCTCACGTGAACCAGGCCCGGGTTATCGCGGAATAACAATCTGTGCAGGTAATCTTCAGCATAAACCCCATGCACTCCAACTGATCGCCGCTGCAGGGGCTGTTGACCCGGTAGGAATGAAGGCAGAAGGCTTCGGACATCATTTACTTCATGGTTCAGATCTCCATGTTGCCCATTCACTAGAAGAAAAAACGGGAAAAACCGCGAAGCAAGCAGTGGAAGAGGCAGCAACGTTTCTCGGGACGGTTCCCGAACGAGCAAGAGAAATAATTGCGAGCGTTATCGAAAGCCTCGGAACGGTACGCGGAAAAGCAAAAATTTCAGAACTTGTTACAAAAGCTTTGGAAATTGCAAAACGGGAAACGAGTATCGTTTTCGTCCCCCAAACTTCGAGAGCATTTGAACGGGAAGATATACATGATCGAGAATATGCAAGCTCAGTGATCAGAGACGATAAAACCTGGATTATTACTCCGGATGACGGCCCAACTCGTGTTGTCATCGTGACGATTGATGACGAAAATAATCCACTAAATCCAGACAAAAATGGGAAAGATTTTTTATGCGATACCTGCCACGGACAAAACGCCCATAAAGCAGAGTGCTCGAAAAAAGACGCTACGAATGCAGAGGAAATGAAGGGTAACAATTCTCCTGCTGAGACTGCCCCAGGATCAAAACCCCATATCATATTTGACGCAAAAAAACACCTCAGAAGATTTTCCCTTAACTGATTTAAACCCAACAAAAAAGCCTGATCTTTTGTAAATCACAGGCTTTTTTGCTTCCAACCTAATATTGTCTGTTTGTTTAGAACATATCGTCTCCGGTCTTCTGTTTTGTGCACTGTATACATGCACGGTTTTGTCCCGTAAGCTTCGTGCTCTAGATCACTCTACTCTTGGTAAGCTTGCATGATGCACACCATACAAACATTTCTAGAGTAATACTATCATTTTTATTTGTCAACCTTGAAGCTGTTTCGAGATGAAATTCTTTCAATCTCTTTACATTGTCTTTAATTACCTATCACGTCATATTGTTACAAGATGCATATGGAATTGATTGCAACAGGAATTATCGTCGTCGTCACTATTTCCTCGCTCGTTCTGCTTTTGAGCATGGTCGCGTATGATTTCTTTGAAATCCTGACGGGCACAAGCCCGTTTCTCAATACATCACTGAAAAAATAGACGTGCTATGATCAAACCGTATGCTCGCCAGGGTGTTTTCCGGGGCGATCGTTGGTTTAGACAGCGTGCCTATTGAGGTAGAGGTTGATATTGCCTCACAAGGCCTCCCCTCCTTCACCATCGTCGGCCTACCGGACAAAGCAGTTGAGGAAGCGAAAGAACGCGTCCGCTCGGCAATCCGTAATTCAGGCGCAGACTTTCCTGCCAAACGGATTACCGTCAACCTGGCGCCTGCCGATTTGCCGAAAGAAGGTCCCGCATATGACCTCCCGATCGCACTCGGGATCCTCCTTGCCTCAGAACAACTCAAAGCCGACCTCGCAAAAACGCTCGTGGTCGGGGAGCTCGCACTTGACGGACGCGTGAGGGCAACCAACGGCATCCTTCCCCAAACGCTTTTGGCAAAATCGAAAAAGTTTTCAACTATTATCGTCCCTGAAATCAATGCAAAAGAAGCAAGCGTCGTTGACAACGTCGCTGTTATCCCAGTTCCCTCTCTTCTCTCCCTCC
>JAUYMJ010000058.1 GCA_030698775.1 bacterium
AACAGGCCACAGAGGCTAAGTATACCGAGGAAAAGAGGCCACTTTTTTTTGCTTGTTGCAAGAAGTAAGAGCGATAAACAAATAAGTGGAGGGAAAATGAAAGCGACATGTTCACCGATCGCCCCTCTTACATACATATCAACGAATCGGTACGGACCAAAGGAGTAGGCTAGTGCACCTAAAAACGCCGCTCTCCTGTTTGTGAACGATGTAAGCCACAAAAACATCCCTACCCCACTTGCAAGAAATGAAAACACGAATACTAGTTTTGTACTGTCAACAAATGAAGCACCGAGGAAATGAAACATAGAGGCGAGATAGGATGGAAGAGGATAGAGAAACATGAGAACAGGATGACCATACCCCCAATTGAGGTTACCAGCCCACCGTGGAAGAAGGTTTCCCTCCGAAAAACTTTGGTAGAAATTTGCAATTCTTGCTACATGGTCAACGCCATCGTGGGTATCCGGCAATCCCGGGTTCAAAAATGACAACAGAGGAAGACATGAAATAACAATGAGTAGGATAAGATAGAAATGACGCTTGATCATAATGTGCGCTTTTGCACGATGAGGCCGCTCGGCAATGTGATCGTGTCCACAACTTTTCCATCTTTTATGACGGTCTCAAGCCAACCTTTGTATGTCCAAGGTTTCTCATGGTCAGTTTCGATCAAGAGATACACATTCCCCTTCTTCTCAGACCCCGGCAAATAACCATATTTCTTCTGTCCATACCACCACAGAAGATAATCATAGGGATATGTATACACAGGTGGTGTAAAAACAAGTAGATTAAACGGTTTGCCTTTTGCATCGTCATAAATAAAGCGAATGGCATCTATTTTTCCTTTTATCTTGGCACCTCCCCCATAGTCTTTCACATCAGCTACAAAAACAAGATAGGAATTTTTTAAAGCCAGAGCGAGAAACCACACAAATAATACTGAGACGACTGAAAGTACCAACGTGTTTCGAAAACGAATTGCACGGGACGAGATATACGCAAAGAAGAAAAGGATGATAAAGGTCAGCTCACGAAGATAATACGGATACACTGAGTTTCGAAGAGGCGCAAAAACGGTAAATGCGATAAATGGAATTATGAATAAATAAATAAGGAAAAAACGGATATTTCTGTCTTCTTCTTTATACCAGAAGTAAAAAAGCGGAAGAAAAATTACCGATGCCAGCACCCACCACGGAAGGTTTGTATTTGGAAAGGAATCAAAAATAGCGTAGATAAATGAATTAAGATGATCTTTTAATAATATCTGGAGAAAAAGCAATGTAACGTCGGTTTTTTTATCTGCAAAAATATAGGCAATTATTCCTAGTACCCCTTGGAAATTGTGGCGTAACTCAAAAAGAAAAAATGGTAAAAATCCTAAAACAAACCCTGCAATGAGTGTTCCGATATCTTTTAATTTCCTGAAGCGAAGAAGCAGCACGGTATAGATAATCAGTGCTATACAAAGTGGAATAGCTATTCCAGTCTGAAAATTATAAATAAAGGCAGAAAAAAAAGAGGCCAGGAGAATATCCAATCTTTTCCGATGCATATTAATCCTGTAGGTAAAATAAAATACCATGAGGATTAATGGTGATGAGGGATATGTATTCCAAAAAAATCTCGACTGTCCAATAAGAGGTGGTGAAATCGCAACAAGCAGTGCAAAAATATAGCCTCCAAATAGACCAAGTAATTTTTTTCCAATAAAAAAAGAAAGAATAATAGTAAGTATTCCTAAAAGAAACATAAACACTACTCCTCCATACGGATCCCCAGCAAAAAGGACAAACGCAAGACTAAGAAAGTAAAAATATCCCGGACCGTGAAAAAGGCCTGTTAATCCAGCCGATCCAGCACCCCACTCAGATCCTATTAGTGTAAGCTTATGGTCAACAATAATACTTTTTGCTGCGAGGAAATCCCTCCCTTGATCAAAGCCAAATATATAGTTATGTGCTACAACCTCTGTTATACGGGGAAATATACTTAGCGTTACTAAAAGAATAAATAATAATAGAAAGAGAATTTTTTTAATCATACGCAACGAGCACTACCCCACCCTTTCCATCAGGATAGGAAAATTCCTTCAAGATGTTGGCGCCTGTACCAAAGTCTTCTTTATTCCCTACATACAATATGGTATTCGATTTCTCTTCGTTTTGCCAGGATATCGGACGAAATTGCAAGGAACCGATCCTATGCTCCACTGCATATCCCCCGGAACTTGTCCCGCCTTCGCTAAGGTATTTTGATGGATCATATTTTTTTACGAAAAGATAAAACATATATGATTGGTAAAGGTTTTCTTGATTTGAAATAACGACCGTTTTATACTTCTGATCATTTTCAGTAACGAACTGCATAGCACTGGAAAGCACGGACTGAAAGGAATCGGCTTGCGTGTTCGGGAAAATAACAAAGTACCCGAAAATAAACTGCAAAAAAGCGTATATAAAGACAATGGTGAGCATTGCTCCAAGAACCACTCGGGCTTTCAGGTTTTTGATAAAAAAGAACGCAAAAACCAACCCAAGCGATACAAATATTTCAACTGATGGTAAAAAGGTAAAAGAACGCATTGCATGAGGTGCGCCTGTTGTGATACTTGCAGGAAGCGGAGCGGAAAAAAACCATAGCGTGAGGAAAAATTTTATTCTCCGTTCAAGTCGTAGAAAAAAGAGAAGACACATCCCGATGACCAAAAATGGCGCCTCAAACGCGTACAACAGTCCCAGATGTGGCACTTTGTGATCTTCACGAGCTGACCCGAAAAACAACCACCTAGGATTGAAATGAGAAACGTACTGCGCGACAAGCAATCTGAGAGGAACAAGTCGTCTGTTGTAATATATTTTACCGATACTATTCCCCCCCTCCTTCGCATGAAGTAAGTTTATGGCCGAATCTTCGGAGAATTTCTGACTGGATGAAAAAACCGATGTGCCTTCAAACCGTGTAAGTCCAACAGGTGAGAAAGTAACTACAGCTGCCGGAACGGAAAATAATAGAAACAGAAAAACCGCAAGCAAAACGGATTTTCCCAGCTTCACAATCTCTAATCGGAAAAGAATACCAAGTGTTGTAAGTAAAATCGGAAGAACAACCTTCTCGCTCTGATAGGTTGAAAATCCAAGGCCGAACATCACGGCTGAAATGCAAAATGCGACTCTGTTTCTCTTCAGCACTCCGAGAAAAAAAAGGTAAACGGAAAAAACTGTGACGAACAACCCTAGATTGACCTCATGTCCGAGGCGGGAGAGATAAATATGCCATGGGGAAAAAGCCACAGTCATTGCCGAGGTATATGAAAGCCACCTCACCGAAATAACCCTCCCAAAGACATGTAAATCATTTTTGAAGAGCAATATAACAAGCTTATAGGTCAAATAGACAGTCGCAAGCGAAAAAAGAACTGATGGGATCCGCACTGCAAAAGCGTTAAGCCCAAAAATTGCAATTGACGGAACAACAAAATACACATAAAGAGCTGGCCTCCAATCGTCATATGCTCGTAAAAGAAGCGGTAAAAAAGTCCCATACTCGTCTCTCCCCGTCTTGAGGATTGCATAGGCGTTATAACCGATAGATACCTCATCAAGCGACGGACTTGGAGGAACACTCGAAAGTGACCATAAACGAAGTACCCCTGCGATAAAGATGATAAGGAGAATGATGACGTTATTCCTGAATATCTTTGTCATTCGTTGCATAACGGTTCAATACATAATACAGGTATGACTCCGGGTCATACTGCGAAAACTCTATTACTTCTCCGGATTCCATTCTTCTTTCTACAGCGTGTCTATGATAAGCGAGTGACCTATAAAAAGGCACAAAGAACTGCCGAATATTCACCACTGCAAAGATGACAAGCCCGAGTCCAACCAGA
Organism: bacterium; assembly: GCA_030698775.1. Taxonomy (GTDB): domain Bacteria; phylum Patescibacteriota; class Microgenomatia; order Levybacterales; family UBA12049; genus JACPGQ01. The sequence continues at coordinate 3,902 of JAUYMJ010000058.1, forward strand.
AGCTTCGCTGGAAAAAATTTCCTGTTGTATATCCACAAAACTATGTACGCAGTGAGCACAAGGGTAAGCGGCTCAGTAAGTATGAAGTAGTAATTACTGATTTCTCCCTTGTAGACAGAAAGTACTACCCAGGGAACCAAAAACCAAAGAACAATCAAGTAGCAAAGTTTTATTTTCTCCATTGTCCTCTTTTTCCAAAGATAGAAAAGAAGAAAAACAGGAAGTAGAAGAAATCTCAAAAAACTAAAAACCGGATAGTTAAACACAGACGCAAAAACAATAAACGCATCTTTACTCAGCTGGATCATCCGGAGAAAATGAAAGCCATGATAATAATCTTGTACATAAGAGCTAACGGAAGATATGACTCTTGCCTGAAAATCATACAAAATGTTTGGAACAAAAAACACGAGTAGAAAAGGGGTAGCAATGAGCATTTGCTTTATTGTAGCTTTTGTTCTCGGAAAGAGAGGTAAGGCAAGTAAAGTAATGATAAAAAAGAAAATCGCGGTAAAATTCAGCTGCCAGGAGATGCCTAGTGCCACTGCAAGATACGGAATAAATTTTTGATTTCCCGATATTACCTTATACAAGAGATAGAATATGATTAGCGAGACCGGTGCAAGAAAATTCACCGGCCACTGGACTCTCTCGTTAGAAACGATATACGTCGAGAATGTATGGAAAAAAACAGCTACAAATGCTACCTGCTCAGAGAAAATCTTTTTTGTAAAAAAATACAGAACGAAAAAGCTTATAATACTCGTAATGCCGGCGATGAAAACCGAGGCAATGGGATCTAAGTTTGTCAGAAAATAAAAAATAGCGACAAAATAATAATAGAGAGGACCGATGTAAATGCTACTATTTTGCTTGGCAACCATCCCAACGAGGGGAAATTTGTGTTCTACAATAATATTCTTTGCAGCCCACGCATTATCAACCTGATCCCATGTAAACTGATGTTTTTCTTCGAAGCCATAAAATCTGAAAAAAATATGGAAGAGAAGAAGAACTCCGAGAATAATTACTTCCCGGTGTTTACTAAAATATCGAGTACCTCGGATTAATTGATCCCTCATCCTTCCACCAGTTCTATCGCTGTGTCTCCGTTAAGATAGTCTATTTTCTCAATCAACCCAACACCGTCAGGAAAATCATCCTGCCTCCCGACATAGAGGGTTGACGGATCTTTCTGTTCAGTATTCCAATCAATCGGTCTGAAAATGAATTTTCCAAACGCATGATTTTCACGAAATCCTCCCGAAATATTACTCTGGTTATCCTTTTGGTAAAGTGCAGGATCATAGCGAAGATAGAAAAGAAAAAACATATATGACTGGTCTAAAGGAGGCTGATTTGAGACTACTATTTTCGTATAATCCCCTTCAATCTTTTTTATCTTTTCGATCGCTTGTCCGTATCCATATTGCCAATCTACAGAACTGAGACTGTTTTGTTGGACGAAATACTCGTTCAGATAAAAAACAACGTTCCAAAAAGTGAAGGCGCCATACACTGTGACGAGACAGCCAATGAGCAATCGCTTCATGTAAGACAAATAAAATAATTTTTTAAGTGCAAAAAAAGCTGAGACGAGACCTAAAGCGATAAAAACCTGAAAGGTTGGAAGAAAATTCAGCGTTCTGACCGCGTGTGGGACGCCACTTGTGATAGATGCAGGAATTGGTGCGGCAAGAAACCAAAGAAAAATGATGAGTTTCTTCTTCCTCTCACACTTTACAAAAAGCAGTGTATATATTCCAACGAAGAGGAAGGGAAATTCCCACAAGTACAAAAGCCCCATATTCGGAGCATGGTGGCGTACAAGATCCCCTGTTACAAAAAGCCAGTTGAGATCAAAATGTGACAAGTAGCCTGAGATAATTGCTTTTGCAAATGCGACTCTTCTGTTGTCAAATACTATCCCCACAAAGTCGCCCCGCAATCTATCATCAAGAATTCGCGCAGACGACTCTTTGAGGAAAGTCGTTTGGTCGGCGAAAATACTTACCCCTTTAGCCCGTGCCAGTGCTTTGGCATCTGTGAGTTGAACCAAAACAGCCGGAAACAAAACAAGAAAACCGATGATTACCGAGGAGATGAGGAATTTTTTGGGAACTTTGAAAAGCTCTTTTCTGTAAAGAAAAGCTGTGATGAAGAATAAGAGAGGTGTAAACACCTTATCACTCTGATAGACTGAAGGCGCTATACCGAAACAAAACGCACTGAGGAGCAAAAAAACAGGCTTTCGTAATCCGACAAGAAAAAAAAGTACGGCAAAAATATTAAATGCGACCCCGACACCAGACTCAAACGCAATACGGGAAAACTGAATATGCCACGGCGATATCGCAAGTAATGATGCACTAAGGAGTGCAAGGGACTCAGTAGCAATAACTTTTCCACAAATATGCACTTCCTCTTTTCCAAATAACTCTTTTACCAGGAAGTAAACGGCAATAATAGCAAGTGTTCCGAATAGTACTGCCGGAAATCTTACCGCAAACGTATTTAATCCAAAAATAACGATGGAAGGTATGACAAAATAGGCATATACGGCTGGCTTGTAATCATCATAAGAACGGAGTACTGCCGGAAGAAATGTCCCATATTCATCTTTACCGGTATGTAATATCGAATAAGCGTTGTACCCGAGTGCAACCTCATCCCAATTTGGTGACGGCGGCACAACGCCAAGCTGCCACAAACGCAATAACAAACCAACTACCCCTACAATAATAATTAAGATTGTGCTGGTTCTAAATTTCATGCTAGATCGTATAAGCGACAAGAACCGGTGATTTATTCAACAAATAAAACGTCTGGAGAACTTTTGCATTCCCTGGAATGTTAGTCGGTGTGTCTAAGAATAAAGCATGTTGAGCACTTTGGTTAATTTTTGAAAAGTCCCGAATAAAATGATACTTTCCCACTTTATCAACTGAAACAAATCCGAAGACATCCCGGGTAATTTTTGCTGTACTTTGGAAAACGGACGGGGATAATTCTGAAAAAAACAGATAGTATATGTACGGTCTCCCAAGATCAGTCGTGACATAAATAGTATCAAAAGATTTCTCTTGTGAACGGGTGAACTGGTACGCCTCCTTATAGCCATACTGCCATTCCCCTGAATACATTATTTTATAGTTTGTATAATAATCGTGAAGGTAGTAACTTACATTCACAAAAAACAGTAAAAATACTCCAAAAAGCGCAGCCCGCCTCACAAGCTGCATCTTGATCATTTTCCCTTTTTTTATGACTAGCAGACATTGCACAAATCCATACGCAATCAGTATTTGCGGGACCGGCAGTACGGTCTCTATCCTTAAAGCATGAGGTGTCTCCCTTGCCGTTGCTGCAGGGAGAATTCCCAGAAAAAACCAGAGAGGCAAAAGATACCAATAGCCTTCTCGTTTACGAAAAAGGAGAAATACGCCGATGACGAGAAACGGTAAATCAAACAAATACATCTCCCCAACCTGCTGCGTTGAAAACTTCGGGTTCCCATCACCTTTAATAAACAGAAACGATGGGGAAAGATTATCAAAGTAGTGACGGAGATATTCTCTTGCAAAAAAGACTCTTCTATTATCCAGGATTTTTGACCAGAACGTGTTTCCGTTTCGTTCTATATGTTGATTCGATGTAACAACCGGTCCACTGTCTGAAAATATGTTCACCTCTTTATACCTAAGCTGCGCCTGGGGAGAAAATAAAAAAGGCAGCAAGGGAAGGAGCACAATTACCCCAATGCAAGCGGCCACGAACAATTCCTTCTTTTTTTTCAGTAACTCTCGCCAGAAAAAAACACCGAGTATTAACACCAGTAATGGAGCGACAACCCGCGACGTATTAAATGTGTAGAAAGAAAGTGCGAAACTGAGAGCCGAAATGCTAAGAAGCCATCTATTTTTCCCCAAACCTTCAAGAAACAACCATACACCACCGACAAGGAAAAACGTCGCAACATTTGCCTCAAAAGCTGCCCTTGAGAGGTTAATATGCCATGGAGAAAACGCGAGAAAAAGTGCAGCAAAAAGGCCGTACCACTGCTTTCTCTCCGAAAGAAAAAAGACCCTTGCAACAAGAAAATATGTAACAAGAACAGTCAATGTACCAAAAAATGCGCTCGCAAACCTCGTACTAAATTCGTTCAACCCAAAAACTGCAACCGGAATGACTGAGAGATACGCATAGAGTGGTGGCTTGAAATCTCCAAACGACTCAAGATAGGTTACCGGAAATGGTTTTCCAAACTCATCTTGTCCGGTCTTTAAAAGCGAAAATGCATTATAACCCCAGGCTGCTTCATCCCACGTAAGAGACGCAGGTGTACTCGTGATTTGAAAAAATCGGAGCAGTCCAGCGGCTACTACAATTATCACGAGCATGATGTACGTTCTTTTCATGGAGCTAATCTTTTGTGAGAACAAATGCAACCGCCATAGAATAATTAAACATCTTTTTCTCAAGTACTCTCAACGTACCACACTTTAGTAAACGTTCAAGAATTGTAGCATTGAAAACATGGATGTGAGAATCCTTCCATACACCATGCCTGAGATTGGTCCACCAGTACCAAACGAGTTTAAATAACATATTGCCACTATCCATCTCAACTATCGCAATTCCTCCTGGTCGAAGTATCCGCTCTATTTCGCTGATAACCTCCTCGGGATGAACAACATGTTCTAGAACCTCGGTGCAGACAACGACATCGAATGAATTGTCTTTAAACGGAAGTTTGTGAGCATCTGCCATACGGAAAGAAATATTGGGGTACGTCTTTTTCGCGTAGTCTATTGCCGGAATATAGACATCCACTCCGACACATCCTGCGTTAGGATATCGTTTTTTTAACTCCGAGAGAAACCAACCGCTTGCACTTCCAACGTCGAGTATTTTTTTGGGTGCATGTTGCTTCAGAAGGCCAAGGGTTACCTGGAGTTTTCCCATGTGCCATTTTCTTTGAAGCATATTCGTTTCAACCCCATGCTGGTAGTAATCGGCTGGAACCTGGTGCCATATTTCTTCCAGCTGGTCGTGATCGTCAATCTTTGCCTTCATAGTTCATATACTTTCCAAACGGTATTTCCGAAATAATCTTGAATTTTTAGTGAAGGGGTGTGTTTCTTGTCGCAATCATCGTGCTGTATAAGAAGCACCTTTCTTTCCTTTTCATCCTCTTGCTTAGGCGCAACCACCTGACAATCCCTGAAAAACCTCACATTCTCAAGTTGAAATTCGCTAGGACCAGTTTGAGAAACTAGTCTATCCTGCCAGGACGCCTGTACACGTTCTGCAGATATATGTGCATAGAATGCATACTGAACAAGGTCACCAAATGTTGCGTTTCCCACAATAACTTCATCATGTGAATTTTTCTCTGAATTTATAAGCACACTTACATCCTTCAGGCTTTTTGCCCATGATTCAGCTGCCTGATACGCATACCTCTCGTAGTAATCAAACAAATAATGCCCCAAGGAGTATGAGTACACGAGCATAATTGCCAATACAGCAACAGAATAAGTATATCGCTTCTTGCAATAATTGAGAACTCCAAGCACACCGCCTGCCGTGAGTACCGGAAGGAATAATGCGATAAAAAAATTTCTCGCAGAGTAGGGCATTCCACCGATCATACCGGGGAGTCCACCGAGGAGAATGCAACCGAAAATAAAAATCGCTGCTCGCTTCTTTCTCGACATGAGGTAAAAGATACCAGTGGCTATAAAAAATATGTCAACAAAATACACTCTTCCTCTTGACCAGATTGAATAAATTGTATGCGGTTCCGTGTGGAGAAAAAGAAACTCAGGTGAATACGTGTTGAGGTAGTTTGAAGAGAGGGTTCCGAGTAGAAATGTTGCCTTATTCAGAAAGATCCTCCTCAATTGTAGAGACCCTTTTGCTTCGCGAATTTCTTTATCTACTGATTCTTGGAGTTTTGGGTCATTAAAGAATAGTGCCTCCTTCGTGTATGACTGTCCGTAGAGTGAAACAATCATAAAAAAAGAGGCTGCGACAAACCCTACAGAAAGCAGTCTCAGAAGAAATTGTTGACCTTTCATCCGGAAGTCTTGTCTTATGAACCATAATAGGAGGAGTGCAAGTGGAAAAAATATCACGCTCATCCCGCGGTAACTGAAAACCGCAAGAAAAAAAGAAACCGTCGAGAGGAGTGGGAAAACTTTTTTCTCTGCCTCCCAGAGAAAGACAACGCTCCCGAGTAGAAAGAAAAAGAGAGCAAAATTCGGATCATATGCACTTCTTGAAAAATGCAGATGCCACGGGCTGATCGCCAAAAAGAAACTGCTCAGTAGCGCCAACCTCTCTGAAGAAAATAACCGCCTCACAAGCAGATAGAGTAGAAAAACGTCTCCGATCCCAAGGAGTGCAGATGGAAGCCTGCCAGAGAAAGAGGATAGGGGAAGAAAAAAGAAAAATACTGATGACACGTAGATGGGAACCGGTAAAAACGGAAAGCCCCCTTCCACCATCCAGGTCAAAAACGGAAATTTCTCACCAAATACATTCGCTTCTGTTTTGGAAATTGAAAAGGCATTAAAAATATAACCAAGCTCATCATGCGTCACCCCGAATGGAACACTCCCTAATTGGTATATACGAAGTGCTGTCGCGATAAGAAGAATGAGACATAAGGCGACAAAACGACGGTTTTTTATGATCACACCCATACTCTATAGTATACTCAAGAGTACCTGCGCATGCCAGAGAAAAGAACAACAGTGTTCCTGTTCATCCTCATCACCTTTCTGGCCGGTATTTTTAGGCTCAGTCGGATCGACCTGATGGAGTATAAGGCTGATGAGGCGATTAATGTATTCTTAGCAACAAGGGCGAGATTTGGGCATGCCGTTCCCCCAGGTGGAACTGTCTCAAGCGTCGGGATTCTCAATCCACCTCTTTTCAACTACCTCCTCACACCGATCAGCTTTTTCAGTACTGATCCGCAAATCTTTGCGTTATCCATCGCACTTGTTAACACCCTTGCAGTCGGTGCTTTTTTCCTTCTAGTCAGTCGATACTTTCAAAGAGTTACTGCACTATTTTCGTCAGTTTTCCTGGCGCTTGCATTTTGGCCCATCCTTTATTCGCGCAAAATCTGGACGCAAGACCTGGTTTTTCCGGCAACTGTGCTCATGCTTTTCTCATTTTGCAGGGCAACTATCGATGGACAGAAACGTTATTGGGTCCTTTTTGGCATTGCAATCGCGCTTCTCTCTCAACTTCATCAAGCAAACATATTGCTTCTGCCGATCTGTATTGGATTTTTTCTTCTCAACAGACGAAAAATTCCTATACGACCGCTCATTCTCGGACTCGTTATGGGATTCCTATCCTTAGTCCCATATCTTTTTTTCCTTTTTACTAAGCACTGTATAGGATGCTACTCTTACCGTGCAAGCAGTCACCCGGTTGATCTCTCACTCTTTCTCCATTTCCTCCTGCCGTTTGCGATTGCCGGTTTAAATGGGCTTTACAGCATCTTTGGAACTGATTACACGCAATATGTAACCGAGTATTTTGCTGTTGGAAAAACCAAAGGAATTGATCTCCTCATTATTATCGCAACACTTTTCGGGCTTGTCATCTGTTGGAAAAAATACAAAGATTTTCGCTTCCTTCCGTTTTTATTTGTTGTGCTGCCTCTATCATTTTTTTTTCTCCGCTTTGACACGTTTCAACATTATTATCTGCTTCTTTTACCGATAGTGTTTCTTTTTTTAGGAATAAGCTTCGCAACGTTCTATACGTCAAGACATCTATCACTTAGAATAATTTCCATTGTCTTATTTATCGTCATAGCAGGATCTTATATTTTTGTTGATATATCGTTTTTTGACTTCTTAGCGAAACAGAAGCAGCTTCATGGCGATTATGGAAATACTTATTTGATAAGCAAAGAGGTATCGTTGAAGCGTTTATCGGGCCTGGACACAGATGAATACTATCCCGAAATGTTTATCGCAAGCTTTGTCCCGCTTCAATCGATTAGCGGGCCTGATACTATTGCTTCATCGGTCTATTCTCTGAGAGATGTGGAGTCCCGCCTTCCTGAATATGACCTGCGGCTCACGATCGTACCTGTTGACCCGAGAATGCATCTCTTATTGACAGCATTCTACACACAAAATCCAGTTACTTGGGATACGCTTATCCTCGTGTATAGAAAGTCTCAAAAAATTGTCGGATATCAACCGATATTTGCTCGGCTACTTGATACGTATGCCGATGAAAACAGCCTAAGAAAACAAAGCATTGTGTTTCCAAAATGACAACCAAAACCACTTTCCCGTAGTTTCATACAGCAAAAATCACAAACTTTGCGAGAGGGACGAAAGTGAGTCACCCGGAAATACTGTCTTCTTTTTGTTGTGGCCAGAAATATGCGGCGATG
>JAUYMJ010000079.1 GCA_030698775.1 bacterium
CCTCAAGGAAATAGTGCTTATTGGTTTTACTGTCGTAGAGAAACTCCCATGTTCCTAGGCCTTGGTACTTTACATGTTTTGCCATCTTTATAGCATCGCGATGCATCCGCTGTCTTACTTTAGGATCAAGTGTTGGTGCGGGAGATTCTTCAATAACTTTCTGGAACTTTCGTTGCGCTGAGCAATCTCTTTCGCCAAGAATAATAACATCTCCGTTTTTTCCTGCAGCAATTTGTACCTCAATATGCTGAGCATGATCCAAGTATTTTTCAATGTATACCTCTTCAAACTGGGCAGAGAGAGCAGGAAAAGCCGCTGCGAGTTCGTCTTCTGTGGTCGCGACCCTATTGCCGCTACCGCCCCCGGCATTTTGTGCCTTTACCATAACGGGAAATTCTATTTTTCTTGCCGCTTTTAGTGCCTCTTCATAGCTGGATAACGTTGATGTTCCGGGGAGAAGAGGGATGTCAAGTCGTTTTGCAATTTCCCGAGCTTTTTCTTTATCTCCAACCTGAGCAATAATTTCGGTTGGAGGGCCGATAAATCTGAGACCTGCCTCTCGGATTGCATGAGCGGCTTCGGGTCTTTCCGCCAAAAAACCGTAACCAGGGTGAACAACATCACATCCATAAGCCTTAGCAGAATCAATAACACTTTGCACGTTGTCGTAACTTAGGGAAGGTGCTTCCAGACCAAGGTATGCAGTTGCAAATCGGTCGTCCGTTTGTTCAAGTATTCGTGCTTCACGAACAGGAAGAGAATTAGCATCAGCTTCTGAAAATGCCACAACAGCTCCGACTCCGTTTGGACCATATAATTGGCTCGTGTGAAGGATGCGTCTTGCGATTTCGCCTCTGTTTGCAATAAATACACGGCTTATTGGTTGTACTACTTCAATAGGGGCTTGCTCTTTAGAAACTGTACGCATGGTTATTTCCGTTCGTTAACATAGTAAATAACTGTCTCACCATTTTTTACCTCAGCACCGAGCGGGGTATCTTCAAGGGGGAATCTGATGACTCCACTTGGTCCTTCATGGACGACTGCCCATTGACTGTTTTTAGTCACAACCGCCCAACCTACCTTATGTCCTTGGGTGATTTGGTCTCCGTCTTGTGAGTAAGGAGCTTTGGTAGGATTTGGTCTTCGATGGAATTTTCCATCCCACTTCGCTGTATATGGGGTTCCTTTTGGAGCCTCTAATAACTCGCTACGATTCCCTTCGAAGCAGATGTGTATTTCAGTACTTTGAGGCTCTCGTGCAAAAACTAACGTCCCCTCTATTCCCTCAGGTTCTCGTATGCTTATGCCAGCCGAGGTAACTATCGGGTGGTCAACCAAAAAATTACCTGTATCAATTGCCAACCCCCGAAGCTCTGACGCGAGACCTTCCACTTGCTGTGCAAGTGAGTCAGTTGCAACGCCGCGGACAGCCTTGAATTGTGAAGGATCAACAGTTCCTGATCGAGTTTCGATATTGTCAGCCATATTCTTTACAGAGTAATTGTTATTTTTGTTGTAGGATCAGTGTCCATAATGGTTTGCATACCAAAAGATGTTTGGAGGAGTAGCCCATCTCCGAGAGGCGTGTCTTGTACAATACCGGCTTGTATTCCATCAGTGGTCAGATTGTCTGTAATCTCGACTTGTTCTCCTACTAATGAAGCGGCATTTCTCCATAGCTTGGCATAGTGATTCCAGACGTTTTGATTATTTATTGCACGAAGATCAACTCTGTACATGCTCCATTTTTCTATAATCGCTAAGATGATTGCCTCACGAGAAAGCTTGGTGTCGCTTATTTGATCAATACTCACTGCACCATACTCTGTATCAGGAAGACTTTTATCATCGCCATGTACATTCATTCCAAGACCAAATAACTTAATATGTGGCTTACCTGGAAGATAAGCGGGATTTTCGACGAGTATACCTGCTAGTTTTTTTCCGTCATGGACAATATCATTTGGCCAGCGAATTTGTACCTGTGCGGACACGGTCTCTTGCAGTGCATTGCATACGGAAAGAGTAAATAGCTGCGCGGGGAGTAGGGAAGCTGGTCCGGGGTCACCCTCTTGCTCAAGAAATGGTTCCATGACAGTCATCAGTACGGAATTCCCGGGTGCACCAACCCACCGCCGTCCCCACCTTCCTCGACCATCTGTCTGGTGTTCTGTCAGAACAACAGCTCTTCTTTTTTCAGCAGTAAGCGCAAAATCCATAGTGCTTGTTGTTTTTTGTTCATAAAGCAATGTATATCCCAATAGAGAGAGACCATCCTGTAACTGGGAAGTATCGTACGGTTTTGCTGTTGGGAAGGCTGCATGTACCTCAGTCGGTAAACTCATAGTGCTAATTCGGGATACATTGTAGGGAAAAGACATCAGGAAATCAAGAAAACCGCGTTTGCTTAGGCATTTTTTTCTCTGCTATACTTACGCAATGCCCAAAAGTCTAAAGGTTTTTTTTCTAGGAATTGGTGTATTCATCCTCTTCGTTGTTTTTTCCTACCTCGTAGCACGGGAAGTACTCGTGCAGTTTGATTTTAATACGACTGTGCGTCTTCAGGATAATATCCCACGGCGTTTTGATGATCCGTTTTCATTCCTTAGCGATTTCGGGAAATTTGAAGTGTCAGTTGTATTCCTCATCGTTCTTCTTGTTATTGCAAGGAAAGCAGTCTTCGGTATCGTGACATTTGGGCTTTTTGGGTTGCTTCATATTTTTGAGCTTTTCGGAAAATATTTTGTCGACCAGCACCCGCCACCCGAATTTATGATCAGGACAAAATCAATTATCGATTTTCCTCAGTTTCACGTGCGGTCAGAATTTTCCTATCCCTCAGGCCATGCTGCGAGAGCCGTGTTTCTGACAGTTATTCTGGTATTTCTCATCCTTAACTCAAAACGGCTTACAAAAAATCATAAATACATCTTATTTATTAGTATCGGTATATATGACCTGCTGATGTTTCTCAGCAGACCCTATCTTGGCGAGCACTGGATATCGGATGTCATCGGCGGAGCGCTTCTTGGGAGCGCGTTCGCGCTAGGAGCAGTGGCATTTGCGTGGATAACTCTTTTTCCAAAAAACAATCACAATCCCAAAGTATAATACTATGTAGTACTATACTTTGGGGAGATTTATTGTGTGAGATTGTGGAAGATCATTTTATTGTTTAGTAAATCTGGTGAGGAAGGGAGGTGAAATAAGTATGATAGTAGGACTAGAAGCGATATTAGTAAGCACACAGAGTGCACGAAAACTTGGTTCGTTTTACGAGGATATTGTCGGGTTGAAAAAGACAATGGAAATGGAAATTGGCGAGAAGGGTGAGCTCGCAATCTCGTTTGCACTAGGCAAGGGACCGGGACTTTATATCCTAGACCATTCACAAGTGAAAGGGAAGAATGCCAATGCTTCGCGAATAATGTTTAATCTTGAAGTGGATGATATCGAGCGCGAAGTGAAGCGCATGAAAAAGAAAAAAGTGAAAATTGTAAAGGATATTTACCACATGCAGGATTATGGTTTCGTCGCGACTTTTGCAGATACAGATGGCAATTACTTCCAATTTGTAAAAACGAGAGAATAGGTTTTGGCCAAGCAATTTTCCATCATTTTTTTATCCTGACGATAGCTCATCATCAGGAGAGTTTCCTCAGGCGCGTTTGCAATCGGTGCAGTGGCGTTCGGGGGAATCCGTTTCTTCAAAAAAGCACACCATCAATAGCGGATCTGGAAGCTTCCTGATCCCGACCTGCGATACGGGTAGGTTCCACCATTTGCGTATTCAAGCCCGCAAACAGCCCAGGACTGTGCGCCTTCTGATTTTGCCACAAGATTGCTTAGCGCTGCTATATGACGGGGGGTAGTTTTTGTTTGCAGTGCAATATCAGGAGGCCTAAGACTTGCTCTTTGATACAGTGCAACGACGCTAAATGTGTAGCTGCTGATTGAAAAAAAAGCGACCGAACCGTCCGGCCGGAACAGCTCTCCTAAGATATTATGGTCGTTTAGCTCCTGCATATTCGGCCGTGCGCTTACTTCATTTGCGGTTTCGGAATCCATATACCAGTTTGCTTCAACGACTGCTTCAGTACCTCCGAGTGGCCTGGTAAGCTGAGGCTGTAGATCGTCATAGTTTAGGATCGCGATGCTGTGATTTTGTGCATCGATATAAAAGCCTCCGTGTTGGATTTGGGAAGCAGCGTCTCTTGGTTGAAAACGTGAGAAGTTCCGTTCTCCTCTTGTGTATCCTTCTGTCGGGTAGCCTGGAAACCGCTCGTCCGTTCTCCCAACGGTTGTTTCGGTGACAAAAAATTTCGGTTCCGGTTCTCTCCTGTCGTCTGTGTCGAGTAAAGAAACAAAATCTATCTCTGATCCATCGGGAAACACCACGGCTGGGAGGTAGTAACGTTCATTCACATACATCTTTGCCCCACGGATAGGAAATGTTTGGAGGGTTTGGGCAATTTCTTCTTCAATATTGCTTGTATCGCGATCAGGAGTTGTCATGACAGCAGATGTCAGATGTTTGCCATGGAGAAGGAGCGTTCTTCGTCTCTCAGGATCGAGAAATTGTTTCGGATCCCGGAGTTCTCCTACTACCTTGCCGGCAAGCCTGGTTACTCCTCTTCCTTTGTCTATGATGCCTCTCACGCGTTCCTTTGGATGCATAATCGTATATTATAGGACAAATGGATGATCGTTTCAAGCCTGTTTTGTTTAGAAACGTTCGATTTTTGTGAGAGGCGTGAGAACGGGGTTGATGTGTTTTTTTCTTCGAGCAGTATAATCATATCAATGGAAAAAGTAGTTTGGGACTTGAAGTCGCAGTTTGAAAAGTATAAGGATGGCAATGCCTTTGACTGT
>JAUYMJ010000083.1 GCA_030698775.1 bacterium
CTTCTGGTGTATTCGTGGGAGTATTCTCCGGTGTGTTGGTCGGTGTATTTTCAGGTGTGCTGGTTAGGGTAGCCTCTGGAGTGTTGGTTGGCGTATTTTCAGGTGTATTCGTGGGGGTATTCTCCGGTGTGTTTGTAGGAGTGTTCTCGGGAGTATTCGTCGGAGTGTTTTCAGGCGTACTGGTTAATGTCGCTTCTGGTGTATTCGTGGGAGTATTCTCCGGTGTGTTGGTCGGTGTATTTTCAGGTGTGCTGGTTAGGGTAGCCTCTGGAGTGTTGGTTGGCGTATTTTCAGGTGTATTCGTGGGGGTATTTGTTGGCGTGTCAGTGGGAGTTTCAGTTGGGGTATTAGTAGGTGTATCCGTCGGTGTTTCTGTTGGAGTATTAGTTGGGGTAGGTGTGGGTTTATTCTCATAGCCAGCATCACCGTGGCTGAATGCTTGACAGGTGCTATCGTCCCGAAGTCTTCTTAATCGTATTAAATCATCGTCTGAAGGATCCCCGTCGAGATTATTTTCTACTGTAACTTTATAACAGTCATCTTCATAGATTCCAGGCTGAAGTGGTCCGCTATGTTGATTACCTCCGAACATATTATCTCCTGATTTAATACATGCAAAATCAAATACGACGCCGTCGGGGAGGGGAATTTCTATGAGGTCATCAGTTCCTTCTACGTCCGTTATTTGAGCATTCGTGCATTCGGGTGGGCTGCCATTTCCAACATAGAGTGATCGGATTCCATTGGAGTTTCCTTTGGCTGAGAGGATGCTCTGGGCTTGTAAATAGATATCAGGATACTGAATATTGAGATCGCTTAAGGGGCGAGTGATGGATGATTGGTTCGACGGGCTTGCATCGGCGTGACTACCACCAATATCGATAGCTCCAATTCCACCAACCCCTCCTATTCCAACTGCTGCCGCAGTCCGTATGGCTGCTTCCGCTCTCATAGTTATTCTTATAACGGAGACGTACTAAAAAGTCAAGGGGAAGTAAGCAATTATTACGCTATCCTTTTAAAGGATTTACAAAAGCAGCAAACTGTTTCTCTTTAGTATATAGCTGCTAGGGAAGAATTTTTCTTCTCTTATCGGAAAATGTGTTACCTAGGAGTCGGCAGCTGCGTAACTATCCCCGGCTGAAGTTCACCTGAATTTACTGGCGAAACATGGGAAAGCTCAGTGAGGGTCCTATTCAGAGAATGGCCTCTGGCTATAAGGACGAACGCAGCCCGCGCAGAAGGCGGGATTTGTAACCCATAAAGCAGTCCTTTTATATGTTCCTGACCAGGTAGTTTTTTATCACCTGCTTTGAGGTGGCTAATCCCGCTTGCATCAGCATAGCCAGAATTTATTGCAACAACATTTGTTGTAAAGATTGTTCTTTCTTTATAGTATCGAACCTGACTTACAAGTGAAAAATTTTTTTCCAATTCTTCACGCTCGGAATCTGTACTATTTTCCCAGTCTTGCAGTAAAGCGTCTACTGGCATATCCATAACGTGTAATTTGCCGATTTTCCCCACATCAAGCAACGCATCAATAGTTATTTCGGAAAGTCCAGCTGCAGAGAGCAAAAAACGGGGTCGTTCCGCACCCTCAATAGCAAGACCTTGCAAAAGGATATAAGCCAACTTTCCGGACGGTTCGCGTTTTGCTGCTTCAAGAACGGAAAGGGTGGAATGATGAAGCCCTAGTCTCTCTGCAAGTCTACTTTTAGGTTCTTCCCCCCGTGCATTCTTCAGCTTATGACCAAATTCCACTGTCATGGAGGGTATTTTAAAGGAATTGATAGGGATTTACAAACCCTGACGTTTTTTTACGTCCTTCCAGAAAGCGGATTGGCGGCAGAGTTTTTTAGTGTCCTCTTTGTTTGCCAATATATATTTGATCGCTTCCTCTAAAAAAATTGTGTTTTGGGAGCCTTTCACGAGAACCAACGCGTTTTGAGGGATGTGGTCTTTGAGATATTCACCTGCGAAACGGGCATTGGCAAACCAGCGTATTTCTTTCAGGGAATAGGTACTAGGTGCTAGGGGATAGGAAGGGAGGACGAATTTTTGTGTTAGAGGTCCTACGAGGTAGAGATAGTCGACGATGCCGGTGAGTTTTTTTGCGACTTCTTCGTGCTCGATTTTAGCAGTATCCCCGAGTTCGCGCATATCACCGAAAAGAAAAACAACCGGGCGCTTGGTTTGTTTTTTTAACCTCTCGACAAGTTCGAGGAATGCAAAGACGGCAGCCTTTGAGGCGTTGTAGGATGAGTCGATAATTTTGGAATTATTGATACCGGTGAGTAAGGTAGATCGGCCGCTGGGGAGGGAAAAAGATTGTAAGCCTTTGATAATCGTTTCTTTTGGTACTCCAAGAGATGCGGCAGCTGCAATGATTGCTGCGAATGTTTGTTCGTATTCCCGGGGAAGGAGAAGACCGGGTAAGTTGAGAGAAATTGTTACATTGTTAGATTGCTGCATTGTTGAGGAAAACGAAAATGAACTTCCTGAGGTTGTGACATCATACGTTTTGTAGGAAACCGCATTGGTATTTTCTTTTCCGAAAGGATAGAGGGTTGTTTTTGCCTTCGATTGTTTTATTGCCGCATTGATATTTTCGTCGTCGGCATTATAGATCCCGATTTTACAACCAGATTTTGTTATGATCTTACTGTCCTCCTCGGCGATTTTTTGTGTTACCAATTTAAGGCGTTCTTCTTCATACCTCACCCCAGCCTCACTACGTTCGGCTGCTCCCTCTCCTGAGAGGAGAGGGTTGCGAGCAAGTAATTTTTCAAATTGCATGCTGTGTGTTGCTGATTCATTGAGGACGATGGCTATATCCGGTTTGAGAATCGTCAGAAGATATTCCATGTTTTTGGGCGGGTATGGATCATCAATGCCCATCTCGGCAATCAGATATTTCGTTCCCTTCAGGTGGTCGATACCGCTTGGAGCAGCAAGGAACATTTTTAGCCAGTCAACTAGGGAATAGGTACTAGGGGCTAGGCCAAGGATGCCCAGAGGGATTCCTGTCTCGGAATTGCCGACCAGTTTTGTATTTCCATATTGCTTTAACACTGAAAATAGCGCATGGGCAGTTGAGGATTTACCAACCGATCCGGCAATGCCGATGATTGTCGGTTTATGCTTTGCAAGGGCACCCCTTGCAAAGAAACGAAGGTAGGAGAGAAAGCACCGCTTCAAAAATCCGATCATGGCTTCATTATATCAGCAGAGCGCGCGGGAAGCGGGGTTTTTGTTATAATCTCGCTTATGAGTAAGGATTTGCAAAAGAGGCTAAATGCGCAGGTTACCTTGTTTATCACCTCGCTTCAGGAATACAACAAAAAGCGCCAATCCCGACAGCCTGCTGAGAACTATCGTTTCCTTCGCGATTTTTATGTCCGGTTTTTCGCAGACCGTAATAAGCGCGCAACCGAAATTGAGTCAACGCAATACGCGGAAGTAAAGACGCTTGCAAATATGCAATTCTCAGCTCCGACCCTATGGGACTTGTGTATGGACGGACGGGTCCTCGCGATTTTGGTCAACGGTGCATCGTCTGGTGTCGGAAGCAGCCTCAGGGTTCCGGGGGGAATTCTTCGGGAGTTTGTGAGGGGGACTGATGGGAACCTGAAGCTTATCGAATCGTCAAATTTTGCAAAACTCTTAGAGCGGGCATTTTACCGTTACGGGACAGATACGATTTATGAAGTATTTGACAGCCACATCGGATGCTCCGCGCGAAAAGCAGAGGAGCTGGCCCATGGGTATAACGCTTTGGATTCAGGGCTTTTTGCTGATGTTGTGCATAAGCAGGAGATGGGGATGGCGACAAATGATTTTGTGAGACGGAAGTTTGGCCATAAAAAGCGTGCCGTTACCATACAGACAAGTTTTGATCCGCACACCGGGTATATCTTTATGGGCCTTGAGACAAAAAAAGCGTTGTCTTATGCGGAAAAACACGGAAAACTGTTTACGACAGAGATTCTCGAGGATTTACTACAATCAGGAACAATTATTTCGGCGGCGGCCTTAGCAGGCGGGGACAAGATCGGATCTATTTTTCAATCCCATCTTTTTGATCTTGACTGGAGAGGAAACTATATTGAGAGTGCAAAATCATTCTGGAAAAATATTGCTTCCATGAAAAAAAACGTGTTGCCTATGATCACGCCGCAACTCATCGTGATGTATCCGAACCTCAACCGCTCAAAAGAAGGGAGAGAAGAAATTGAGGAGCGGGCTGTGTTATTTTTGACAAATGCATACAGCGGATTTCTCAACAATAAACACGGGTATTCCCTGAGCGGTCCTCATAAATCCTCCGAACACTATCCGTACGGCGTCCATAGAGAAGAGGGAGTAAAAGTCTCAGAAGGTGGATATCCTCCATATGCGATATCAATGTTTGTCGTGTTTAGTTTGGATAAAAAAAATTTGCCAGCCCATATTGAGCTTGCATCAACACTCGTCCGTAATAACAGGCGGGAGGGGAGAGTATTTGATAGATCAGGAACATTTAAAGACCCTGTGCGGTTTTCTGAGGCCCCTGTCCCTGTCGTTATCCAGGGAGTCGTGCGGGATACGGTGGCAAACCAGGAATGGGAGGAAGCGACACAAATTGACTGGTCAGATCTTCCTTCGAATTGGGACAGTATGAACGCGTCGGATTTTTATACATACCTGCAGAGTAAAGGGCAGATCAGTATCGCACTTGCAAACGGCATCAACCGATTGCGGGAAAAAATGACTGTCCTCTATGATCCGGATAATCCGACTTCTTCACATCTGGTGGAGCATTATAAAGTCGCTCTTCCAGTTATCGTCGGAAAAAACAGGAGGAATTATTTTATCGTACCGTTTGTCAAACTAGGATTTGCATAGATGCAGATGAAGGTTACACCATACAAAACACACAAGGTTTCCCAAAACGATACTTCACTGTTGGCGCTTCTTGACAGGTATCTCCCGGATGATGTTCCTGAGCGGTCGGTAATTGCTGTTTCATCAAAAATTGTCGCGATTTGTGAAGGAAGAGTTGTGAAGATTAAAGGGACAGCCGCCTCCGCTGAAGGCTTCGGCGAGCCAAAGGAAGAAGAACTGCATAGGAAGGAGAAAGATGTGTTGATTTCGAGAGAGGCGGAGTGGTATTTGCCGTCGAGTGAAAATCCGTACGGTGTTTCGATTACCATTAAAAATAATGTCATTATTGCATCAGCAGGGATTGATGAATCAAATGCTGACGGGAAGTATGTCTTGTGGCCGAAAAATCCGCAGAAGAGCGCAAATACAATCCGCGTGCATATCGTTAATCGCTTATCGCTTAGGGAAGTTGGCGTTATTATCACCGATAGTCGGTTGTCGCCTCTCAGGTGGGGCGTGACGGGGGTCGGCATTGCTCATTCAGGATTCCGGGCGGTTAATGACCTTATCGGAAAGCCTGATATTTTTGGCCGCCCATTGCATGTGACGAAAGTAAATGTCCTTGATGGGCTGGCAGCATCAGCAGTTTTTGTCATGGGGGAAAGCAATGAGCAAACGCCGATTGCAGTCTTGTCTGATATTCCGCATATTGTCTTCCAAGACCATAATCCGACGGAAAAAGAGGTGGCTATGCTGAAAATTTCGATGGAGGAAGATATCTTTTCGCCAATCCTCAAAAAAGCTCCGTGGAAAAAAGGGAGGGGATAATTATAAACTCTCAACTATGAACATGAACTCTGAATTACCATTACTTAGTTAAGAGTTATTCTCCATTCCTATTCCCAAGTTCCCTGAGGAACAGATTGTAGTCAAACTGATTGACATTCCCGTCATCGTTGAGATCTGACTGGAATTTTTGTTGTGCAGTACAGTTTCTCGGTGGTGCACTGATACTGAAA
>JAUYMJ010000049.1 GCA_030698775.1 bacterium
GAGCGATGAGGAGATTCTAAATTCTAAACTTAATTCTTAATTCTAGAGTCTCCATTCTGAATTGCTACGCGCTGAGAGCTTCGTCAATCATCTTCTTCAATACATCTTTTCCTTGCGCCCCAATTGTTGTGGCCACTGGCTTGCCGTTTTTGAAAATAATGAGTGACGGGATGCTCATGACGCCAAAATTTCCGGGGACTTGAGGGTTCTCATCAACATTCATCTCTCCTACCTTCAACTTTCCTGCGTACTCCACTGCTAGCTCTTTGACAATAGGTCCGACGATCTTGCAAGGTGTACACCACGGCGCCCAAAAATCCACAAGAACCGGAAGCTGTGACTTGAGGACTTCCTCATCAAAATTTTGGTCTGTAATTACTAAATCTGCCATATGAAACAATCCATATCGTCCAGAGGACGATCAGCCTTTGGCTGAGAAGTCCATCCATATTAGCAGTCCTTTGTAAGAGGTGTCAAGAACTATCCGGAATGATAGCTGCTTTCGCAAAAGATACTACCCTATCTCTTCTCTCTTATCATGGAGGAACCGAAACCACTGCTCGAAGAACCCGAAAATGATTTTAAACGGTGTTTCGATAATGAAATCGAAGATGAAAAGAAGGAAATTGATTTGTGAGATTCCCTGCGTCAGACGCTGCCCGACCCTCACGATCGGCATGAAGAGAAAATCGACAACAGGCGTCATCAACCCTTGCCTCTCACCGACACGGTAAAGATTGGCAACAAGACTGATACGATAGGACAAAAATGAAACAATCGCGAGGAAGAAGATAAAGATAAACTGGCTGACGGGGTTAAACCCAAACCGCGTCAGAATATAGGTGATACCGCCGAACGAGAGGACAAACGCGAGAAGCCATAAAATCGTAAACACCGCCTGCATGATCGGCTGCTTGGTATCTCTCGCTTTTTTGACAAAAAGCGGCGCACCAAGCCGGGGATTTTCAGAATACAACACTTCTTTTATTGCAGAGAGGATCCGCCGCGCATTTTCCTGGTCGGGGGTCCTGATAAACAGGCTGACGACAATCATGAGAATTGGCGGAATTGAGGTATTTAAAACTATCGACCCCCATTGGATACCACCGTAAAAAATTCGCTCATACGTCCCCTCTATTGCAAACGCAAAAATAACTTTTGTCAGTAAGATGAAGAGTACGCTTCTAACAATTGCCCTTCTCACTTTTGATGCGATTCCTTTATAGCGAACCTCACAATCCTCAAGGACTGCATTCTCCACCACATCACTATCGCTGAGAAACATTCGTATTTCAGCCTTATGTGCACGCAGAATATCCTCAAGGATAAAAAATGACGCTGCCCGTTTCTTCACGTACGCATAAATCTTTTCACGCCTTGGATAATGAAGCTCGCGTTCAATCTCCCGGTATCCTTCAAGAAATCCTTTCGCAATCGAGCCGATGGTCTCTTTTGTCAAAGGACCGAAAAACAGTTTATAGAGATGAAAACGAAGAAAAGCAATATCGTCTCTGGCAAATGCTTTCCTCACTGCCATGTAGACCTGGGCGTTTCTCGTCTCCTCCGTATCGTCAGTTATCTGCACGCTCTCTTTGAGGATTTGGAACATAAAATTGGCGAGTGTTTCTTTCTCGATATTCGGATGGAGAATATTTTCGATCTCGGAAGACATCAATTGGTATGTCCATTCATCAACGACCATCTGCGCTATCCGATGCTCAGCCAGTATTTTCAGGCGAAGCGCGAGATAGAGGTTAATTGTTTCTTCAACTTTTATAACTGCTGATTCAGGGACGTGATTATCGGGAAGATACCGGGCCCAGATAATCTCCCGCACTAAAGGCTCTGCAGCCGTCTTACCGTTTCCGCCTAAAAGAAGCCTCCGACGGAGGATCCTTTCAATCGCTGCCCGAAGAATTACCTCGTCTTCACGGTATTCCATGGCATTTCGAAACTTCTCGTACCAGGTCGCAAACTTTGCGACAACCGGATTCACGCTTATCTTATGTTCGTGGTTAGGGGTTTCTTTCTGCTCAAACCTGGCAACTACCAACTCAGCCAGCGGAGATAAGGCGGGTGACTTTTTCCCATCGGGTGTATCCATACTGTATGCGTATTATAGCAAGAGTTACCCATTGCTGCTTAATAGAGGGGTAAACTACGTGAGTGAGGCAGCATATCCAATGCCTTGTATGAGGGTGATGATACGCGCTTCCGAAAGTATGCCGTTATCAAACTCTATTACAACCTCTGCCTTGGCATAATTCGTCTGGGCTTTCTTTACGCCCTCCGTCTCCTCAAGCGTTCCGTCTATATCAAACGCGCAGCTGACACAGTGCATCCCAGCAATTTTTAATGTTATTTTCTTCAACGATTTGCGATTTGCCATTTACGATTTTCGTTTTATATCACATGGATCAGCCCTCGATACATTCCCATCGTACACATAAACGCCAGGTCCTCTTTCTCTGAAGGCGCTTCAAATGTCACTGTCTGGTTCATACCGGTACGGACAATCTTTTGTACTCCAAGGCTTGGGATGGTAAATGCCTGTGCACATCCCCGGGCTGCGGGATTATCTAAAGTCAACGTGATAGATTCTCCCGCCGTCACCCACAATTCATTCGGATAGTACCCTTGATCGGTAATCTCAATTTTTGCACTGGTTACCGGTTTACCTACACTGGCGAGTACACGTCCATCACAAAAACTGAATACACAATAGGTAGTCTTGAACAAATTGCCGAATGTATAGCTGGTACCGCTTAAATTCATCGCATTGTTGATATTGAAAAGCGCAAGAACAATAATGGCAAACGCCGCAACCTTCATAAAACGTGCATGTAACGCTCCTGTAAACCTGGTCGCCAGATACCCTAAGACGAAAAAAACCGGAGATGTGCCAATTGTAAAGATAAACATTGTTAAAGCGCCTAAAAACGGATTGCCTGTAGCAATAGCAAGAGCCATCATGGCCTGTGTCGTCCCGCAGGGAATAAAAACGGTCAAAGCACCAAGGAAAGCGGGGGTCAACGTATCACTCTTCTTCGATTGCTTTCTTATAAACCTCGTCAAAAAATGCGGAGGCTGGATGAGGAAATAACGAAAAATCGGATGGACATTGAGGATATTGAGTGCCGTCCCGATCATAAAGATTCCGACAAGGACGTAGAGGGCAATTTGGACCTGAATGGAGAGTGTAAAAAAGCTGCCGAACCAACCTAGTAACAATCCGAGAAGCGTATAGGCTGCGATTTTAGCATCGAGAAAAAGGAGTATCGGCATCGCATTGCCCTTTTTTCTGAGTCCATCCTCAAGACGCTTCTGTTCCTGCTGGGCAATTGTTGCTGCAAGCAGGCCGCCCTGCACTGCCATACAACTAAGCCCTCCGGCCAGAAGCCCTGTCATAAATACCGCAAAAAAATCAACACCTTGCATATACTTTTCCCTACACGTTAACGTTTTTTAAACGTAAAGAATTGGTAATAACCGATACAGAGCTAAGCGCCATCGCAGCTGATGCGAGAATCGGGCTTAACAAAAGTCCGAAAAACGGATACAACACTCCTGCTGCAACAGGAATCAGAATCACATTATACCCAAATGCCCAAAAAAGGTTTTGCTTGATAATACGCATCGTCTTTTTGCTCAGAAGCACGGCCTTTGCGACACTGGTTATTTCCTTATTGATGAGCGTGATATCAGCAGCTTCGATGGCAACGTCTGTACCCGATCCCATCGCAATCCCGACATCTGATGCAGCAAGTGCCGGAGCATCGTTGACCCCGTCCCCCACCATCGCAACCGCCTTTTTTTCATGCTGGATAGTCCGGATTTCCCGCTCTTTATCCTCCGGCAATACATTGGCCAGGATACGTGTGATCCCTGCTTTTTCACCGATAGCTCGGGCTGTCCGTTCATTATCGCCGGTTATCATCACCGTCTCAATTCCTATCCTATGAAGCGCATCTACTCCCGCGCGTGATGAATCCTTGAGTATATCCGCAACCGCAACCAAACCTGAAAGTCTTCCGTCAAACCCAAGGAGCATAACCGTTTTCCCTTCGTTTTCCAGCTTCTCAACGGCTGGAAGCATCTCATCAATTACGATCTTCTCCCGCTCCATCAACCTCCGATTGCCGAGTACCGCTTTCTTCTCTTTAATCAATCCTTCTATGCCGTGGCCTGCAATTGCCTGAAATTTCAGAACTTGTACGAATGTCAGATTCTCACTCTCAGCCTTCTGGACGATTGCCTCGGCGAGCGGATGCTCTGAACCTCTCTCAAGCGATGCTGCCACTTGCAAAATAGCATTTTCAACGCGAGGGGTGGTGCTCGTGGAAGGATTCCTACTAGCGCGCAGTTCGTTCGAGCTTGCGAGACTAGAACGAGCGCTTGTAGGAGGGAAACTAGCGACAGGACCCCGAGCGACAATGATATCTGTCACCTCTGGTTTTCCCCTGGTCAATGTGCCTGTCTTATCAAAAACAACAGTTGTGATACCCTGCGCTTTTTGCAAACTCTCTGCATCCCTGATGAGTATCCCAAACGAAGCAGCCTTCCCAACACCGACCATCACTGCCGTTGGCGTCGCAAGACCCATTGCACAAGGACATGCGATGATAAGGACCGTAATTGCGGTGATAAGCGCATAGGAAAACGAAGGCTCCGGCCCAAAAAGATACCAGATGACAAACGTCAAAACGGCAATCATCATCACAATCGGCACGAAATACGAGGAAACTGTATCGGCGAGTTTCTGGATTGGCGCCCTGCTTCCCTGTGCCTCCTGGACGAGTTTGATGATCTGTCCAAGCATTGTCTCTTTCCCGATTTTCGTTGCTTTATACAAAAATGTTCCGGATTTATTCATCGTCGCGCCGATGACACTATCTTGTATTCCCTTTTCAACAGGAATACTTTCCCCCGTCACCATCGCCTCATCAATTGCCGACTGACCCTCGGTAATAATTCCGTCAACGGGAATTTTCTCTCCCGGCCGTACCCGAAGTATGTCGCCTACCTGTACTTCTTCAATAGGGATATCCCGCTCCTTTCCGTCTTTTACAATACGGGCTGTTTTTGCTTGCAAGCCGAGAAGTTTTTTAATTGCAGTAGACGTTCCAGCTTTCGCCCTCGCCTCCAACAGTCTTCCGAGAAGGATAAGTGTAATGACGATTGCTGCAACGTCAAAATACGGCTCAGGTGAAATACTAAGTCTCGTAAACAAGTGCGGAAAAAATGTGACCGCCGTAGAAAATATATATGCAGCAGAGGTACCAAGTGCGACGAGAACATCCATGTTAGCCAAACGATTCCTAAGTGAATTATAGGTTGTCTTATAAAAATCTAATCCTACCCAAAATTGGACAATGCTTGCCAAAATAAATTGGATATAAAAATTTCTCAAAAACAGTGGCGAGTAATCCATAATAAATGGAAAACTCCCCCACAGTATGAGTACGCCGGCAAATGCCCCCACAGCTACTTTCCGCCTCAGCTGATAAATTTCTTTCGCTCCTTCACTACCATCCTCTAGGTCTTGACGGAAGAGTGAGTAGCCGAACTTTTTCACTGCATTTTTCATGCTATCCAGACTTGCAGTATTTGCGTCATATGTCACCATCGCCGTCTCCGCGGCAAGATTGACGACTGCGTCTTTTACACCCTGAACATTCTTTAGTGCCCGCTCATTTACACGCACGCAGGAGGCACAGTGCATCCCTTTCAGCGAAAATGTTTCTTTAATCTCTGACATAGTTTTTCTTCCAATCGTTTATGAGCTCTCTCCAATAGACGACCCCAATCACCGAATATGCTATTGCTGTTAAGACTCCGGGATAATAGCCTCTAAGCAGTATGGCCCTGACTATATGGTGCAATTCTACAAAGAAAAATAAGCCGAAAAACGAGAATAAAAATATGGCAAATTTTTTCTTCTGAAAGAATATATACATTATAGGAATTAACACCCACCATAGTATATGAGAGACCCAATAAAACTGCTCTGGAGTTATTTTGAAATAGCTCCCCCCAAGCTGCATAAACGAATCTATTTGCGGAAAACCTCCCATAACCTCTTCTATTCCATGCAGATAAATAAGTAGTAACGTAAAGAGGAATATTTTTTTAAGACTTTTAGAAACCATCGTTATTTCACAATAATTTTGCCGTGAAACATATTCATGCCGCATACAAAAGGAAACTCACCAGCCTTCTGTGGCGTTATTTCAATCGAGATATCTTTGTTTAGGGGTAAGAATTTGCGTATCTTAAAATCAGATAGTACAACTTCTTCCAAGCAGCTACTCGGATCGGTCCTATGAAACGTAATTGTCGTTTTCTTATCTTTCTGAAGTTGAATAGTTGCAGGAGCGTATCCACCGCTTACCTGTATAGTAATTGCATCACCCACTTCAACCGCATTTGACGAAGCTTTTTTCCCAAAGAAAAACCATCCAATAAATCCTATTCCTCCAAATCCCAAAAGTGATACGATAATCTTATCTAGTTCCATTCTTATGACTTTCTTGTCTTTTTAATAACTTCCATGATTTCTTTAATCGCCTCTTCTTGTTTACCTTGCTTAATTGCATCAGCAGCACACGTTTTCAAATGGTTCTCCAAAATGACAAAATCAGTCTCCGAAAGGGCCTTTTGGACAGCTGTTGACTGATGCAAAATATCAATACAATACTCATCCTTCTCTACCATAGAGATCACTTTTTCTAAGTGCCCTCTCGCAATTTTCAATCGATGCAAAATACGTTCTTTTGGATTTTTCGGTTGAAACATTTAAGTCCCCCTATAGGGGATATAGTAACATGGAAAAAATCACATGTCAAACCTCTCTTTCACTTCTAAGTGATAACGACTATAATCAGCCTATGAACGAAACACTTGTCATGGTAAGACATGCAGAAACAGCATGGAATAAGGAACAACGGCTGCAGGATTCACGCGATCTCCCCCTCTCTCCGGAAGGTATTCTTCAGGCTGAATCCCTTGCCCAGCAGCTACACTCGCCCGGTATTTCCCATGTCTTAAGCTCAGAACTACAACGGGCAGTGCAAACTGCACAAATAATTGCAAACAAGCTTCATGTGCCTCTTGAGACAAATCCTGGGCTTAACGAACGCTCTTACGGAGCGCTTGAAGGAAGACTGTGGCCGGAAATAAAAGAGGAAATAAAAACAAAAAAGATTTCCCTGGACGAATTCGCAGAACCAATTGATATGTTTAGAAATCGTGTTCTGAAAGCACTTGGAAAAACCCTCCTAAAATATTCTGGGGAGACGACGCTTATTGTCTGTCATGGAGGAGGGCTTCGTATACTTCTTGACCATCTTGGACTTCCCTCTTCCGATCACACCAACATTGGTTACGAGCTACCCAATGCGTCCTTTTTTGTTTTTGAAAATAGGGAGAATACATGGATAAATAGAACTCCTACTACGCCTTAAGGAGGGATTCCTGTCTGAGTTTTTGTGGATTTGAGACAACGACGAATTTCCCTTCATGGCTGATGATCCCCTTCCCCGCAAGCTTACTCATCTCCACACTCACAGTTTCTCTGGTCATCCCAACGAGTGATGCGATGTCTTTATGGGTCAGCGGAACGGAAATAGTCACCTTGTGGTCTTGTTCTGTCGCATACTCTTCCACCAAGAAAAGGAGTATGGAGGCAACTTTGTGATTTGCATTCCCGTATGCCAAATATTCCATGCGCTCAAAAACAATCCGAAGCCTCATGAGGACTTTGGTGGTAATCTCAAAAAGTACCTCAGGGTTACTCTTGAGAGACTGCACAAAGGAATCTCTTTGCACCCTCTTGACCTCAACAGACGTCATTGTCTCATAGTAGTAATAAATCTGTCGGTCTGTCAGTCCCCAACTAAGAGGAAAAAAATCTCTTGGCTGTAAGATAAAAAACGTCAATTCCTCTCCTTTCCGTGAAACTGAGTAAGATCGGATGTAGCCTTTCTTGAGAAAGTAAATGCCCTGAGGTACATCTCCAGGACGGATGATGATCTCACCTTTTTTATAGGGGATAGACTGTGACGCTGAGAAAAACTTCTCAAGCGTATGCTGCTTGTCACCCACTGCTCAATTATACCAAGAAGCGACAAACTATTTCTGCGTAAGATGCGTTACATATTTTTCGTCAGTTATCTTACTGCAATCTTACTCTCCTCTCTGCTATTCTTTTTGTGCGTATTTTATTATCTTTTGAATCTTTGAACTTATTGTATATGTCTAGAGAATGCGGGGTTTCTTATTATGAATATTCGAAAAGGGCTATCATTACCCAAGCATTTTTGCGCGCGTTTTGTCTGCTTACCAAACGAACAGCTCCTTTTGGCAACCCGGACGCACTGGTTTGACATACTCTCTCCAATCGGAGGAGTTGGTATCGTCGCAGTTGTTTGCTCTGCAGTCATCCTCTTTCTTCTGATCAATGGAGCTCTTTCTTTTCTACATTTTCTATCACTTCTTCTCATAGTATGGGCTATTGCTGCAGGCGTAATCTCCTTCACGTTCTTCTCGTGGTATTTTCATTTCTATATTGTCACGACGCGAAAAATTCTTGAGGTAAGAAGTCTGCCATTTATCTACTATAACGTCAACGATGTACTGCTTGATCAAGTCCGCTGTACTGAACTTGATATCCAAAGAAATGGATTAATCGCGTCTCTTGTGAACATGGGCAGCATTATCATTACTTTTGACCGTCCGACACACCAGGAGGAATTTACATTGGTAAATATCCACGATCCGGAAAGTGTCGGTATCTTCTTAGGCGACATGCTTGAGACGATTCGAGGGAATCCTAGAGAAAATGATCAGGCTTTCTGGTACAAAGAGCCAACGAAAAACCGATATCGCTTCACCGAGGAAATATATCCACGACTTACTCCTTCCTAATGCTTCCCAACCAAGGGTTGACTCCGAGTTCCCCCGATAAAATCACGATTCAATCGGGGTTGACAATCAATACACCTCCCCATACAATAGTTGCTACCAATGCCTCCCGCAATAAGACCAAATAGAAAAAAACCCTTGTCCCAGCAATCCGCTCCAACCATAAAGTCCCCTACAAAAACGTCAAATGATTATATTGAAATCCATCTGCCGAAAGTCCGTTTTCAGGACTCCCCGCTCTCTCCTCTTTGGGTCATTCTCCTTGTGATCTTCGCATTTCTCTTAGGCATGACGACAACCAAAATCCAGTATCTTCAGCAGGGAGGCACAACGTCCGCTTTGCAAAACGCACAGGCGGGCAACACACAGGGACAGCAGGAAATTACATTAGACACGGTGAAAGGCTGGGCAAAAGATCTACGCCTTGATACAAATAAATTCAACCAGTGCATCGACCAGGAGAAGTATAAAGACCTGATAGATAAAGATATCGCAGACGCAATTACGGCAAGTGCCGAAGCAACACCGACGTTTTATATAAACGGTAAACGTGTCGTTGGTGCGGTCCCATTCGCCCAGTTCAAAACGGCACTTGATTCGGCGCTTTCAGGAACAGATGAAGGCACGAAAACAGAGGTTGCACTCGGGCATCTTCCCCCTCTTGGAAAAGACACGGCACCTGTGACAATGATCGAATTCAGCGATCTCCAGTGCCCCTTCTGCTTGCGATTTTTCCAAGACTCATTTCCGCAGATCAAAAAAGAATATATCGACACGGGAAAGGTGAAGTTTTACTACCGCCAGCTCCCCCTCATCCAGCTTCACCCGATGGCAATGTCCTACGCACATGCGACAGAATGTGCCAACGAACAAGGAAAATTCTGGGAAATGCACGACGAGATCTTCACTGAGCAGGGACAGGGACAATCCTAATGTCCCCCTTCAAGAAGTGTTATTGCCACTCCAACCACTGCAATACCGATAAAAAAGACAATACTGCTGAAGAGAATATGGCCACGCCTCGTTTCGTGGTTAATACCGGGCACGATATCTGAAAGGGATATATAAAGAAAAAACCCAGCAGTGAGCGCTAAGAAAATTGGCAGCAAACCCTTAATACTCTCTCCTATCGTCAGTGCCAAAATTGCACCAAGAAAGGCAAAAAGAGCGCTGATAATATTAATGATCAAAACGTTTCTTCTTGAAATACCCCTATGTAAAAGAAGACCAAAATCCCCAATCTCTTGTGGGATCTCATGGGCCGCAACGGCGAACGTAGTGACGATACCTAAGGGAATACTCACGAGAAATGTCGATGCGATGACAATACCGTCAATAAAATTGTGAATGGTATCACCAATGATGATAAGCGGCGTCTCAGCCCTTCTCTTGGCATGTGGATCTTCATGGTCATCATGATGATGGAACCAGTGCAGCATACGCCCAAGATAAAAAAAGACGATAATACCAACAAGCGTCCACAAAAAAATATCCGTACCTGTTCCTTCGGCTGCTTCGGCTGCTTCAGGGAGTAAATCGAAAAACACTGTTGCAAGAAACGTTCCTGCCGCAAACGTCGTCAGGATGTGGGATATTCTATGCGCCAAAGACTCCTTCGCCAAAAGAGCAAACCCTCCCACAAGAGAGACAACACTACCCAAAAAAGTAAAAATGAAAACGTACTCAACTATTGACATGACTTACATATTCCGAAAAACTCCAGAGAATGATGCTTCACCAAAAAATGTTTCTTCTGCTTTATCTTTTTTTCCCACGCTTCAATCCCGCAATCTGAAATATCTTCAACTCGGCCACAGTTTTCACAAACGAGATGGTGATGGTCTGATCCCGCAAGCTCGTAACGGTACTTTCCTTCCCCAAACTCCAACCGGGTAATAATTCCCCTGTCCAAAAACGTATCGATCATCCGGTACACGGTTGCGCGGTCAGTTGCAAGTTTGTGTTTTCTCAAATGAAAGAGGATCTCCTCAACGTCGACCGGCCGTTCTTCTTTCTCAAAAAAATGAATCGCCACTTTCCGGGCATTTGTGACTTTTAATTGAGATTGTTGCAATAGTTGTGCTGATAGTTGCATAAAAGCGAAACGAACGCGACTAACTTGCATTATTATATGCGACTTATTCGCATTTGTCAAGTTCTTTCTTCGTTTTGCTATAATATCCCTCTATGAAACGACTTCTCGGACTTATCATCTTTTCCCTTTTTTTCCTCCTTCCTCTTTCACAGGTCAACGCGCAGTCGCCATCAAACCCAAAAGCAACCTACATAAAAGGGACTGTGGAGAAAGTCGTCAATGAGCAGGAAGACAAAAATCTCCAGACGACAAAACAGTATCTCTCAGTGAAGATCGTTGAGGGACCGGAAAAGGGTAAAACAATCTCAGCGACCTACTCGTTCCCGCAAAAAAGCAAGGAGTGGCAGGAATTACGCCAGGGAGAAAGTGTGATTGTGGTCAAGCAAGAGGGCACGAAGGCGACATACGGTATCTATGATCGGTTCCGATTCACCAATGTTATCGTTATCGCACTTGCCTTTCTTCTCCTCGTTTTGATCACCACAGGGCTTCGCGGGGCAGGGTCGCTTCTCGGGCTTGTCCTGAGCCTTCTGGTGATTGTCTTTTTTGTTGTCCCGCAGATTTTAGCAGGACAAGATCCGTTGTTTATCAGTATCCTCGGCTCACTCTTTATTATGGTAACAACCATTTATCTGGCACATGGCTTCTCCCAACGGACATCTATCGCCATTGCGAGCACCTTCCTCTCGCTCGTCATTACGGGAGTTCTCGCAGTCTGGTTTGTCTCCCTGCTTCGTTTGACTGGCGGCGGCAATGAAGATGCCTACATGCTCCAATTTGGAGCACAGACGATCAATTTGCAGGGCCTACTCCTAGGAGGCATCATCATAGGAACCCTTGGAGTACTAGATGACACGACGACGACACAGGCTGCGACGATTTTTACCCTGGCTGAGACAAATGCCAAGCTAAAAACGAAAGAGCTGATCCAAAAAGGCTTTATCGTCGGCCGTGAGCATATCACATCACTCGTCAATACCCTTGTCCTCGCCTATGCCGGGGTCTCACTTCCCCTTTTTATCTTCTTCGTACTCAACCCTCTCAATCAGCCATTGTGGGTCATTCTCAATAACGAAATGGTCGTTGAGGAAATCGCACGGACGCTTGCAGGCAGTATTGGCCTCATTCTCGCAGTACCGATCACGACCCTCATGGCTGCGTTTTTTGCAAGGTATTCTTTGAAGATAAAGTAAAATTACCTCCCTCCCCAAATGCTATACTTTCATCATGCACGAAGGGAAAGCTTCTTTCCTCACGCTTCATAAATGGACACTCACAATAGCTACCATTGGATTTCTTACCTACTTTAATAGTTTAGCGAACGGCTTTGTGTGGGATGACTTTACACAAATAATCCAAAGCCCCTCGTTACACTCCTTTTCAAATCTCAATGCATTTTTTTCTGAAGCGTCAATACTTCCCGGAGCATTCTATCGACCGCTTCAGCTTTCATACCTTTCATTGCTCTATACGCTTTTTGGACAACACGCCTTCCCGTTTCATCTACTGCAAGTAACACTCCATATAGTAAACGCAGTCTTGGCGTTCAAAATCTTTTCGCTGGCATGCAACAAAAAAGTAGCACTCTTTCTGGCACTCATTTTTCTAGTACACCCTATGACTGTCGAGTCAGTTGCATTTATATCGGCATCCTCCGAGGTGCTCTATGCCTTTTTTGGGCTGTCGGCACTGTATCTTATGTTAAAAAACAACCCACCATCCTCCTGGACACTCTTTCTGGTCTACAGTCTTCTCCTTCTTTCCCTGCTTTCAAAAGAGTCTGGCGTAGTCTTTGTAGCACTGGTTGTATGTACGCAGCTCCTAAAAAATAAACGGATAATCTTACTCCATATCCCTTTTCTCGCTTCGACCTTGGGGATATATCTCTTCCTTCGAATACATGTAGCACATATTTTGTATAACCCTCATAGCCTGGATTTTATCCCGATCGTACGAGCAACATTGACTGAGCGGCTCGTCACGATGCCTAAAATCGTGCTCTTTTACTTCAAAACATTTTTCTTTCCAATTGACCTAGCAATATCACAGCTGTGGGTCGTACACCAAATGACAATTGCCGATTTTTATTCTCCCCTTCTCATGCTAAGTGTCGTTCTCCTCATAGCCTTAGGGGTGGCATGTACACTCTTTCGTTTTCGGAAGAAATCCTTCCCGTTCTTTTTATTTTTTACGTTCTGGTTTCTCTCCGGGATGAGTATCCTTTTACAGGTATTTCCCCTCACAATGACTGTTGCAGACCGGTGGTTTTATGTACCGATGCTAGGGCTTCTCGGTATGATCGGTGTCACAATCCAACAGATTCACATTAGGAATACGATTCTGAAGACCAGTCTTGTGATATGCGCATCACTCATTATTGTCGGGTTAATGCTTCGGACTCTCGTGAGAAACACAAATTGGTACAATTCCCACACACTCTTCACACATGACGTCAAGGTTTCACAAAGCTTCCTTTTGGAAAATGATATTGGCATAGAATATCTCGAAAAGAAACAGTACACAACAGCCCGTTCCTATTTTATGAAATCGGCTACGCTCTTCCCTTATGAGGTGAATCTCTACAACATTGGGCTCACGTATGCAAGAGAGGGTAACCAGTCAAAGACAAACGATTACTTTCACCAAGCAATCGACCACTATTACGGCTATATGCCTGATTCTAGCTTCGCCAGATTGCTCTTACAAGAGAAAGGGTATGAGGCAGCAAGAGAATTTCTCGAGAGAAAGCTGGAGACAAATAGAAATGATGCTTACCTGATCTTTCTTCTCGCAATCGCCAACTATAAACTGGGTGAGAAAGAGGAAGCACTATCGCTAGCAAAAAAAGCATACACAATAGATCCACAACCGACAATAAAAGAGATCGTTAGATTGATGTCACAAAATCAGCCTGTGGACAACTATTGATCCCATCTTCGAGGAGTAGGAGTAGCCCTTAAAGAATCTCACTCTGTTCCGAGAATATGAAAATCTGAATATGTACCTTTTGTTTCCTCCCACGAAACGCTCACTCCCCTCACTTCAGCAATAAACGGGCCTTTTCTGCAAAGCAGAATTAATTGCTCAAGTGCCTCTTTTGCCTCTTGGTCTGAGCTTGCCGAAGACTGAGCCAATACCTCAACACGATTATCAGGCAAGGCCTGCCTGCCGGCAGGCAGGTTTCTTACCCATCCGGTCAAACCGAGTTTCTCTGCCTCGCGTTTGACAAATGCACGGAATCCGACGCTGTGGACGTAGCCGCCGATAAACAAATGTACCTGTACCATAAAATCAAAAGTCAAAAACCTGCCTGCCGGCAGGTAGGTCAAAGATCAAAACCTAATCAAAAAGTTTCAAGTTGTTTACTTTGAGCTTTGA
>JAUYMJ010000093.1 GCA_030698775.1 bacterium
CTCCGGATAATCCAACAGCACAGACAGAGCACCACGTTTACCGCTTTCCGTCAATTGAGGACAAGAAGGGCCGGCTCTACCCGATTTTTATACCTTCTTTGACTCTAGAAGACGCTTATTTGCCGGCGGATATTATTTCTAAGCTAGACATCATTCATAGTCAGCATATGTTCACAGCTGGGCGTTTGGCGCGTCATGTTGCCAGGGAATTCAACATTCCTTTGGTCTACACCTATCACACTTTGATTGCTGAATATACTCATTACGCCGGATACTTCTCGTCGATTGTCAGAAGTTATCTCAAAGGTATGTCGAGGCGATTTTGTAATAGCTGTGATCAAATCATTACTCCCTCCAATCCAATGAAAAAAATTCTGCATAAGTATGGAGTAAGGGCTCCGATTGAGGTGATTATGACTGGGATTGAGCCGAAAAATTATGAGAAGGTCAAAGGATTGGACGCGCATCGGCTTCGGAAAAAATACAAGATCGATCCTGAGGCAAAAATTTGTCTCTATCTTTCCCGAATAGCGAAGGAGAAAAATATTGATTTCTTGTTCAGGTCATTTGCTGAGATCAGAAAACAATATCCAAAAGTTCATTTGTTAATGGTTGGTGGTGGTCCCGAGGAGGATTGGGCAAAGAATAGGATTTTGGACTTAGGGCTTGGGGCTTCGATTACGATGACAGGTATGGTCCCGAAGAATGAAGCCAACAAAATTTTTGGTTTGGCTGATATTTTCACCTTTCCGTCTGTGACTGAAACCCAAGGCATCGTAATTGCCGAGGCTATGGCTTCCGGTACACCGCCGGTGGCTGTGGGCAAAATGGGACCCCTGGACCTGATTCACGATGGGGAAGATGGCTTTCTGACAAAACTTTCTATTTCTGATTTTTCAGAAAAAGTGGTAAAATTACTTAAAGACGATAAACTTCGCGATATTTTTGCTAAGGAGGGTATGAGAAGGATTGAGGAATTTTCCAATGAAACTTCGGTCAAGAAACTTATCTCTTTGTATGAGAGAGTGATTGACTTGAAGAAAGCCGAGATCCGGGGCACTCTGGAGGCGGAGAAGAAAGCACTTTAACAAATAGGCATATAGCATAGAGTAGTTAGAACATTGCAATGTATTTTTTTGGTGTATCGAAAAGTTGGATCAAATATTAAATACTAAATGCTAAATTCTACATGCTAAATGCTGTTTATGCATTGAGATGGATTCAGACTTGTACGGTCGAGAAGCTTACGATGGGATATCGCTTGAGCTATTTTGATTGTTGCCAATTTTACGTATTGGATAATGCTGAACTATTTTGTTGATGCAGAAAACCCATAATCTTACCGCTTATTAGGCGACTCTTTCGCTTAGTAGTTTTAACGATGTTATCAGGACGGTTATGTCTATTTTGTGGTTGTCAACATTATCCACAGGCTTGTCCACAATATTGAAAAGCATTCAGCGGTTAGCCCGTTGGCAATTAAAAAATCCCTGCCGTCGTGGCAGGGATTTGATATTCTTGGTTTTTATTATGAGCCCTCGTGGGGAAATTGTCCTTGGGCGACCATATTCACTGAGGTAATATGGGCTCTTGCGGTCATGATGTTGACGACGGTTTCAGCGACGGCGGTTGGCGGCTCTCTTTATCGGAGAGGCAACTACGATCGAGCAAACTTTGGGAGCAAAATATTTGAAAGATATGGTTAGTCGAAGGATTAAGCTCGGCATCAAAGCTAGGGGGGTGCGTACGGCCGAGACTGAACTTGATGATCCTCTTTATTCACATGGAGCAGCTCATATGAGAAATCTGCGTTTTGCTCCAAAATTTTTCCGGGCTCCTGTTTATATCGGTATTTATCTGAATAAAGTTTGGTTTATCTCCTCAATTGTTGAATCATACGGCATTCTGGTTGAATCAAAGGATTTGTCCGATATGATGAGAGATTGGTTTGAAGTTCTCTGGATGGCTTCGAAGCCTGCCAAAAAATAACTTGAACTAAATTGACTAGGATTTAAAGCGATCGCTGCATTTTCTAGTCAATTATATTATTCAGTGCGCATAAAGTTGAAATATCCCAGCAAACTGCTATTGTAACAGTTGTATCTAACACGAGAGAGGGGGGAGAGAAAAGATGAGGAATCGGATTTTGGTAGTATCGCAGCTTGCAATGCTTGAAGCGCTGAAAGACGGCCGGATTGACTCGAGTCATCTAGGCACCGGGCTGTTCTGCTTGGGTAGCACTAGAGAGAGGGCATATCATCTTCCTGATCTGATCTTGCAAAGTATGTTTCTGTCAGATCATGAGCTACGAGGCGAGTGCACGAGGTGCATGATAGTTGCGCTCGAAAATGCGGAAGAGAGCAGCAGGGTTTCATTCCGTCAAGAAGGAAGCACCAACAACTTTGTTGAGCTAAATGTCTTGCTCGGGAGAAACGGCTATCTGCCGGTGGATTCGGGCAAAGCTCACTATGGATACTCCGAGGCCAAGAGATTGGTCGAAGAAGCAAATCCCGACATTCTTGTGATTGCATAGAAGGAGGAATTATATCTTGGCTGATTTCTTTGAAGCGTTTGGAAAGGGAAAGAAAGCGTTTTTGCCGGTGATTCACGTGGTTGACTCTCCGACTGCAGTAGAAAATACTCGTGTTGCAGAGGCGGAGGGAGCGGATGGTGTCTTTCTGATCAATCATAGTATGACCGCACAAAGGTTGTGGCCGATCTACGAGGAAGTCAGGGACAACTATCCAGATTTCTGGATCGGGGTGAACTGCCTCGACCTCTCGCCGATCAAGGTTTTCCGTGAGGCGCCGATCGGCATAGATGGTGTTTGGGTGGACAATGCCGGCACAGCGGTGGCAATGGCAACATTCGAGCCATTAGAAGATATTACTCTTGCGAGAGTACACAGAGGGCTTTTCAATGAAACGTTGTACTTTGGTGGAGTGGGAATGAAACACCAGCCAGAAATTCCAGACGACCTGCTCGGTTTAGTGGCCCATCTGAGCTCTGGTTGGGTAGATATCGTGACGACGAGCGGTCCGGCAACCGGTGTGTCTGCGCCGATCAAAAAGATCGAGAAAATGAAGATGGGAATTGGTCTGCTTCCTCTTGCGTTATGCAGCGGAGTTTCTGCCGAGAACGTGGAAGAATATCTTCCATACGTGAACGCATTTCTGGTGGCATCGAGTATCTCTGTTCACGATCAAAGCGGTGTCGACATGCTAGTGCCTGACAAGGTCAGAGCTCTGGCAGAAAAGATTCATCGATAGAAAAGAATACTGCGCTGTTCGAAAATTTCGTTCAGCGTTTTTTAATAAGAAAAGGCCGCTTGGCGGTTTGCCAGCGGCCGGATCTCCTTTCATTGGTAGTTTACCTAAACTTTTTTTCGAGTTTTGCCATCACTTCGGTTTGGAGTGTATCTGGTAGTGATTTTCCGCACTTGGCGGGACAGAAGCGCTCCTTCTCGTCTGTATGCCTGAAGTGAGGTGATCGAGCGAGCACTGCCTCCATTGGCTCTTTCACGACGTTGCCGAGAATTTTGTCGCTGCCTGGGCAGAAGGTCACGTCTCCGTTTAACTTGACGCAGGCGCCTCGGCGAATCTGCTTGCAGCAGAACATTCCCGGGTAAGGCGGAATTCCGTTCTCTCGCAGCCAATCAAGGGTCCAGATTCCGTGCTCGATGTTCCAACCGCAGATTTTGGCATAGATATTCGGGAGTTTTTCGAACGGAGTCATCCCTCGCCAGTCTGCTTCTTTTTTGCAGGGTCCAACGCACATCGTGGTGGTGATGATTGGGGAAAGGTTGCGCGGCCGAGCGTAGGTGTATATTACGACCATATCATCCACGTTCAGGTGTGTCATTGGGCTGCAGCCTAGCCCTAGCCGTGAAGGATTCGTCTTGTTTAGTCCGACCTCTGCCAGAAGCTCGAGAGTTTTGTTTCTTATGCAGGCATAGTTATGCTTTTTGCTTACGACCAGCTTTTCTTGAACGTCCCAGTCGATCGCGTTGAATCCGACAAGTACGGTGACGTCCAGTTTGGCGACTATCTCGGCCAATTCTCGAGAGGTGCAGCCGTGGATTTCGAGGCAGCGCTCATCGTCGGCAAAGACCGAAGTCTTTGTGAATGCACATACCCAGATCCCTTCGGCTTTCATTATCTTGAGGAAGCGGATGAAAGCTGCTTCATCGA
>JAUYMJ010000094.1 GCA_030698775.1 bacterium
TTGCTTTACAGTAGCGATGGATGCGCGGGAAGTAATGTTTGTATAGCATCCCAAACGCCTCTTTATCGCCATGTCGTGCCTTCTCTATAATGGTTGCTTCGTTTTCCATCGTAGGAGGGCATATTGTAGCAAACTTTCCTACTAATAGAACGGAAAACAAAGGAAGATGTAACATTTTTGCAGATTGTTCGTTGTACTAAGCAGAGACATGAGAAAAGATTTCATCATCGCAGGCGTATCATTCCTCCTTATTGCAACACCGGCGTATGCTTCCCAGGGGAATAATAAGGATAACGGGAACCGCCAAGAAGAAAACCATGGCCAGGCCGTCGCAGCAGAGCATAGGGAGAGCGAAGAAAAAAATAATAATATCCCTGAGGTGCAAGTAGCTCTCCCTGTGGTTTTGGATGTATCACCTACCGTGACGTTGACAACGACACCCGCTCCGTCCTCACAGGAGAGGGATGAAAAAGATGAAGAAAAAAACCACGGTGTGAAAGCAGCAGAAACATCTGCAGAAACGACTGAGGAATGTGACAGCGAGGGTGATTGGAAAAACCATGGAGAGTACGTGTCCTGCGTCGCAAAACTACATGTAGGCGGGGATGAGGTTTCAGAGGCTGCGAGAACTGATGTCGGCAAGAAGTCGGATGAGCACGGTGATGGACCATCTGTCACGCCAACGCTGTCAACGACTCCGACAATAACGCCTCCACTGACGGCTCCTGTTGCTGAGGTACATCTCCCTTTCCTCTCCTGGGAAGAGTTTAAGAACGCAATAGGCAGGTTATTCCGCGGATTCCACTTCGGCAGATAAAAATACCCTGGTTGTTTTTGTTGAAAAAAGGTCTATGATGATTGATAGATGCCTGAAGTAGCAGTTCCGCCACAAACGACACAGCAAAATACTCCTCCTCCGGTTCCTATCGGCAAACGTAAAGGGAAACGCTTACTACTACTTCTTGTCGTTTGCCTCATTGTTCTAGCTGGAGCGATCGTCTTGAATGTTTTTCAAAAACCACTTCCCAAGAATGAGCCTACCCAGACAGTACAGTCTCTTTTTTTGAACATTGATCATCCCAAAGACCAGGACTCGGCAATTAACGGAGAATTGCTCGTTTCCGGTAAGACACTTCCCCACGCAACGGTACTGATTTTTACTGATTCCGATGATACGTCGGTGGAGAGTGATGATCAGGGAGCGTTTGAAGGAACGGTGCTTTTAGGAAGTGGTGAGAGTGTCGTCAGGGTTACGGCATATGATGGGAACGGAAACGAAAAAACGCAGACACTCTCTGTCTCACCTGAATCGTAATGAACTTGTATCGTAGTATCATTGTGAGTATTGTTTTGGCATTGACGCTCCTGCTCGCCGCAGGGGGGTATGTGCTCGCGAAGAATGACAACGCTCCGGGGCAGCAGAATCAGGATCAAGGGAGTTCTCATGGAAACGGGAATTCCAATGGTAATAGTAACGGTAACGGCAATGCAGGATCACAAAATCAGGGGAATAGCCAGAGTAGCCAAGGTTCACAGCAGAGTAATTCAGGTAACGGCAGCTCCAAAAAACTCACCAATGCCGAGCTAAAACTCGCCAAAAAAGAAGAGCAACAGCTGAAAAAAGAAGCCAAGCTCGGTGCGATGGGGCTGAAAGATCTTCTTGAAAAATTAAGTTCAGACAGCTCGTCTTTTGATCGATCAATTGGTAGAGTCACCAAAGTACGGGTTACAACTGCATCTACCTCCGCGCAAATGAAACGCCATGCTGTCGAAGGGGTCATTACAGAGGTTGGCGACGGCGTTTTGACAATTGCCCACCAGATCCAGAGAGATCGAGTATATACGATAATAATAGACGATTTGACAGTGATTGCGATGAAAGGAAAAGATACAGCGACGTTTGCGGATTTAGTCGTCGGTCAGCGAATCGCTGTTGTTGGTGAGCCAACAGAGAATGGACTTCATGCCAAACGAGTGCATGTGATTCCGGGAAAGGCGACTGGGATTTTCCAGAAGCAGCCTCTCGCAACGCCAAGTGGGATGCTTACCACGACACCATCTGCCACAGACGCAGCGATACCCTCGTCCACACCCTCGCCCTCTGCTACCCCAACGATAGCACTCTGAATAACTGATTTATCATTTGGAACTTTTTGGCTATTTTTTCGTCTTATTCTATAATGAGTGCGTCTTATGGGTACAGAGAATAAGGAGGAGTTTAGTCTGCTCTTAAAAGACGCACTTGCTGTTATGTATCGGGTATCATTGCGGCTCACCAAAGACCGAATGGATGCAGAAGATTTAATTGCAGAGGCTTGTCTTAAGGCCTGGGAGAAGTTTCCCACCCTTCGCAATCATCATAGTTTCAGACCATGGATTCTTCGCATCTGTCAAAATTTATATATCAGTACGTATAGAAAAAAACAACGAGAAAAAGAACCATTAAAAGAAAGCCAGCTCTTAGGAGAGGATGAGGATTTTTCACTTTTTGAACAACTTGTATCTCCTTTGATACTTGACAACTCGAATCCTGAAATAGCATTCATAAATGCGTTATCTTCAGAACAGATTACAAAAGCACTCTCCTGCCTTCCAGAAAAGTACAAGACAGTCGTCATGCTTTGCTGTTTTGAGGAACTTCCCTATCAAGAGGCGGCGAGAATTCTCAAGCTTCCCATAGGAACAGTGCGATCCCGACTCCATAGGGGGAGAGCAATTTTACAGAAATTACTTTGGGAGGTAGCAAAGGAAAAAGGAATCATATGAAAACCATTTCTTGCTCTGAATCGGTGAAGAGAATCTTTGAATTATTGCAAGGAAAACTAAGGAGTACCGAGAAAAAGGAACTTGATAATCACGTCCGTTTCTGTAAAGACTGCTGCAATCGGATTGAGTTTGAGAAAACGCTTAAAGAAAAACTTCAAAACGTCTCAAAACAAACGAAAGTTCCCAATACTCTTGAAAAACGAATTGCTAGACTGTTGCGCACGTTTTAAACATATGGAACTTTTTTTCAGAAAATTCGTCTGTAAAGTATAAACACCTATGGTCATGCTAGCACAAATGAAAAACAAGAAGGCACTCGCTGAGAAGATACACGTTGCGGTGTGCCAAATGTATGAAGCTGTTTCAGTAAATCCGTTGCAGAATTTCCACTTTCCTGTCGGATTACACGCTGCCCTTACCGTTGGCTACCCAAAAAAGCTTTTGGCAACCCTCCCTTCTCTTGCTGTTGAATCGTTTGCCGGCGTATCCTACCACTTCAAAAACAACACGATCAAGAGAGGCGATGTGGTGCTCGATATTGGTTCTGGTTCGGGAACAGATGTGTTAATTGCTTCACAATTAGTGGGGAGAGAAGGCAAAGTTATAGGAGTTGATATTACCGACGCAATGATTGCAAAGGCGAGAAAGGCCTCTTCGAATAATGGATTTTCTAATGTAGTCATTCTTAAGGCTGATGTGGAGAGCTTGCCGATTGAAGATGAAAGTGTTGATGTCGTTATCTCAAATGGTGTGATCAATTTAGTTCCTGACAAAGAGAAGGTCTTCTCAGAAATCTATCGAGTACTCAAACCAGGCGGCAAGCTATCACTCGCAGATATTGTCTTAGGTAATCCAATCTCTAAAGAATCCAGAAATGACCCGAAGCTTTGGGCAGAATGTGTTGTTGGTGCAACGCTTGAGGAAGGATATTTCAGATTGATTGAGAGAGCAGGTTTTGTAGATGTCAACGTTATTGAAAGATTTGACTATTTCTCGCACAGTAGCGCTGAAAATACGCGGGCAGTTGCGCGTGAGTATAACGCACACGCTATTGTGCTCACAGCAAAAAACCTCACAGAACAAAAAATTCAAGCGAAAGGAGGTGAAAATAAATGGCAAAAACCATCAATGGAGTAAATGTTGACCAACTTGTCCAAACAGTCAATTTGATCAAGGAGAAACCAGAGCTGGGAACATTTCGATTTCGCGCACAGAATCAATGGGTGAATGGTGGGCATTCAAAAACCACGATCTCCGGATTCTACGGCGCAGGGGCAGAGCAAACACACAAAACAAAACACGTACTAGAAGGCGATG
>JAUYMJ010000099.1 GCA_030698775.1 bacterium
TTATGTTCCCCTAGCACTTCGCGGATTCTTGAATCAATGACCCTCTGGCCGACAATGATATCCTGCTTGGTTTGCGGGTCTAAAGGCAGTTTGGTGATTTGCTTTCTTGAAAACCAGGTGAAAAGACCATTTTTTTTTGACGGTGCCTTGTTGATATTGGTAATTTCGGCATAGAGGATGGAGTGTTTCCTTCCCACATCCTCACGGACGTAGGCATAGACGGGGTGGATTGACGAGAGGGCAAGGTTGAGTTTGAGGACAGATTTGGCGATGCGCTGGAATGCTTTCTCAGCGGGTTCTTTGGAAGTATGCGTCCCTCCGATCAAAGACCAGAGCGAATCAGTTGAGATTTGCTGCAAGAGGATTTGCTGGGTTGGGGCATGGTAGAGAAATCCGCTCGCATACAATGCGTGTACCATCGAGGCTAAGTATACCATATATAATAAGAAATTACCAGGAGAAATTTCCGTTTTCAGCTTTTCCTACACGAAACCGGAAACAGGATGAAAAAAAGGCAGATGCTATACTGGGTAAAACGATGTATCTAAGCCATCTGATTACCTCTCTTCTCGCGTTTGTCGGGATGTGGATAGGTGCGGGACTTATCATAAAAGCAACGGATTCTTTTTCCCAGAGACTCAGGCTCTCGTCATTTGCCTTTTCATTTTTTGTACTCGGGATGTTCACCTCAACACCAGAGTTTGCACTCGGGATGACTGCGCTTGCTGAGAAAAATCCGGAAATTTTCATTGGAGACCTGATAGGCGGAATTCCGGTCCTTTTCCTACTCGCCATACCGCTTCTTGCGATTTTGGGTAACGGTATCAATCTCCACGCGCAGCTTCGGGACAGGAACCTTCTCATTGCATTTGTTGTGATGCTTGCACCGACATTTTTTGTGATGGACAGGGTGATCACGAGTGTTGAGGCGATTGTGATGCTTGGGTTATATGGGTTGCTATTTGTCCTCATTGAGCGGGAGCACGGGCTTTTGGACACAAGTAACGGCGCGCTTTTCCGAATCAGGCAATACTCACTTCTTGAAATCATCAAGGTGGTGATAGGAATCGGGATTGTCTTTGTTGCAAGCCATCTCATTGTTGAAGATACGCTTTTTTTCGCAGACGCATTCTCACTCTCCGCATTTACCGTCAGTATCGTCGTTCTCTCACTTGGAACAAATCTTCCCGAGCTCTCACTTGCCATCCGCTCCGTCCTTGCAGGCAAAAAAGATATCGCTTTTGGTGACTATGTCGGGTCGGCTGCTGCCAATACGTTTCTTTTCGGGATTTTTACACTGCTAAGTGACGGTGCCTCTGTGACAGTGAAAAATTTTTTCGGAACATTTCTTATCGTCTCCGTGGGACTGGCTCTGTTTTTCTTCTTCGCACGCTCAGGGAGGAAAGTGACGCGGAGGGAAGGGATTTGTCTTCTCG
This sequence comes from bacterium, assembly GCA_030698775.1. Lineage (GTDB taxonomy): Bacteria > Patescibacteriota > Microgenomatia > Levybacterales > UBA12049 > JACPGQ01. The sequence goes on from JAUYMJ010000099.1 coordinate 1,437, forward strand.
GGCTCTACGTCGTATTTATCATCATTGAGGGATGGGGAAAAATATAGGCATCTTTTTATGCTCTCCTCAAAATTTTTCTCTATAGTTGGTAGCCGCTGTTTTCTTTTGCGATAGTATCCCACAGCACGCGTTTTGACCCTTTACGGAGAAAAAAGTCATATTGGTTATGTAGCCTGACTTTGTGATAGTTTTTTGAAAGGAGGGGACTTTCCTCTTCAAGAAGAGGCTGGACCACAATATCGGGGTTGTAGGTATGTAAAGAGTAGGATATGTCTGATTTCATATGCCCCGGGTTGTAGAGAAGAAAACGTTTGAGTTTATTTTGTGGTACACCGGCCATAGCAACGCTCATCCGGGCGATGTGTTTGTCGTTTTTTCCGAGTAAATCAACAAAGTAGCGACCTTTTGAAAAATACGGTGTCACGCCTGCTAGTGTGATGGCGACTTTCGCGTCAGGTGTTGAGAGCGCATTTATGCTATTGGCAATATCGACCTGGTACCTATTCTGGCCCATGGTGTAGGACTCTTTGAGTGTCGTCCATTGCACGAATTCGTCGGCAGTATTGGTATTCATAATAATGAGGAGGAGAAACATTGTCCCGATTTGACTCAGTGACAGGTTTCTTCCCCGTATCCCGTACTTTTTTTGCAGGAACACAAATATCTCAGAGAAAGAGAGCGAGAGGAGCACAAAAAAAAGCGGCATCACGACTGTCACGTAGCGGTTTGTTCCTCCGAAAAATTCCCACGCATCCCCTCCGACTGTGATACTGTATGCCACCTGGGACAGGATGAGAAGTGAGATAAAAGTGAGAGGAGCCCTTTTTTTCAGAAGGACATAGACTGCTGTTTGGAGGACAAGAACAGGATTTATCATCTGCAGTGCGACAAAAAACCCTCTTGTCATACGAAGGATAGTAGGAAACCCTGTTGTTTTGAGGTAGTAGGTGTTTGGGAGAAGCTCATGGTAATACCATATGCGGATTCCTTCCTGAAGCAAAAGAAACGAAAGGAGGACGGGGACTCCGCGGGATATAATCTTTCTCCGAAGCTGTTTTACCGACACATAGAGGAAAAGCGTGATTATGAGAGAGGGCACAAGTGCATCAAGCCTGGTGAGTGTGGCAATCCCCAACAACGCAAAAAGGAGAAGCGAGAAGCGTTTGGTTTGCAGGATTTTTACCGTGAGGTATGCTTGGGAGGTAAGAAGAAGCGTGAGAAGACTGACTTCCGTACCGAGGATCACGTTCCAGTTGACAAGCGGGAAGTAAAACGCAGTGAGTAAAAGCGCCGTCACCGTACCGAAACGGTTTACCAGGAGTACGCTGCAGAGTTTTTTTACCAGGATGAGTGTGAGAAGTGATAAGAAAAGGCCGCTGAGTTGTATGAGTAATCCCATTTTTTGAAGAGGGATAGGGAGCAAGTGGAGTAGCGACATGTAGAGTGTCCAGAGAGGATTGGTAAAGCCTTCGACGCGTTCCCCTCCTACGTTCCACACAAGACCTAGTCCATGTGCGAGATTCTTCGCGTAGCGCATTGACACCATCTCGTCATCAAAAAGGACAAAATACCTGACGCCCTCAACAACAAAACTCGCTTTCAGAATAAGCAACACTCCGTAGAGGATGAAAAAGAGGCAGAGGAAGAAAAAGAAGTGTTTTTTTGTCACATGCACAGGAAAGTATACCCGTTTTACAGTAAGGTAACAACAGAATCATACCGATAATGCGTGCAAAACGGTGAGTCATGTGGTATTCTTCTTTTTGTTTATCGAGTAGGGAATGGCAAAAAAAAGACAGGAGAAAAAGCGGTATCTTTGGGCTGATCTCATCAGGATTGTTGCGATTTACTGTATCGTATTCAGGCACAACTCTTTTTTTCTTCCCCATACGACACTTTTGGATTATTGGTTACTTACCCCATACCTCTATACGCAGTTTGGTGTTGCCCTCTTTGCAATGCTGAGCGGTGCGTTGCTTTTGGGGAAAAATGAAAGTTATAAAACTTTTTTCGGAAAGCGGTCGAGACGCCTCTAGATGCCCTGGGTTTTTTGGATCGGCGTGTATTCCTGTATTGACGTTTTCTTCAACCATATGAAGTTCGGGTCTGTCTATGATTTTCTTCAGTATAATTACCAGATGTTTTTTAGCCGCTTCTGGTTTCTCCCCATGGTTGCAGTGCTTTATCTTATGACACCGATCGTGAAAATAGTGCAAAAGTATGCTTCGAAGAGAGATCTCATCTACGCGCTGTCTTTATGGTTTTTTGCTTTTTCGCTCATGCCGTTTTTCTACCTGTTGTTTTCCCACAGGCAGCAGCCGCTTGATTCGTCGCTTCTTCGGCTCTCCTTCCAGCACGTAGGGCTTTATTTGCTCGGCTATATGCTTGTTACGGGGTTCTTGCATAAGGTACGGCTTCGTTCCTGGGGAATAGTGATTATCCTGAGTCTCATTCTTTCCTACTTCGGACTGTCGTTTCAGGCGCTTTTTAACAGGGGGCCGATTGACGGTTTTTTCCTCCTCGCTTTTTCACCGACCATGCTACCGTCGGTTCTGGCGATATTTATGATACTTTTTCTTCTCGCGAAAAAATGGGATAAAACAATCTCACCGGGACTCAGGGCACTTTTTCGGGAGATGAGCGAGGCTGCTTTAGGCATTTATCTTATCCACGAGATTGTCATGCAGGTGGTGAGATTTTCGTTCCCCGGCGTAGATACCTATCTGTATTCCATATCCCCATTTTTGTCAATCCCCTTGCGGACAACACTCATATTTTTGCTTGCGTTTGTTGTCATTTTTCTCATACGCCGTGTGCCTTTCCTCAAGTATTTTGTATGACGTGTTTTCCTTAGACAACGTCTGTTTAGCGCAAGAAATAGAAGAAGAGTCCTGTGGCTGTTATACTGGATGTATGGATCCTGCTGCAAGCCCGGGATACGCACCTCACACGTCGGAAGGTTTTTTGGCGGTTTTGAAGCGGTTTTCCCCACTCATTTTCGCTGTGATTGTTGTTTGTAATCTTTTGCTCATAAACGGACTTGTTTTTTTCAGGCAGCAACCAAAACCTGGCCAATTAACAACAAAAGCCCCTGAGTTGCCGAAGGCTCCTCTGACTGGTATCCCCGTGTCACCGCAAAACGCTGATATTACAGCGCAGATTAACCAAGCGACGGAATCGGTACGCTTGCAGATTCTTAGTGTCCTCTCGACAACGCCTCAGCCCTCGCAAACGCCGACTCCTTCTCCTGCACCGTCTCAGTCCACGTCACAAATAACGCATGACTACTTTGTTCCCCTGGGGACCGGTTTTGGGAACGGAACGGATTGGACAACAATCACCCAGCTTGGTGCAACGGTAAATTCGGCAAACTATGGGAGCATAAAAAGTGTCGTGTTTGAGGCTGCCGTCAGAATTCCGACGGGAAACCAGACAGTCTACGTAAGGCTTCTCAATGCGGATACCTATCAAACAGTTGCGGGGTCAGAACTCACGCTTTCAGGCGGAACGCCAACGATCCTTACCTCGTCTACAATTTCGCTCGCATCAGGGAGCCATCTCTATCAGGTACAGCTGAAAACGCAGCTTGGGTACACGACGTATATCGACCTCGCCAGGCTCAAAATAACATCGAATAACTAAGACACTCCTTCCCATGTATTTCTAAAGAAATTTTGCTATACTCAATTTTGGTCTTCATGACAGTACTTATCAAATATCTTAGAAAATATATTCTCTATATTGCCTTCGTTCAAGCGCTTGTTGCAACGCTTGGAAGTTTGTATTTTAGTGAAATTGCTGGAGTAGTTCCATGTATCCTTTGTTGGTATCAGCGGATTTGTATGTATCCACTCGTTGTTATCCTGGCTGTTGGTATCCTAAAAAAAGACAAACTACTCCATTACTACGTGTTGCCCTTGAGCATCGCGGGTGTAAGTATTGCACTCTATCACTATCTTTTGCAGGTAGGGGTTATTCCTGAAAATATCGCACCGTGCACTGCCGGTATCTCATGTGCATCCCGTTTTGTACAGTGGTTTGGTTTTGTGACGATTCCCTTCCTCTCGCTTTGTGCATTTGCAGTTATCACCGCGTGTATGATATTCTTCAGCAAACAAAAAAAGTATGTCAAATGAACTGAAAGCGCTTCTTGGTATAGGTGCCGCGACAATTCTGATCCTTGTAGGTGGAGTATTTTTTCTGAGCAAATCCACATCGACAACCCAACAAAACACAACCGACACACGTGTTGATAAAAAAATTTTGGTGCGTGAGGACAGTTATGCTATCGGAAGTCCGTCGGCGAAAGTCGTGGTCGTGGAGTTCGGCGATTTTCAGTGTCCGGCCTGCGGATCAGCACATCCCGTGGTAAAGCGAATCGTTGAAGATTATAAAGACAAAATATATTTCCAGTTCCGCAATTTCCCGCTTCCACAGCACCAGAATGCCAAACTTTCGGCACTTATCGCGGAGGCGTCAGGCAGCCAGGGAAAGTTTTGGGAGATGCATGACATGCTCTACGAAAATCAAGCTGAGTGGGCGGAGAGCAACAAGCCGATGGATTTTTTCGAAGCATACGCCAAGAAGGTAGGTCTTGACACAACCAAACTCAAAGAAGACATAAAGCGTGATGATCTTGCAAAAAAACTGGACCGTGACACACAAGACGCAGGGGCAGCAGGAGTCAATTCAACGCCTTCATTTTTTGTAAACGGGATACTCTTTCGAGGTGTGCCGCAATATGATGATTTGCAGAAACTTATTGACTCGGAACTTCAGAAAAAATAACCCTTTTCTTATATTTTTCTTCCTCTCCTTGTTCCTTGACAACCTCTCTTCACCCATCCTAGACTAGGTATGGATACCGTTTCCAAAGAAGGGAGGTGAATCTGATTATGAAAGCATTACACATGCTCGCTTTCATCCTCGTCGTTGTCGGAGGAGTTAACTGGGGACTCTGGGGCCTTATGAATCTTAATCTCGTGAACCTCCTTTTCTCGTCAATGCCGGGAGTTGAGAGACTTTTGTACATCTTTGTCGGTCTGTCGGCGGTTTATCTTGCCGCAACACACATGAATGACTGCAAGACTTGTTCAAAAAAATAACGATTCGAAAAGTACAGCCCGGCGAACGCACTCTGCCCTGTACCGTGCAGAGTTACATAGGCGGTACAGGGCTTCGCCTGGGAGAAATGAATTTATTTTAGAGAGGTTGTGGGGGAGAGGCATCGGGCTTCCCTGCTACTTTTATTGAGATCGGACGGAGCATCATCACTCCCAGCGAGGCAATTTTGTATCCAAAGGAAAGTAAGAACCCCATCAGGAAAAGCGTCACGGACATGTTGATAATTTTATTAAATTCTTTTGTCGGAATGAGCTCAAGAGACTGGTTTGAAGATGGGAGCGAGCCGGAGAGGGCATTGCTTGGAAGCTTTGGGATGAATGCGTCGAGTGAGAGTTTCGGTGCCTGAATTGCAATGACCGGGAGAGGGTCCGTTTTTCCGGTAAAAACGAGGAGAACCTCAATAAGTGCCCCGAACATGACGATGATTCCTGAGAGCAGAAGGACATAGCCTACAACTTTCTCATTCACCTCATCAGTATATGGTGTTTCTCTATTCCTTTCAATACGTGTACGCTTATACCTAAGTATGTTTTTTGTTTTAAGTATCGTTGACCTCCTGGTGCTGTTGTTTCTCTCACGCCTCGTGACAAGATCTCTTTCAAGGCTAATACACAATACAACACACCGTCTCCGCCTCACGGTGAAAATTTTTTCTTTTCTTCTCCTTCCGGGTACGCTGATCCATGAGCTGTCACATCTTTTGGTTTCCCGACTGCTGGGCGTAAAAACACATGCGTTCGTGCTCACGCCCGTTCTTGAAGAAAATACGGTACGGTTGGGGAGTATATCGATTGAGAAAACCGACCCTTTCAGAAAAACGCTCATCGGCATCGCACCGCTTCTTGTCGGACTCGCTCTCGTTGTTCTCCTCCTTTGGTGGGTTGCAAACCGCGTAGAGCCAGCCGTGTGGCAAATCCTTCTTGTCGGTTACGGGATTTTTCAGGTAAGTAATACGATGTTTCCGAGTAAAGCTGATATGACGGGGGCGCCCCAGGTTGTTATCCTGTTGCTTGGGATACTCATAGCGCTTCTGATCATATTTGGTAATGGAGCCTCTTTTCTTATTGCTATCGGGTCATCAACTTTTTTTGAGCAGGCCGTTTCCTATCTGACCGGGGTTGTTGGTATTGACACGGTCGCACTGACGATACTTCACATACTATTGAGACTGAGAAGATAAATAAAGAGGATATTCTATCGCTTTTTTTTCTTTGAAGATGGGGAATGATGAGGTTTGCTTGCAAAGTACATCAAAGCGAGAAGGAGACAAAATCCGGTCACCGCGAGAAAGAAGAACTTTTGGAAGTTACCCTCCATAATAATTGTGTCCTGATTTTGATAGAACATCATGAGGACTGTAAGTGCAAGCACGACTATAGCGAACCCAAGTACTGCTTTTGCCGATGTATGATGATCTCCCGGATTGAATGCCATGTATCCATCATGGAAGAAAATACAAACGAATGTCAATACCCTTTTTTATCAAAATTTTTCCGAACGTCTGTATTACCCGTGGTGACAGGAAATTGTTTCGTATAGGCCATAAATAGAAATAGTGATAATGTATATTATTAATGATGGTAGCGAAAATAACTGAAAATTTTCCCCCTTGACACCACATGTCTTTTCTTACCATACTTGGTATAGACCTGGGAACAAGGAATACATATACACACATGACTGCCCGAATGTTACAAACAAAGCATACGAAAGGATTCACCCTCATCGAGCTCCTCGTTGTCATCGGTATCCTAGCAGTCCTCCTTGCTATCACCCTTATCGCTATTAACCCTGCCAGGCAATTCTCACAGGCAAACAATACCAAGAGACGCTCAGACGTCAATGCACTCCTCAATGCCGTCCATGAGTATGCA
>JAUYMJ010000052.1 GCA_030698775.1 bacterium
GAAAAAATAGCCTTACTGAGGCAGATAGGGCTGTTGTTGGGGACTTATCTCCTGAAGAATCCCGTCTATTCAATGACGTCTTGCAGGCGAGTTACTTTAAGACGCGGAATGGTGTGAGGGGGAGGCAGCGGGTGCTTCAGCATCCGGTTGATCTTTCTCCTGATACACCAGGATTCTCCCAAAGGGTCGCGACCTCCATGCCGGTTGAAGGGATGATTTCTTATCTGACAGACCGAGCAAGCGAGCTTCAGTCGAAGATTGATGTAATCAGCCACTCAATCAGCCACGGAACAGCCTCCGTAGAGGATACGATACAGCTTGCGGAGCTTACTGCGTCAAAAGAAGATACCGTCGGTCGTATGATGCTTATTGATGAGTCAAGCAGGGCATTTTGGGATGTGAAAGACAGGCAGCAGGTCAAGAAACGCCCAGATATTGACATTATGAACCTCATCGTTGAGGATCAGGCGCAGCTTCTCAGGTTGAAAAATGCGGGGTTTTTCGATGGAAAGCCCAGTCAGGAGGCAATCCTGGCTCTTGCGAAATCGCAACTATCCCAAAGGCGTGAGCTTGTTTTGCCAAGAATTCCCCGAGGTGGAGGAGGTGCAAGAAATGCACGTGCCGAGGCATCAGCTGAGCCTGAGAAGCAAAAGTGGGAGCTTGATATTTGGCGGGGTGAGGAGCCGGCGCTTGCCGAGCCTGAACGGTTCTTCCCAGAAGACAGTAGCAGGCCGGATGCCCTTACAGATACTGGGTACCCAAGCACGGAAGCTACCGATAGAGGTATCGATCATGGTCGGGACGAGCGGCTTGAGGAGCTCATACGAAGGGCGCGTGAGGGTAAGCGTCCATCCGTGAGGAAATCTTTGGGGGAGAGTGAACTACTTGGCCGGGCCGTGGGTGGAGATGAAGCTGCAAGAGGGGAGCTCATTGATAGGCACGTTGGTCGGAGTAGCGATCGTTTTGAGACAGTGCTTGAGCAGTTTACTGATGCAGAAAGAAGAAGAGGGGACGAAGGCGAGCGAGAACGGGCTCGTATTGCAAGGGAAACACCTCGTGAAGAGCTTTCTGAAGAGCCGGTTGTGCTGACGAAACCAGAGGGCAGGCTGAGGCGCTTGGGGAGACGACTGAGAGTCTGGAATCCGGCTGAGACCAGTATTGTCCCTCCGCTTGTTGTTGCCGGTGGGCTGCTCGCCAATTTGGTGCGAGGTGGTCAGGGAGGTCATGAGATTCGTTATGAGGCAAAAACACCAACTTCAGGTACTCCAAGCGGGCTTGTTGCAACACCCCGTCCCAGTGAGGCTCCTGGAACCCCGGGTACGGCGAATGCATCGCCATCTGTAGGCATTGGTCTTACTCCCGAAGGGGAGGCATCCCCTACAGCCAGAGCAGTGATCGAACAGATAAACACGATGACTGCAACGCCGAAGCCGTATGAAACAGCAACACCTATTCCTCCTACTCCTACGGAGGTGGCAACACGTGTATCTACAGAAGAGCCGACAGATGTTCCTGAGCCATCATCTATAGCAAGTCCAACCAACACGCCGACGAACACGCCAAGTCCCTCTGAAACGGCTACTGTGACTCCATCTCCAACAAGTACGCCTTCACCACCTTCTGCAACACCTACAGAGACAGCGACACCCTCTCCTGAGCCCTCTCTTCTTACCCCAACAGAGACGGCTACTGCAGAGGCGACCGCGACTGTCGAAACAGGTACACCTACCAGCAAAGAGGCTGAAGAGATGGTCGATGGCATGGCAATGATCAAAATTGATGAGCCAAAAGATTCGATCAGCAAACAGATGCAGGATAAACTCCTCATCGGTACCGCCGGGGAGAAGAGTATGTCGATGGATGAGTTTAAGAAAATGTACAACGACCCTGATGCCGTTGCCGCATTTCTCCTCGTGAATCTACCCCGTTTCAATAAAGACTGGGAGGCTGATGGATTGCCGCAGAGAACAGAGGAAGAAATACTAGCAACTCGGGACAAAGTCAAGCGCGGTGAGGCGACGATGGATAAATTGTGGGGAAAGCAGGTTACCTATAACGAGGCAGGAGAGGTTGCCGATAAGGGAAAAGCAGGTATTGATCGTGTGATACTTGGAAGCGAATATATGGTCTGGATTACAGATGAAGATTGGAAGAAAGCGCAGGCAATTATCTTCAAAGCAGAAGAAGATGGGACGCTTGATACGCTGCGGGATACGCTTCGGAGAATGCTCAAGAAGAAGGGCGATGAAGAAAAGTAAGTAAGAAGAGACGTTCTTTTTTAAAGCCTTGCTTATTTAAACGTATCTTCGACCCTTCTGAGGCACTCGTTGTAGGTATCTTTCTCAGGATAAAAGATTTCGTAGGTAATATTCGGTGTAGCAGCCTTATCAGTTTTTTTAAAGCGAGAAATATCATTGCATTTACTTATTGCGTTTGCTTTGATTGCTTTACTAACAATACCGAGCGTTTGCAGTGCGAGTATCAAAATAATAACAAGCATCGCAAATTTAAAAATATTATTAATTAGTATTTCTTTCATAGGCTTTATTTAGTTAGCTACTATTGAATGCTCGTCGAAAACGGCGTTGTGCTTTAACGACATTGGTTTGGGAAGGTTTAAGTTTTTTCCATAATTGACTGGTTTGGACAAGGTAGGCTGCATGGGTAATACCTGTCTTGAAAAGATTTTGTTTGCTTTTTCCGAAATAACGATCGTGGTAAGGAATCGAAAATTCACGAAATGCAATGCCGGGATTTGCGATTGCCTGCATTTTTATTTCCAGTGAGAAATTCCAGCCGCCGTCTTTTAGCATCATTTTTTTCCCAGTCTCTCTGCGGAATATCCACATTCCCGATAGAGCGTCTTTTATTGCATATTTGTGTAAGAGCTGGAAGAGGAAATTGAGAAACATGATGCCACCACGACGAAGAAAGTAAATTTCAGAGTTAACAGAAAGCGGAATTCGGTTACACGATATGAAGTCAAGGTTTTTTGTAAGAAGTTTTTTTACCAATGGCGCAATGCTTTTGAGGGGATACGACCCATCAGCGTCCATAGATATGAGTATATCTCCATGGGCTTCTTGTATTCCTCTAAGGTGAGCAAACCCGTACCCGATGCCATTATTGCTGCGTGGTTCGTAAATGACCCTGGCTCCGCTGGCTGCACTCACCGTGCTCGTATTATCAGATGACCCATTATCGACAATGAGCACCTCGTCAATATATGATGGGATTTCTTTGAGTAGTCTTTTGAGTGCTTGAGCTTCGTCTTTGCAGGGCAAAATAAGAGAAAGAGTATATTTATCAACCATATTTATACTATAAGATTGAATCTAATCGCAGATTCTGGTAGAATTATACTATACTATCAATATGATGTCAAATTACTATAAGGCCTCATTTTTATCGAAAGGATACGCCGTTTTCATCCAAAGAGTAATGGTAATCCTCTTGCTAGTGTTCGTTGTCTGGTTTTCCTTCCTTCGGGCGATACAAATGAACACTTTCACCCTTAAGAGCGAAGGAAAAGATGTCTATACCCATGAAAATACCCTTATTTTTGAAGACGAGCAAAATGGTCAGGAGTTCTTACGGGTAAGTCCATTTGATGACTATATCTACAGCGGGAAGATCAAGCAGCATATTGGTGAACGAGGGAAGGTAAGAGCAATTGATGACATACAAGGGTATGGAAGGTTTTTCCAAGGTTTTTTTGTCAAGCCGTCCCATGTCTCCCTGAATATTGTCAAGAAAGACACAAAGGAGCCTCTTGTTGCCTACGAAGTGCTTGCTCGTCAGGGAAAACAATTCGTACTTTCACGAAGGATTACGGATGAGAGGAAAAATATTACGGCTGTTGGTCAGGCATACGTTATTTGCTACGGCTGCATTGTGACTGATAACCAAGGGTACGCCTACTTCAACTATGAGCTCCTGGCAGAAAAGAAAGAAGCATATGCGAAAAGCCTTGGGCTCGTGGTATTTAGTATTCATAGAGGCCAACCCCTTCCTGGCGTTGGTTTTTTACGAGAGATTGTTATCCGCGATGGTGTAGGGAGGCAGCTCTACGGGATTCATCTTCACAAAGATGATATAGTCTTTTATGATGAAAAATACCGTTTGCTTGAGATCAAACGCCCGTTGGAGCCTCATGGAGTTGCAGAGACGCTTCTCACCTTTTAGCTATGGTAACTGATTTTTTTATTGCGCTTTTATGCATATTGCTGCCATTGTTAGCCGGGAGTATTGTCATGAAGCAACCATTTCTCGCATGGCTTTTTGGCTCCCTCTTTTATTTTTTACTCTTTCTTTTGGTGAGTTTTTTTGCTTCCGGAGAGCTGTTTTTGGATAGTATTCGGCTCGTGACGATAGTGGCTACGGTTGTTGGTTGTGGCTTTCTGCTTAGGCGCAGTCCAAGCCTGAAAGTTGACAGGCGTATTCTGGCATTTTTGGGAATAGTCCTTCTCAGTGTCATCAGCTTTTTTTTTGTATGGAGGCAAACAACAGGATATCCCCTGCAACTGAACTGGGATATCTATGAGCATATAACTCTCATCGATATACTAAAAACCGGGAAATTTTCATTTTTTACCTCACACTTATCAGATACATTTACCTTTAATTCTTATCCGCCATTTTTTCATACCATGCTTGCCTTGCCGTTGTTGTTTGGCGGAACGAGTATTGGAACGTATTGGTGGCTTGAGTATTTTCACTATCTGGGAGTGATTTTGGTAACGTTTTTCTTCGTCAAGGAAGTTTTCGGCAATAATAGGCTTGCAGTGTTCGTCGCAACAATGACGTCAGCTTTGACGTTTGAGTCATTTATGGTCTACGAGTCGCTTTTTCTTCTTCCACAGACCTTGGCTGCGGTAGTGGCAATCGGGCTTTTGACTCTTGTTTATCGTACCCCATCAGTCTCCAGAAGAACCTTAGTGCTTGGGATCGTGAGCCTCGTGTTTCTGCACTATGTAATTGGAAGTGCAGCTGCATTAACTATTTTGTTTGTCTACTTTTTTTTACGGCTCCCTATAAAAAATAGCTATCAGCAGGTCTGTATCGTAGTCGCAGCATTGATTTTTGCTGCCTCAATCTTTGGAGCATTTTTTCTCCACTGGAATGTGCCTGGAAGGGAGGAGGCTCAGTATTTTAATTTGAGCCTTGGAGAGAAGGCAGGCTATATGCTTGATTGGTATGCAGGATTTCTCCTTTTTTTGCCGGTAGGTTTTTTCGTAATGCTCCGAAAGCCGGACAAGAAACGAACGAGTCTCCTCCTTGTGTCTTTTTTGGTACTTGCTGTCGTGTTTTCACCCTTTTCTTACGTGCTGAAGTATCATGTGCTCTCACGATTTTTTCTGCACGCAGTTGTTGGTATTGGAGCAGCTTCAGCTCTACTTGTCTTTCCACGTCTGTTTCGGCCATTGGTGCTTGTTGGGTTGTTAACCGCAGGATTCTTGCTTTTTGGTAGCAACATTGGTCGTTATAAAGCATCGCTTGGCTATGAGGGAAGAGTTGCGCATTTTTCGTCAGCAGAAATGGAGGCTGCAAAGTGGCTTTCGCTACATAGCGAGGAGGGAATGCTTCTGATCAGTGAGCCAGCTACCCAATATATTTTTGAGGCTCTTTCAGGAGTGAATTCACAGGGGGGTGCATTCATGGACATTTCGACGCGAAAAAAACTTATTGCTTTAAGCTATCTTACTGATCCTGCTCAGGTTTTGCGTGAGCTTCGCTCGATTGATGATTTGTTACCTAGCTCTCCCACAGTAAGAAAAAGGATATTTGTCCTAAGTGGTAGATACACAAAGTGGCAAGACTTGATGGATTCTTGGCAGGAAAGTACTTATTACAATATATGGAGGCCTTATCAGCGTGACGCTCGTGATAATAACCTTAGAGACGCTCTGCTTTCCCAGCCCGGTGTGCATCTTTTGTATCAGAATAAAGAAGTAACTCTCCTTACTTTATGAAAAAAATTCTTGTCATTACACCGTTTTTTTACCCCCATATTGGTGGTTCAGAACGATACATGGAGGAACTTTATGCGAACGTGATTATGTCTAATAGAGATGTGCACGTCGATGTGCTTTGTTATAACACGGATAATCAGCCAAGAGATGACCGATACCGAGGAATGGCGATTCATAGGGTACCATGCTGGCAGGTGCTGAGAGGCCAGTTTTGTATTCCTGAGCCTATTAGCCTGCTTCGGTTTCTGTTTTCACAAAAGGCAAGATCGTATAACCTTATTCATTGCTCAACGCGCTTTTTTGATAGTTCATGGTGGGCGCCTCTCTACGCCAAGCTTACTAAACGCCCAATCTGGCTTACAGACCATTGTGCCAGTTTTCCGATTCACCCCAACGCTCTGATACGTACTGTAGCGAAATGGATTGATCTGGCTGCTGGAAAGGTATTTTTGCCGCTTTATGACCGTATTTACGTGGTGAGTAAAGAGACACGAGTTTTTCTTAAGCAATATTATAATCTCTCATCAGAGCTCATGTACGCTGGGGTAGATACGAAGTTTTTTCATCCGGTTTCCCGCGCAGCAGGGAAGAGGGTAAAGATTGTCTATGTAGGCCGTATGATTGCATCAAAAGGTATAGAGGATCTTTTTGCAATAGCAAAATCCATGCCAGAGGCAGATTTTGTTTTGGCCGGACCTGGAAAATTAGGGGAGAGTCTTAAGAGCGAGGTGGACAAGCATCGTTTGGAGCATATTCGTATTCTTCCAGCGTTAGACAGACAGGAGACAGCCAAGTTATTGCAGAGTGCAGATATTTTTGTCCATCCCTCAAGGCATAGTGAAGGAATACCCTTGGTCCTTCTTGAGGCTGGAGCCTGTGGTCTTGCGGTAGTGGCAACGGACGTCGGTGGTGTGCGTGAGGTGGTCTCTCATGGCACAAGCGGGATACTCGTGCCTCCAAATTCACTACAGGCCCTCAGGGAGGCACTTGAAAGACTGATAAATAACACCAACAACAGAGAAGCTTATGGAGAAATGTTACATCGTCAGATACAAAAACGCTTCAATTGGGAAAATTCAATAGAAAAGCTTTTCTAGGGTACTCGAAAGGGAGGAAGGGGGCTGCTCTGGGGATTTTATCGAGCGTCTAGGACGTCTTTTTGTGTTACTCGATTCTTACCCTTTGAGTTGTCATCTGTCCCAATTCGGAATTCAACCTCAGTTTCAGGATTTGGACCTGATCCTTGTGTATAAACCTGAACGAGTACGACTGGTGCAAAATCACCTTGGTATAGACTATCGCTTCTGAGAAGGTGGACAGCGAGATCTCCTGCGTCCGAAAGCCTCTTTTCAATAACTACTTGCTCAGATGTTTCAGATGTTTTTCCGTTTTTGTCTGCCAGTGTGGCTTCGGTCGGGAAGTAGTACGTCAATCGTACTGGCGCATTTGGATATCCATCAATATGAATTGCAGGTACGCCTTCTCCAGAATCATCAGCTGCTGAGAGCGTATCTACATTTCGGTTCTTTGCAAAAGCAAATGCAACTTGTCCTTCGTTTTCTTCAGCAATAAGCCGTGCTCTAATTTGCCCTGTCTCTCCAGGATTTGCAAATGCAACCATTCTGTCTAGTTTAACTGGAGCAACAGCAACAGTATATGAACTGAGCTGTATCGAATCTGCGGGGACTTGATCCCCATTGTACCAGACTGTTACATCTTCGCCTGCTCGAAGTGTCGCTTCATCTGCTAACATAGTGCTTGGATAAGAAAATACCTGTTCAAAGGCAACATAGCCATCATCGGGACCAACCCATCCCTTTTCTCGCGCATAAGCATTTGCTGCTTCTGCTCTACTAGCATAACGATTATTTGGATCAACGGCTGCGTTCATTTGATCTGGAATAAAGACTCGTGCAGTTGCAAGAAGACCAAAGTCTCCCTTTTCTTGTGCGAATGCAATACTATCTTCTTCTCTGAGTGGTAAATAAGGCATGTACCATGCATTGGTACCGTCGTTGAGGACTTCGTGGCTGACTAAACTATCTTTTGCTGATGCTGGCATTACTTCTGCCGCTAATGCTACACCAATTCCAGCTGCTGCTGCTTTTATTGCTGTTCTTCGTGAAACTGGTTGTACTAACTCTGACATGTTATTTTGTTGTGGAGCAGTGTTTACTTCTTTGGGGCAATAAGAAGTAGTGTTCAATTTAATGAACAATGTTGATCATTATATATCAATCTATCTATTTGTCAAGTACCAAAATTAGCCTCAGATAATATTATCTTAAAAGAAATTAGCTAGTACTGACAGTCTTTTTCCAAGCAACCGGTGTCTCATCGACCAAGAATCTTTCTCCTGAGAAATCGTATTCTGTCGGTTGAGAATGAGCGCCAAATTCGATAGTGATTTCTCCCGCATGGTCTGCTGTTATTTCAAAGAAGAACCGCTGATCTTCTTCCGGTTGTGCTCCCAGTTTGATGCCAACATAACCATCTTCATTTGGTATTAACTCAAGTGGGTTATGGTCTTTATCGATATAGTACCTGCCTTTATCATACCGACCGACTAAGATTTTATCTGTTACAGCGTCAACATTGTTCCAGCTCATATCTAAGCCAAGCTCTGGGGTATATACCCCATCACTATAAAGAAAGCCAGTATCAATCTCACCGGTGTCGGGATTGATTGCCCCCGGGACGTGAAGCGCCATGACCAAGTGTGCTCCCTTTTTAAACGTAATAATTACCCTGCCAGGTTTTCCGTCTGTTTCAAATGTCACTCCTTCTGATTTACTTCCGATATTGACTTCCCATGGAAAAGCGCCACCCCAACCGTTTTCTTCTGTATTTGCGGTTGAGTCGTAGATCCAGTGGCCAATTTCCTCGCCAGGTTGTTCACCTGCATCAATATGGTAGGCCGGCATACTATCTAGTGACTCGGGAAGGTCAAAACGGAGAGCTTCAGCATTGAGCTCAGTCTGTTCCGTTGGTGTTGCTGTTTTCGCTCTGGCCTGTATTTTTGGGGTTGGGGTAGCTGTGGCCGTTGGTGGAACAGCAGTTTTTCTGGGAGGTACAGGCGTAAATGTTGGTGTCTCC
Organism: bacterium; assembly: GCA_030698775.1. Lineage (GTDB taxonomy): Bacteria > Patescibacteriota > Microgenomatia > Levybacterales > UBA12049 > JACPGQ01. Next base: position 9,069 of record JAUYMJ010000052.1, read on the forward strand.
GCAGAAGTTTTTGTTTTAGTTGCAGCCGGAACTGTTGTTTTTGAAGGTTCGATTACGGCTGTGCGAGCAGGCGTTTCAGTTTCCGTTGCTGTAGATGTAACAGTTGGAATAGGCGAGTTTGTTGAGGTAGGTTCTGGTGCAGCAGTTGCTTTCGAGGCTTCGGTTGGGGTGGGGGTTTTTGACGGGATTGATTCTGCCGTGGCAGTAAATATTGCCGTAAGCGTCGCTCTAGGCGTACTTGAAGCCTCTCTGGTTGCCGTCGCGGTAAACTGCGCGAGAGTTGCGGTTGCAGTCGGTGAGGACTGACCTTCAGGAGTTAGGGTTATTGCAGGAATCTCCGTTGCGGTTGGTGTACGGGTCACACTGTTAATATCCCCTGTGATTGTCGGTGCTGATGGACCGAAGGTTGGAGAAAGTTGCTGATTATTGGGCCCGTCATGTTTGCCCCACTCATAAGCACCAATTGCTACGCCTGAGACGACGAGAGCAAGCCCTCCTTTTTGGATATTTTCCCTTGAAATTTTCATACGTTATCTCGACGCTTTTCGTCGGAGTAGAAATCCCCCGATGCCACCGGGGAGAAGTGCGATGAGGGCGAGTGCCTCAGGGCCTGTGGGAGGAGTTGATTTTGATTGAGGCGAAGGGAAAACTTTTAGTCCACCTTTCGTCTCGCCTGGGATCATTTCTTTTACGATACAAAATTGCGACGTATCAATAACAGTTCTGTCCTTAAATTTTACAGAGACTTGGTTTGCGGCACAGGTGACGCCTTGATCTTGGGGAAGCTTCTCATCAGCTACGACTTTCGCTTGAATGACATATAATTTTTCTTCGTCGGGATGTAGCTTATCAATCGTGAAGCTGAGTTTTCTTGAGTTTTTATCAAATTTTCCCGAACCAGAAACAAAGTCGATTTGTTCAGGAAGTGTATCTTCTGCATTGAGATTTTCGATCGTATCACTCCCTGTATTTTTAATAACAATTCTGAAAGAAACGGTGCTATTTGCTGAGAATTTGGCATCGTTGATCGTAAGATTATCAACGTAGGTTTTTGAACCTGGGATTTGTACAGTTTTGTCGACGCTAATTTCTTGACTTGGACAAGCATTGCCACTTCCGTATTGGGTTGGGCACCCGCCGTATTGAATACCGGAAGCTTCTACAGCTTTGGTAGCAAAGAGAGAGATACAAAGAAAAAATGCTCCCGCGAAGAGTTTTTTATTCATTTCCTGCCTATTGTTGGTTATTTGAGGCCAGCAATAGCGCAAACTATAACATTCATTATAGGACATGTCAAGAGGGAGTATTGTTCTGGCAGGCTAAACTTCGTTTCAGGATGCTTTTGTCGTATATTCAATCTTCCTCATTAGTATATCGTAGGAGACTTGGTTGGTTATATGCTATTACTAGATAGTAAAGAATACTAAGTAGTATATAGATAGTATATATTATATACAAAATACTCTTTAGCAGGTGATTAGGCAAGAAACAACTACTGCTGGAGAATTAAGGTTTTTGAAGCGAAAAGTGCATTGCTGGAGTCCTTTGTATTAGTGCATTGTTTTACGGAGAAGAAAGCCGATATACCCCGCAGGGAGAAGGGCGATGAGCCCTATGAGCTCAGGGCCAGTATTCGGGTTTGTCGTAGTACTTGGTGCAGGGTAGACAGTCTGTCCACCTTTAGTCATGTTTGAGGCTGTGTTTGTTTCAGATAACGTCTGTCCACCTTTGGTTTGGCCGGGAAACGCAGGCTCTGATTGCTGGGACGAAGAAGCTGTCGAGGCCATAGCACTGGGGTCAACGCAAAACGTCACGAAATCTTTGGCTATTTGGGAGGTAAAGATGCCCATTTTTGCCTCAACTTGGTTTGCGATACAGACAGGTGATGTTTTTGGGAGCGTTGCCTGGTTTGCCACTTTCACCTGGATATTCATGGTATTTGTTTTTTGTGCGTCAAGACTTGGGATAGAGTAGGTAATTTGCTGTTTGTTTTGCTTGGTTGTCCCATCCGACTTGACAAATTGTATGAAGTCGGGGAGCGTATCCGTAAGACTGATGTTCCTGAGCGTCTTGTCCGTCTTATTGGTGACTAAAATCCGGAAAATCATTGTATGTTCAGGCGCGACTAACGCCTCGTTTTGGGGAATTTCATCAACAAATGACCCGTCTTTGGGTGTTTGGACTTTTTTGTCAACCCTGAAGTCCTTGGCCTCCTGACATACAACGCCGCCATTGTATAAGGGAGGACACGTCAAGGGGGTTGGAGATTGAGCATTTATTTTTGCCGTCAGGGTAACCATTAAGGCGGTGAGTATTAAAAGAATCCTCATATAGATATATAGGTCAAAAATCAGAGATAAAAGATCAAAAACAAAGTAAAAAATGAAAAACTTTTAGCTTTGCGCTAGGCTTTGATTTTTGCATTTTGCGATTTGAGATTTGTTAACGCACGATACCAGAGAATTATAGGCTTTGTCAAGCCAGTCTCAATCGTGTAACGGGCTAGTCCTTGACAAAAACCTATACCTGTGGTGTAATACACACTGCTACTGAGTTCTTCAGGTAGAGGCTTCCCGATCACTATTCAATTGAATACGTATCATTCCTAACCTTATTTTCATGTTATGCCAGTAAAAAAAGCAACTACTTCACGTGTGTCCGATTTTGTTGGAACCCCTCCTGGTGCTTCTCCCGAGCCAAGGACGAAACGCATTATCAGAGAAGAGGAAACAGCTGCTCCAGACGCGCAGCCTGTTACCACACCGGCGGTGCCACAACCTGTACCGCAGCAACCTGAGCCACAGGCTTCTCAATACGGTCAGCGGTTCGGACCACGGCAGCAAAGTTCCGGGTATCAGAATAGCGATTATGCCCAGCAAACCCCTACCGAAATGGTGAAGGGCTACTTGGATATCCAACCAGAAGGCCATGGGTTCTTACGGCCAAAATTTATCCCGTCCTCCCGTGACATCTACATCTCCCAGTCACAAATCCGAAGGTTTATGCTCAGAGGCGGTGATTTGGTAGAAGGCGTTGCACGGCCTCCAAAAGACACCGAGCGCTACTACGGACTTCTTAAAGTTGAGAAGGTTAATGACATGACCGCAGAGGAGTCAATGAAGCGGCCCTACTTTGACGATTTGACCGCTATTTATCCTAAAAGCCAACTCGTTCTTGCAACAGGCGCGAAACCATTATCAACCCGAATTATTGACCTTGTTGCGCCGATCGGCTTTGGCCAGCGGGGCATGATTGTTTCCCCTCCAAAAGCAGGGAAGACGACGATTATGAAGGAAATCGCTGCCGGGATTTCCCAGAATTTCCCCAAAGCTCACATCATGGCAGCGCTCATCGGAGAACGTCCCGAAGAGGTCACCGATATCAGCCAGTCGGTCAAAGGTGACGTTGTGGCATCAAATTTTGACGAACCGCCCGAGAACCAGACCAAAGTGGCTGAAATCACCCTTGAGCGGGCAAAACGGCTTGTTGAGATGGGTATTGACGTTGTCATCCTTCTTGATTCGATCACCCGTTTGGCAAGGGCATACAACCTGTCGGTTGCACCTTCAGGGAGAACGCTTTCCGGAGGATTTGACCCGGCTGCGTTATGGCCGGCAAAACGGTTTTTCGGTGCTGCACGAAATTGTCAGGAAGGCGGCTCACTGACCATTATCGGTACCGCGCTTGTCGATACGGGCTCCAGGATGGATGATCTGATTTATGAAGAGTTTAAGGGAACGGGGAATATGGAGCTGCATCTTGATCGGAAGCTTGCTGACCGGAGGATTTATCCGGCTATCAACATCGAGCGGTCCGGTACCCGCCAGGAAGAGTTACTTCTTTCTGAGGACAAACTGAAAAAAGTAGTCACGATGCGACGGATGATTGATATGTTGGGTCCTGACGAGAGGACGGCGATTATTGTTGAGCGGCTTATGAAGTCCGAATCAAATGACGAATTCCTCGACAGCTTGGGTAAAGGCTAATACCTAGTGCACTAGTAACTAGTTACTAGGGGTTAGGCGTTTGACTTTCTTTCTCTCTTTTGCTACCCTTTGATCTTACTCCAAACCCCTCCATGCGGAAAAAACTACCGATTATACCGATACAAAAACCCTTTGTTTGGTTTTTGAAGGAATTTGCTTCATTTATCGTCTATTTTGCTTCGTACTCCAAGAAAAGAATCATGGTACTATCGGCGTTATTTGAGCGGTCTAAGAATAAGCTGGTACGATTTTTTCTCATGAAACGGGGCCGTTACAACCGGCCTTTTTTGCACTTAACGACGATGGCGGTGCTGGGGCTTGGTGTGCTTCTTGCGCCTGTCATCGCGGAAACCTTTCCGCTTTTTGCCTCTGATACTTCAGATCTTCGTAATCTTGCAAACGCCCAGGTAGGAGAGCAGTCTATCTCAGTGGGTGATGATGTGTTTGCGACCGAGACATCGGAGAAGCCGCGTGATAAAACCGTCGTGTACGCAGTCCAGAAAGGCGATACGCTCTCGACAATTGCCAAAAAATACGGTATCTCAACAGAAACGGTCCGCTGGGCAAATAATCTCACAAATGACGATATCGCAATCGGTGACGAGTTGAGTATTCCGCCTGTTACAGGTATTATCCATAAAGTTGTATCAGGTGAGACTGTCTATACGATCGCGAAGAAGTACGATACCGACCCGCAGAAAATCGTCGAATTTCCGTTTAATGATTTTGCCAACCCGGAAACTTTCTCTCTCGTCGCGGGACAGTCACTTGTTGTCCCAGACGGCGTGAAACCCTCTGAGCGGCCACTTACACCACGGCGTCAGGTATATCTTGTGCAAGGTCCGGTCTCCATCTCAAATGCAGGTTTTACGTGGCCTGTTTCAGGCGGCATCTCGCAGTTTGCTTCCTGGTACCACATGGCACTTGACATCACTGCACCCTTCGGGACGCCGATTACTGCGGCACAGGATGGAAAAGTAGCAGTTGTAAGTTTGGGCACATGGGACGGGGGTTACGGAAATAACGTCTGGGTTGACAACGGGAATGGCACCGCGACGCATTATGCCCATATGAGTAGCGTCTATCTCAAGCCGGGGGATGGTGTGCAGGCGGGGAAAACGGTCATCGGTGCAGTCGGGATGACAGGAAGAACGACAGGTGCGCACGTCCATTTTGAAATACGACAAAACGGGGTTCTTGTGAATCCACTTCCGTTTCTCCAGTGATTCAAAAGGGGGACAAAAGAGCCAAAAGAAACAAAGGGGCAAATGGGGAAAAGAGAAAGGGTACCTCAGCTCATCTGTTCAGAATTATTCTCCTGATACACCTGATACTTCTGGTACCCGTGATTCTCTTAAACCTTTTTTATCGGTTGTCCCGCTGTTGGCGGAAACAATCACGACAAAGGACCGGACGATCACCGCGTGGTTCGAATGGGACAGTATCTTCTTTGCCACAATTCGCGCAAGTAATCTTGAACGATTGTCTTTGGAAGTTACCACCACCATGTCCACCACCGTCATTCATCCGTGCTTTTTTCAATTTACGGCAATCGGGACAGCGTGCCGGCGGATTGGTAAAGCCTTTTTGTTGGTAGAATTCTTGCTCTGATGCGGTCCAGACGAATGTCTTGCCGCAGTCTTTGCAGGTTAGTGTTTGATCTTGGAAGTTCACTTAGGATTCACCTCCCTTCATCCCGATATTCATCGGGATTCTCCTGGAATCCTAAGTGAAAAACTAAGGAAGCCTGGAATAAAGGATATGCTCACTCTTTGTGAGCAAGCGTAGTATAGCATATTTTAGTGAGTTTGTAACGATGAGTGATGCACTATGAACACGTAACTCTACTGTGGGAGAGGGAAATGCTCGTGGTATAATAAGTTCTTCAGAGGGCCCGTAGCGTAACGGCTATCGCGCTTCCATGGCATGGAAGAGACTGTGGGTTCGATTCCCATCGGGTCCACTTCGGTCGCAGAGAGCGACCTCAGTGTAAACAATGAATGGGAATCGGTTTACCCTGAGCGAAGCGAAGGGGCCTGCAGCTCATCTGGTAGAGATGCCCAATTTTGGGCCTATGGTTGAACGGTACAACACTGCATTCGCATTGCAGAGATCCGGGTTCAATTCCCGGTAGGTCCACATTCGTGGTTGGGCCCCACATTCGCATTGCAAAGGAGCGGACTGATTCCCAACTAAAGTTGGGAGAGGGAGCTCGCCTGCTTGACAGGCGCGGATGGGAGTTCGAGTCTCCTCAGGTCCACTGAGCAACACTTTCTTCTTTATCAAAAAATCCCAAGGCTATGGAGTCTTCGTCGGGGAGGTAGCCGGAGAAGGGCTTGTTGTCGGGCTAGTTCTGGGGCTCGGACTTGGTGTCAGGCCTTCAATTTCCTCAAGGGGCTGTCGTTCGGGAAGCGTCGTCTCAGGCTGGTTCACGCCGAGTGGTGGCTGATTCTCAGCCGAGGTTTGGGATTGCGCCTGTTGGGCTGCCTGTGCAGTCGTGCCGATTTTTGTCTCAAGTGCCGCAATTTCGTCGTTAATTTTCTTGAGGTTCTCAGGGTCATTCTGCATCAGGGACCTCACCGCCTGGTACTGTGTCAGGGCACCTTGGAGGTCTCCTTTTGCCTCAAGTGCGTGGCCGAGGTTGTAGTACGCATTTGCGAGGTCAGGTTTCAGTTGTATAGCGATTTGGAATTGGTTTTGCGCCTGGTCCCATTGTTGGAGCTGGTAGAAGATACCGCCAAGGTTGATGTATTGCTGTGGGTTTGCCGGGTCAAGCCTGATTGCTTCCTGGTTTGTTGCAATTGCGAATTGGTCGGCGTTCTGGCCAAAGCCTATAAGGCTTCTATAGATATTTGAGAGGTTGTCCCAGTTCAGCGCGGTTTGTGAAGATATGGTGACGGCGTTTCTTCCGGCTGTAATTGATTGTTGGATAAGCGTGAGGATCGTTTGTTGTGTTTCCTGGCTTACTTGTTGGCCCTGGGGCTGGGATGCGGCAAGTGAGTTTGCCAAAGCGAGATTGGTTTGGGAGAAGATCCGGTAGTTGGTGTCACGATAGGGAAACCACTGGATTGCATCCCGAAGTGAATTGTATGTTTGCAAGCCGTTATTTTGAGAAGCGGCATTCAGCGCATTTTTGAGTGCCATGTCCGAGAGGATATAGCGTCCGCTCAGGTATGTCATAATTCCCACAAGCACTACGAGAACTGCCATGGCCATGAAGGGGAGGATGCGTGATGTTGTCGATTGCTGCATTGATTGGGGGACATGTTCGTCTTCCGGAACAGCCGCAATAAGACCCCGTTTCATCGCGACAAAATAGTATTCTAAATCCTCATAACGTTTTGGATGCGACAGCGCTTGGGTTGCGGCAAAGATGCCTAAGACTGCAAAGAAGAGCACTTGTAAGGTAAATGAGAATGGGAGAATGATTGCTGCAATAAATAAGAATACCATCGGAAGAAACATCGTTTTCTCTTTTAAGAAGCGATACCCCATGAAGATGAATGAGAGAAGTCCGATGAGCCCTGTCGTTGCCAAAAGCTCCAAGACGAAGCTTGATGAACGGAAGAAAGTAAATGACCACAGCTGAGGATTTAAGTTGTATGTCGCCTGCTTGAATCTCGTAAAATCCGAGAGATACGTTCCGTAGCCGCTTCCGAAGAGGAATCCCTGTAGAATTCTTCCTGCGTCCTGCGAAATTGCAGCAAATGCCGTTTGAAAACCCGTTTCAAAGGGAAGTATTATCGGTTTGGCTGATGTGAAAAGCAAAAGTAAGTTTACCCCAAGTCCGATAAGAAGCAGCACTGCGCCGACCGTAAATCCGAGACCAAGCCCCAGTACATTCCGTACTGATGCTTGATGCCCCTCAACTCCGACAAGCCTCCTGTTTTTCAGCATTTTTCCGATAAATGGCCACGCGACATACCCGGCAAACGGAAGGACAATTGCGAGATACATTGCCTGATCGAGGAGTGCACCAAATGTTGAGAACGATTGTATTTGTGTCTCAGGATAAGGAAACACGAAGAGCTTGAGATAGGAAAGCACTGAAATGATACTTGCAACCGCTGCGCCTCCGACGAGTGCTGAAATCGAGAAGAGGATCGTTTTTTCTTCTTTTATACTATTTACTATAACGAAGAACAAAAGCGCGGCAAAGAGAACCGGCATGAAGTTTATCAAGCTATCGTACCTATTGACTGCGAAGATGGCTGAGACGAATGTCGCAATCGTAAAGAGAAATACGGGAAGGTCAAATGGCGTTGAGCGAAGCTGCACTTTGCGAAGAAATATCATCCTGACACCAATAAGAAGAAGGCAGATCCCGACAACGATGCCAAGCAGCATTTGCTTCGGGACTGCGAAGAGATCGGTGAACGCAGATGAAAAAACGAGCGGGAAAAGAAAAAGGAATGCCGCAACGACGACAGTCAGCACGTTCTCTATATACGATAGTATTTCTTTTTGGGTATTTTGCATGTTTAGATTGCTATGATCTACAGTATCAAAGGTAAAAGTATAATGTCAAGGATAACTTTTTGTTGTGGTGATTTGTGGTACTCTTGTGGTGATTTTCAATTAATAATCCACCAGTTTAGATTGATATCTCCTCCTACAGGGCGGGTTATCTCAATCGTGAACGACCCTTTTGTATCCAGTTGTGGATCTTGTGGTATTTGCCTGGCAATATATGGTGTCACGCCGTATGTATCTGAGGTAGGTGTCAAGTAGATGAGTGATCGTTCGGAGACAAAAGGACTGTTTATTGTCCGTTCTTTTTGGCCCTTATTAATAGTAGCCGTTCCTGCTGATGAAGATGCGACCGTTTGTGTCACAGAGGTATCAGCTTGCGCACCGCGGACGAGGTTAAGGTTCTCGGTCATGAGCTTAAGAAATGTCCCGCTGCCTGATGCGATGACATCCCCCAGGGTATTGACACGGAAAATTGCCGACCCCGTGGCGTTTGCGACTTTAAATGCAGGGTTCCGGACAGTATCGTCATCCGTACTACTTGAGGGTGTATGCAACTGTATGATAAGGTCACTGTCGGGGATAGGTGCGATAAGTGATGTAGTAAGTGTCCCGTCAACCGAGACATTTTTTGCAAACGTTGCGTTTCCCTGGGCGACGAGGTTACCCTGTGTATCAATCGTAAGAAGCCCTCCCATAACTGACAGGTTTCCTTGGCGGAGTGACTGCAGCTCCAAATCACGTCCGAGGACATTGATTGATGCATCGGCGATAATGAGGTTTCCCCCAACCGCCAATTGTCCCGAAGCCGACAGGTCGGAGAAGCTTGCCGGGCCAAAAACCATAAGTCCACTCGTGATTGTTGCAAAGGCAAAATGGCTATTTCCGAGAGGTGCAAATGATGATGAGTACGACGAAATATCCTCAAATCCGGTTTGCAGGGTATCCGCAAGAAGCGATGATGATTGAGGCGTCGTGGTTTCAGTATCGGTTGCTTCAGCAAGCTGTGTTTGTGGTGATGGCGTTGGGGTAAGGATTGCTGAACCGGAGCTCTCATAAATATTGGTAATATTTGTGATAAAGGTTGCACCTGGGCTGGACGTATTTCCCGACTCTATTTCATCAGCTATGAGTTTTTTGACACGGAGGGTCCCCGATATGGTGGCGTCATCGTTTACCTCAAGATTTGTCGTCGCGAGTGTTCCGGAGAGGGAAGCGTTTCCTAGGCGATCAACGACAAATGCAGCTTTTGACGAGACAGGATCAATAATTGCAATCTTCTCTTTCTCAAACACAAGTGAGAGCCCGTCTTTGTCAGACAAGGGAGAAATGATATGTGCCTGCAACTGATCAATTCGGGCAAGAGGGGAGATAATAGATTCTGCTGCAAACAGCCTGTCAACGCGGATGAATTTTGCAATAAGATCCCCATTGACCCGCACCTGTTCGGCGACAAATTCTTTCGCGGATATGATGCCTACTGCAAGATTTCCTATCATCGCATCTGAGAAAGCGCCGATTTTATCAAGGAGGTTATTATCGATATCCCTGAGGACGTAGGTTGTGTTACTAGTCTCCTGGGATTTTTGTAAAGTAAATTGTAAATAACCGTTTTGTGAAATGATGTGCGGGTGTGGGTCATACCAGCTTGGGTTGATATAGGTATTGATCCGTGATTTTGGATCTGTTGCTCCTTCTAGTGCCTGTCCGACAATAGGTGATGGACCGATTGCTTTGGCCGCAACTCCCGGGGTTGAGGAGAAGGTGAGACTATCCGATGCTTTCACTGCTCCGTTTTCGTCTGAAACAAGCACGGGTACTTGTCCCTGAATCCCGACAAGTATGTAGGAATCGTCATGCTGACGGGAACTGTTTCCAATGAATGAAGGTTTGTCCGAGACGACGCCTATTATGCTTGTCTCGGATGTACTGCATTTAGTAACACCTCCGTCTTTATGGAGACAGACAATATTCCCTGGAGCAAATGCCTCATTAGTTTCATGTTTAAGAAAGTACTCAGCGAAATCACTTCCTGAACTAAAATAATAACCTCCATTGTAGAAGACGTTGGAACCATTTTCCTGGATTGATCCTATTATTTCACCATTCCCGTTTAAAAAGCGAAGGAAGCTGCTACCAGCAGTGGTTCCTCCGAGTTTTAAGTCAAGCGCGCTTGAGTTTGCCCCTGTATCCAGATTGGTAATCATAGCAGCGGCAGTTCCGCTTCTTGTATCCTGCACGTCGAGTTTAAAAAGGGGAGTAGTGGTGCCAACCCCGATCCCTTTTCCCGATATAGTAAGTTGAGGTGTGATGCCATTTGCACCACCGGGGGATGTAGTAAATGTCAGATTGCCCCCATTAAGTTGGTTTACTTGCGTACTGGTTCCGGTAAATGTGAGATTGCCCGAACTACTGGCGGTTCCTTTATTTTGTCCTGAACCGAATACCTGCCATGCAGCTGATGCCGTAGCATTTCCACCTACTACGATATCGTTTGTAATATTTGATGCTTGAAGGATGCCGTCATGGCCTGTCCAGTAGAGGGGTTGGCCGTTGATAGCAGTGCTGACGATGTTATTCACATAAATAGTGTCGAATGGCTTATTTGATGAACCGAGGTCATTTATCCCGTCACTTGTTGCGGGGAGAAAGGAAATGTCTTTACTTAGCTCAAGCTGTGAACCAATCTGCAGCACTCCCGATTCTGCCTTGAGGATATGGTTGCCTGACCCTGAAAAGCTTATACCGCTATTCTCCCCGCTATAAATTGTGCCGGTGTTACCGCTTATCGTGAGATTGCCCTGGAGGTTTGTTGAGGGAGTCCTGATGGTTGTCGTTCCTGAGGCAGACCCGATGGTGACTGCAATTGCCTGTCCGCCGAGGTTTATGATCTGTGCATTGCGGTTGAAGAGGTTTACGGCAATACGGTTTGTTGAAAGATCGGTACCGTCAAGTGTCACGTTTCCTGCAAAGTAGCCGCTGCCTGTGTTATCAACGCCGAATTTGGCAATCCCACTGCCACTTGCGCTAATGATCCCACCTGATCCGTTTTGGTTGATGGTAAAGGCCGTTCTCCCGCTTTCAGTTGCGAGAACTGCAAGCGCATCAGCCACCTCTACCGCACCTAATGTCTCAGGAGTACTCCCGTTTTCTGATGTATTTCGAATAGGTTTGATAATATCAACAATGCCTGTGCCATCCGGAGCCAGTGTGATATTGCCGTTTGACTTGGGGAGAGAGGAGAAAAGAAGTGACTGGGCCCGAAGTGTAAGTGTCCCGTTCGTCGCCTGAAAAATAGGCGAGGCATTATGGCCGATTGTCAGATTGCCTGCCGAGTCGAGTGCCAACACGACATTTTGTCCACCAGCTGCATCATCCGTGGTTGGCAGGAGACCTGAGAGGCGTTTCGCGTCCTGTGCTAGGTGGACGTTTGGGATCGGCTGACGGGGTTTGAGCTCATCGCCTTTGTCAATTGTGATACCTAAGTATATATTTTGACCTGATGAAAAAATGTCATTTGGGATTGGTGTACGCTCGCCTAAATTCACCATGAATGAACCACCCCTGTCAGGATTAACATCCTGTACATCCTGCCAGAGAAGGCTAGAGCCTGAGGCAATACTATCATCATAAATACCAAACCTGATCGGAGTTTGTCCTGCTATCGGATTACCGTTTTGGTCGAGAAGCTGGCCTTTAAATTGAAGTTGTCTTCCGGATGCGAGAATGTTGCTTCCGAGTACTTGTGGCTCAAATCGTGGTGCAATCCTATGGTAAAGAATCGATCCCATGAGGACGACACAGATACCAAGAATACCAAAGTGTGCATAGTGGGTAAATGCATATGTATGATATGTTTTATACCACTGAGGACGTTTATGTCTGAGCGTGAGATAGACGCGTTTATAGAGGGGAAGATTTTCAAATGAGAGCGAAAGTGGAGCATAGAACGATTTGCCAAAATTATCAACAATGAGACTGTCAAGCTTGGTCCTCCTCAACTGTTTTTTAGAAGCGGCGAAGAAAATATGCCCCCCGGAGGCTTTCCAAGCAATTTTTTGGCAGATTAAAACAAGCTCTGCTAGCGGAGTAATTACCACAACATCAATAAGGAAGTACCCGAGTCGTTTTGACCGCATCATCAACCGAAGAGGACCGGTAACCATAATTTCAGGATCATGTGCTTGTACCTGATAAGATGTATCCTTTTCTATTTCCGCTTCGTATTCTTCTTGCCCCAGGTGAACTTGCTCTTGTTCTGAAGGAAGCACAGGATTTGAAAACGATATTTCCTGATTGATTAAGCCATACTTTGATGCAAATTTAAAATAAGACCGAAGCGATGAAAGTTTCCTGTTGATTGAGAGAGGCGAGAGTCCTTTTTCATAGAGGAGCCTATCCTTGTATGTTCTTAGGAGAAAAGAATTGAGAGCGTTAAAGTTATCTTTGC
>JAUYMJ010000009.1 GCA_030698775.1 bacterium
AAATTCTTCACTATTTTCCAATCCAGGAATATTTATTTCCCATACACTCCCGTCTTTTCTGGCAATATCGGGTGTATCAAAGCTAATTGCATACGTGAGTTTGTTTCCTTCCCCGACAACATGTTTGTTGAATGATGCTTCAATTTCCGTCCCTCCCTCGACACTTGCTTTTTTCGTCGTAAGTGGACCGTCAGGGTCTGATGCGGCGAGATTATCGATATTCTCAAACCCGACTTGGATCTTGTAGGACGAGGCAAAATAGTCTTTGGTCTTATTTGTGAGTGTCACCTTAATTGTTGCGCGTGTCGTCCCGTCTTCCTTCACTGTATACGTAACATAATAGGAGGTGGAAAAATACTCTGATGCAAAAATGCGGCTGGGGAAAACAACAAGGAGGAGTAAAATAACAACAAAAAGGAGAAATTTCCTCACCGGTTTAGTATACACGGATCATATTGCAGGAACAATGCGACGCTACCTATAAAACCTTGCGCAAATACCGTCCCGTGTGTGAGTTTGGGTTTGTTGCTATATCCTCGGGGGATCCTGTTGCGACGATTTCACCGCCTTTGTCCCCTCCCTCGGGTCCGAGATCGATAATCCAGTCTGCGTTTTTGATCACATCAAGGTTATGCTCGATGACGATAACCGAGTTTCCCTGATCAACAAGTTTGCGAAGCACCCCAAGGAGCTTCTCTAAATCTGCAAAATGAAGACCTGTTGTCGGTTCGTCTAAGATATAGAGTGCATCCTTTCCCCGTTTTGCAAGTTCGGTTGCTAGTTTGACTCGTTGTGCTTCTCCTCCCGAAAGAGTCGTCGCCGGTTGCCCGATCCCTATATAACCAAGTCCGACGTCTTTGAGTGTCTGTAGTTTGTGCGAGAGGCCGGGGACAAAGGAGAAAAAATCAAGCGCCTGATCAACACTCATATCCAGGACTTCGGCGATACTTTTGTTATTGAAAAGAATTTCAAGTGCTTCCCTGTTGTACTGTTGTCCGTTGCAGACCTCACATGTCACATACACGTCTGGTAGAAACTGCATTTCAATTTTGATCTGACCTTCTCCCTCGCACGCTTCGCAGCGTCCGCCTTTGACGTTGAATGAGAACCTTCCAGGTCCGTAACCGCGCATCTTCGCTTCTTTTGTCCTGGCGAAAAGGTCCCTAATGTACGTGAATGCCCCGGTGTAGGTAACAGGGTTACTACGGGGTGTCCTGCCGATTGGTGACTGGTCAATCGCAAATACATGGCGTATGTGTTCGTCCCCTATCATTTTCGTAAATGCACCCGGCTTCTGGCGATGAAATGGGCTTTTTTCAACCATGAGTGCGTGGAAGAGGACATCGTTGATAAGCGTCGATTTTCCGCTTCCCGAAACGCCAGTGACGACGACAAGTTTGTTAAGAGGAAGGGTGGCGGTAACAGTTTTTAAATTATGCTCTGATGCACCAATGAGTTTCAGTTCTTTTACTGTTTCTTTCTCGGTGTTCTCCTGCTTACTTTTCAGCATGGTAATTTTTTTCTTACCGCTTAAGTACTGCCCTGTTATTGAATTCGGATCTTTCTTTAACTCCTCAACCGTTCCTTTCGCGACAATTTCGCCTCCGTGTGCACCGGCTGCCGGCCCAAAATCAAAAATATAGTCTGACTCTTCCATTGTTTCCTGGTCGTGTTCGACAACAAGGACACTATTCCCAAGGTCCCTAAGTTTTTTGAGTGTCTGGATCAGGCGTGAATTATCCCGCTGATGTAGTCCAATCGACGGTTCATCAAGGACATACAAAACCCCGGTAAGTCCGCTCCCTATTTGTGATGCGAGCCGGATTCTCTGCGCTTCCCCACCGGCGAGTGTCGCTGCGGACCGTGAGAGTGTCAAATATTCAAGCCCAACATCTATCAGGAAGTGAAGCCGTGCTTTTATTTCACGTATGATTAATTTTCCGATTTCGTTTTCCCGTGATGAAAGTGTTTCCTCGACGGAATCTATAAATACTGATGCACTGGCAATTGACATCGAGCTCACATCGACAATTGATTTGTTGTCAATCGTTACTGATAGTGCTTCTTTCTTCAGCCTTGCACCTTGGCATGTTTCACAAACTTCATAGCGCATAAACTTCTCAATTTGCCCTTTGATGTAGGCTGATTCGGATTGCTCATAGCGGCCTTTTAGCTCATACGCAATTCCCTGAAAGGATTCCGAAATCGCCGTCATACTGCCCCACCTGTTTTCCCCTTTGACATGGTATTCTTTGCTGCCTGTCCCTCTTAGCAAAAGCTGTTTTTTCGCAGGATTCATGACTGAAAAAGCAACGTCAAGAGGGATCTCGTTCTCACTGCAAAACGTTTTGAACGTTCGGGAAAACCATGTGTCGTTCGTTGAGAGATTAAAAAACGGCAAAATACCGCCCTCATTGATGGAGAGATTGGGATTAAATACCAATTCCTCATCGACATCAAGGACCCTCCCCATTCCGCTGCATGTCGGACACGCACCGTGTGGTGTGTTAAACGAGAAGAGTCGGGGCTCCACTTCCGATATGGAGATATTATCGACCGGGCACGCAAATTTCTCAGAGAACAAAATGTCCTCCATTTTCACAGGCTTTTCAGGAATTTCAAACGATGTGTCTTTGATAATGCTGACGATCATCTCACCATCCCCGTATGAGAGTGCCTGTTCGACATCATTTGATACCCTGACACGGTCCGTATCCTTAGTAAGGACCATCGTATCAACGACGAGATCAACGGAGTGCTTATTCGTTTTTATTAGCACAAAATCTTCATCGAGAGAGTAGATTTTTTTATCTACCCTGACTTTTCGGTACCCACGTTTTTTGAGATTTGCGAAAAGCTCGTTGTACTCACCCTTACGGTCTTTGATGATCGGGGAAAGAATCATGACTCTGCTTGGACGCTTGCCTTGCTCAGGAAATTTTACCGGTACGTCAAATATCGCATCGACAATTTGCTCCTTAGTTTGCCTGGCGATTTCTCTCCCGCACTTCGGGCAATGCGGATGGCCGACCCTGGCAAAAAGCAACCGTAGATAATCGTAAATCTCAGTCACCGTTCCGACAGTTGACCTTGGATTATGGCTTGTAGATTTTTGGTCGATTGAAATAGCAGGCGACAATCCTTCTATCAGGTCGACATCGGGTTTCTTCATCGTGCCTAAAAACTGTCTGGCATATGAAGAAAGGCTCTCAACATACCGTCTCTGCCCTTCGGCATAGATCGTATCGAATGCAAGGGAGGACTTCCCGCTACCCGAAAGACCCGTAAGGACAACAAGCTTGTTCTTAGGGATTTCCATGTCGATATTCTTGAGGTTGTGCTCACGTGCACCTTTTACGATGATTTTATCCATAGAAATGCGATCTATCATTATAGATAACTTAACCCTCCCAAGCAAGCGGTTGAAAATAGATAGGACTCTAGCAAGGATAAGCCTTGACCGAAATGTTTGAAGATGACATAAAATCTATTGACACAACAACACTTGTGCAGTACCATCGCGACATGGCTTTGGAAATTGAAGCAAGCAGAAGCGCGGGAGATCAGACACTTGATGGGGTCATTAATTTCGCACTCGTCACTCCGGATGCAATCTCAGCCCTCAGTAATGCATCTGAAGAAATGGGAACGAGAGGATATGCTTCAACAGGAGACCTATTTATCGGATTATTAAGGCTTCCAAGAGGAGACGATCAGCTTTCGCTTTTTTTCTCGGACAAACTTGCAGGTATTCAGGAAACGCAGGTTTCTGCCGCGAGGGACATACTCCACAGGTGGGATGCTTCAGTACAAGAAGGGACTTCCCAGGCGAATATTATTGACAGAGATGCGATGCAGACAGTAGTAGAAGCTCAAGCACTAGCGCGCCGGATGGGATCACGAGTTAATCCGGTCCATCTGATGATATCGATTTTGAACAGCCCGGAGCAGTCAGGTGCTGCCCTTTTTTCAGAGTTACAGCCGGAAGATGCCTGGAAAAATGACCCTGTTGATAACGTTCTTTTTAACAAAGACGCGAGCGTTGAGGCAAAAAGAGAAGTCATTGGTACATTGTTTGGGTTTGACCCATCGGTCCTTGACCCGGACATACCGGTTGCACTGATAATTGGAGGTTCTGCATTAACAGATCCGACAGTTCATTCAGAAGGACCGGTTGACGTTTTTAAAGCTGCACAGGATACATACAGTACAGTGAGAGCAATGTGTACTGAAAGAAAAATTACCTCTGGGAGACTTGCAGCGGACTCAGAGCTAAGTGTACAGACAATTGATGCTATCCTTACAGGGACCGAAAAAAAACCGAGAGACGAAACCGTAAAAAAACTTGCAAAAGGGTTAGGCGTTCCGGTAACCGATATCATGCCGGACTTTTACAGGATTTATGCCAAAGACGTGCAGCGGGTAATTACGTAGTCTGCAAATTTACTTTTCCAGTGAAGTGTAAGATAGTGACCCATCGTGTAAAAGCAAGGAATTATGTTATACCTGAACTTGTGAAACTTTACCGTTTGTTTGGTGAGGATATATCCAGGCTAGGTTTTCAATCCCAATCTTCCCCCGTTTAGGTAATAGAATTGTTACATGAATATCTTTTGCTCTTTGAGGATTTCCACTATTTTTCCACGGGTTCCAATAACTCTACCAAACATAATTCCGGCTAATACGGCGAAACCCACCGTTCCTACTTGGACGTCATGAGTAAAGTATCCTACAATTCTCTCTCTTAATAATTCAAATACTATGTAGAGAACTAGAATTCCAATCCCGAATGTATCGAATCTGCTTATCACTTTTTTAGCATCCTTATTCCAAGAAGTATGAAACATTCTTGAGGTTATAATTCCTATCCCAATTCCTGCCAGAAGACCAATTGCACCGTAGTCAATACGGAGTGCACCTCTTGCGATATTGTAAATAAGAATTCCTATTAAGATTAATGATATTCCAAAATACAAATATAATCTGCGACGCAAACTTTTATCTATGTGGTGGGAGTGATGGCGGAGAGATTTGGGCATGACTCTATTGTACCAAATTTTGTTGTGACCCCTACGAGAGTCGAACTCGTCTTCCAGGGATGAAAGCCCTGTTTCCTAACCGATAGAAGAAGGGGCCTCATTTGCGAAATGCAGAAAGCAAAGCGCAAAGAGCAGTCGTATTTTACCAAAATCTCGTGCACGATGCGACTTTTCTATCTTTTGCTTGTCAAGCTCAGACACGCTTGTTATAATCAAGTTCTACAATCTTTGTTGATTGTTCGGTTTCCCTAAAAATCCTCTTCGGATGATTTTAAGGGTAAAACCCTGAAAAATTTATCTCAATCAATTTTTTAGGGCCGGTAGCTCAGTGGTAGAGCAGGAGCCTTTTAAGCTCTTGGTCGTGGGTTCGAATCCCTCCCGGCTCACAAACTTCGGTTTTCTATGGATTTCTTCGTGCTTGCTATTTGCTTTTTCTATAGTTAAAGAAAAACGGGAAAGTATATACTAGATTATATGTTTCCATTTTTCATAGAGACTATTGCTAATTACTCCCGTTCAATTCTTCCATGGTTTTTACTGGGTATTGGATTTGCATATTTTGTAGAAAAACACCTAAAATCTGAAACAATTAAACGATACATTGGAGTATTTTCTCTTCAAAAAACTGTATCAGCAATAGTACTTGGAATGGTTTCCCCTTTAAGTATTATGTCATTTCTCCCCGTTGCAAGGGAATTCGTTAATTTAGGCGCGCACGCAGGCATGCTCTTTACTTTTCTTGTAGCTGAACGTGCATATGACCTGCAATCATTTTTTATTATCACTAGTCTATTTGGAATACGTTTTGCAATTTTAAATGCTCTTGCTGTATTTGTTTCTCTATTTATTACAGCAATAGCGTTGAAGAATGAGCGTATAAAATTTGTTATACATAAAGAGAAGCGGCATAATTTTTGGAACCAACAGATTCGTTTATTTGGCATTGTAATGGTGGGGATATTTTTGAGTTCATTGATAAGAGTTAGTATCCCTCAGGAATTCTTTCACCAGTATGCAGGGAATGCCGGCAGTGGCTTGGTAAGTGGTATATTATCTGGATTTCTTATTTATCTTGGGCCAATTATCGCAAACTATCCACTTGCTAAAGCGTTTCTTGATTTGGGTATGGTAGAAATAGGTGTTTTTGCATTCCTTACAATTTCACCAGTAATCAACATTGTTATTTTTCTATTATTTGGCGGGGTCGTTGGTTTCCGTACTGTAACTAAAGCTTTTATTGTATATGGTATAACTTCACTGCTTTTGACTCTTATTTTCTCTCTCATGCTTTAATTAATTTGGTTGCTTTATAAATAAATGAAGTATTTTAATCTTTTACATAAATGCAAAATTAGAAATCGAAATGTTTTCCTTTTTAAAAGTTTGGTATACCCTGTTAAAGTAGCTTTGGAATGTGTTCGATTCTAGTCTGAAGCGGCTCACAAAATTAACAATAGTTAAAAATAGATGAAAGAGGTAAGTGTATTCTGATTTATCCCTTGAATTTTACTGCCTAATATCGTATAGTAATAACACTAGCTATGGTCAGCAGTAGATTTAGGTACGTACTCATTACTTCTCTGGTTTTCTTATTCGCACTAGGAGGTATTCTTTTATCCCATGCGGGTCTCAAAGTAAAGGCTCAAGGAAAATCTGATGTTATCCCCAACAGCTTTATTGTGGTGCTGAAAGACAAGGTTGGAAGTCCTCAAGATGTTGCCAATGAAATGGCCCGCACCCACGGCCTTTCTGTTAAGCATATATACACTTCAGCCCTCAAAGGTTTTTCAGCGACGATCCCTCAAGCCAGGCTTGATAAGGTAAAAGACGATGGGCGAGTTCAATTTGTTTCAGAAGACAGAGTTGTGACCATTGCTGCAAGAGGTGGTATTCCCGGGCGAAACCCGACCAATACACCAACTCCAACGCCGACCGGTACGCCTACTCTCACCCCAACACCAACTCCTACCAATACACCTACTCTCACATCCACGCCTACGCCAACGTCTACTCCTACACCAACGTTTACTCCAACACCGACACCCTCAAGCTCATCACAAAATACGCCAACCGGCATCTCACGTATTGGTTTGAACAATTTAAATAATGGTACAGATATAGCAGTTGCCGTGATTGATACCGGGATCGACTTAACTCACCCTGATTTGGCAACCAATATAGTAGGTGGAAAAAACTGTTCAACCGCTGCCAGCTATCAGGACGACAACGGTCATGGCAGCCATGTCGCAGGTACTATTGCCGCACTTAACAACACCACTGGCGTCGTTGGAGTTGCTCCTGAGGCAAAGCTGATTGCTGTTAAAGTGCTTAATTCGCAGGGTTCAGGTACCTGGTCATCAGTGATCTGTGGTATTGATTGGGTTACAGCAAACGCGGGAACGTTCAACATCAAGGTTGCTAATATGAGCTTGGGCGGTGGCGGTAGTAGCGATGATAATTGTGGAAATACTAATGGTGATGCCTTGCATAAAGCAATTTGTAACTCAACAAATGCAGGTATCACTTACGCAGTAGCGGCTGGTAATAGCAGCGCTAATGCAAGCACCTTTGTACCTGCTGCCTACAACGATACAGTTATTACTGTATCGGCACTTGCGGATTCTGATGGACAATCAGGAGGTCTTGGACTAGCTACATCGTATGGGGCCGATGATACTTTTGCTAGTTTTAGTAACTATGGTAGCGTTGTTGATCTGGGAGCGCCTGGCGTTTCTATCTATTCGACATGGAATGGTGGCGGATATAATACAATAAGCGGGACGAGTATGGCCAGTCCACATGTAGCAGGATCAGCCGCCCTCTACATTAAATCCCATCCTGGTTCCACCTGGTCGCAAGTACGCGATGGATTAGTAGCAGCTGCAGAGGCTCTAAACGCAGGTCACAATGATCCTTCAGGACTTCACCCTGAACCGGTTGTGCAAGCAAACTCCCTCTAGTCACTTCTTAATATACTTTGCAAATACAGGGGCAAAGTAAGGACGATTCGCTTCAAAAATAATCCTCCAATTCTTTATTATTTGCACAAATTCATCTATAATATGATTTGAAATAGAAAAATTGTTGGTCACAGTTATAAGAATTAATAAAGATTTCTTAGGAATTTAAAGTCGTAATAAATTGTTCTGAATTCGAAAATAATGTAAGGTTCGTTTTTTTTCTTGACAGATTTTCTTTTTAGGCAGATAATTCCTTAAGTAGCGATGAAGTTCGCTGTAACCGCAGACATCTGCTAATAACTTCTACCAATATGTGGTAGGAGTTTTTTGTTTTAACTCCTCATAAATAATATATGTCAACATATTTGTTTCCAACACTGATGTTTGTTTTTATTTTCTTGGCAAGCATTATTTCTATTGAACTTGGTCTTGCTGCTGCGATTATAGAAATTGCACTCGGAGTTATTGCAGGTAGCTTCTTTCATTTGCAACCAACCGTATGGATGATTTTTCTTGCCTCATTTGGAAGTGCTTACCTTACATTTCTTGCAGGAACAGAGATTGACATTCCGTTAATGAAAAAGAACAGGGTAGAGGCTGTTCTTATAGGTGGGTTATCGTTTTTTGTGCCTTTAATTACCTGTTTTCTTTTTGCGTACTATGGATTTCACTGGACATTTCCAGCGTCGAAAATTGCAGGAATTGCATTATCAACAACCTCTGTCGCTGTGGTGTATTCGGTTCTTGTTGAAACGGGGCTATCAGTAACAAACTTGGGAAAGCGTATTATGGCAGCAACCTTTGTTACTGATATCCTTACTGTTATTGTTCTTACTTTCTCCTTCTTTAATTTTAATACTTATACAATTTTCTTTATCATTGTTTCTCTGCTTGCAATTTTTCTCATGCCAAAAATATATTCGTTTTTACTTAACCGCTACAACGGGAAAGTTATTCAGCCAGATATTAAGTTTCTTTTTTTAGTTCTGTTTCTTATTGAATGGTTGGGTGATGCAGGAAAAAATCAGCCAGGGCTACCTATATTTATCTTAGGGCTTGCTATGTCAGGACTTTTAGCAAAAAATCCCGCGGTAATGAAAAAGATGAGAGTAGTGAGTTTTGCCGCTATTACGCCATTTTTCTTTCTCAAAGGAGGTATGAATGTTGATTTGAACGCTGTATGGGCTGGTGCTGTTGTTATGCTTATTTTTCTGTCCATAAAACTTGGATCTAAATTTGTTGCTGTATTTCCACTTGCTAAAAAATATCATGTGGAGCATGGTATGTTTACCACTCTGTTGATGAGTACGGGGCTTACCTTTGGAACAATTACTTCACTCTACGGTCTGTCTATTGGAGCAATTACTAAAGCACAGTTTTCAATACTTATCACAGTTGTTATTCTCTCTGCTATTATTCCAACTGCAATAGCGCTTCGTTTCTTCAAGCCAATAACTAAGGAGTTAAAAGAGGTTGCGGATACAGAAGGTGAAGAAGGATAAGGTATAAAATTGAAACTCAATCGTGATATTTTATCAGTTAAACAAATATAGATATTTGTATTTGATACTGTTGGAAAGTCTGATAAACTGTGTTGAAATAGCTTTCAAAGGTATTCCATTCTAGTCCTACATGATTCACTACTATATATTGACCGGGTATCTTGTATCTGCCATCATCAAGATATGGAAGAAAGTCTGCCTCCACAGCCGGTGCAAAACAGTGAAGCGGTTCTGCCTCCCAAAAAACCTTTCTATAGAAAAAAATCTGTCTATATAATCCTGCTCTTACTTTTGATTATTATTCTCCTTGGTACTTTTTTATTGATTAAGAATGTATTCACAAAAAAACCTCAGCAAATCCCCATAACGAATACAACTCCCGTTGTCAGCGTACGCGTCACTCCGTCTGCATCACTAAGAATTCTCAGTTTTCACGAATGTCTCACCGGTCTTCATGAGTATCAGAATCTGGCAGAAACTGACGCAAAAGAAGCATCCGACTCTGCGGAAAAAACCGAAAATCTTGTTCAGGATTGCAGATGGACAATGGGGACATATAAAGACGAAATCCGTTTCCAGAAAAGTGAAGCAACGGAATCTGCGCTACCGGTACTTGAAAGTGCAGTTACAGAGTCTACTCCAAGCAGTTCTGTCACTCCGAGTGTACAAAATAAGAAAGAAGATTATTCCTATGTACAGGTAGTCATGCCATCAGGAAATGCCGTCAATGACTGGATGCCGGTTTTAGAGCCCGTATATAAATTCCGTTTCTCATATCCAAACAGCGCATTGTATACGCCCCTGATTGATGCACTTGGCGCAACAATAACAATTAAACCCCACCAGTCAGAATCGGGAATCATTACAATTGAAACTACCTCATACAGACGCGAATTTGAAACGGCTTTCAGACGGGTGACGACCCTCCCTGTCAACACAAAAGTTACTGACGCACAAGTAATATTTCCGCAGCCATTTATCAAATTAGAAAATCTGACAGTCGATAGATATGAGGCTTTCGAATTTACCTCGGAAAAGAACGGACAAAAAATTTACGGAACTGCAGTCCACAGGAACGGACGGTTTGTCGTATGGACCAATGATGAGAAATTAGTCGGAATCAAAAATGACATGATAGCAACTGTTGTTTTTCTTGATAATAGTCTAGATCTTATTCCTCTGAGAAATAATAAATGGGTACTCTACCGGACGGATGATTTTCCGGTTGCTTTCCACCATCCTGAAGGATGGAATCTTGTAGACACTGAGGATAAAGATAACAGCGGCGGCAGGACACTGATATTGACGGATCAGGAAGGAAATAACGGCGTACACCTTCGTACAAACTTCAAAGGTGATGTGTGTAAAGATAAAGAGTGTGTGGTAACGGATTACCCTCTGGTTTCAGGAATTCAGGGAAAAAAATATGTATGGCAGGGGGGAATTTATTTTCTTTTTACTCTTCCTGATAATACAAAGCTTTTCGCTGAGCCAATTTACGGAACGGTACTTGAATCCCTTACCGCCGTTGTAAACTCATTGTATACTCCCGATAAAAATGCTCCGGTTAAAATAGAACAAACAACAGCCAGCGTTTCGCCCCTGTCGGCAGCTAAGTGTCCGGCGGAATTTGATCTTACTGGAAATGTCAAAGCTAGCGGTAAAGGAACGGTACTGTATAAGTGGTTTAGAAGCGACGGAGCAATCGGACCTCTAGAGCTAATTTACGTAAACGGGGTAAATACTTATCTTGTCCAAACAACATGGACATTAAGCCCTAAAAAATTCAGCGGTTGGGAGAAGCTTCAGATGATTTCACCAAGTCAACTTATATCAAACCCGGCATCATTTACCCTTACGTGTTTAAATGAATCTCAGGACTGATTAAGACTTTCCGTAACGTTCTCCTGTAGAATAATACCTCATCCGAGCGAACATATTCTTGACTTGTATATGTTCCGTATGTTAATTTTTAAATATCGGTCTTTATGCTGACAACCGCAATCATCGCATTTCGTGAATTTCTCGAAGCATTCCTCATTGTCGGAGTCTTTTTAGGTATCTCAAAAACCCTCAACCTAAAAAAAGGGAAAGAAATTACGCTCGCCGCTGTAATCGGAATTATGCTCTCTCTTCTTCTTGCAACGCTCACGTATGCCTTTGGTGAGAGCGCGAGGGGAATCCTCAATGAAGAAAACGCAGAGTTTCTTGAGGGTTATCTGATGATATTCTCAGGAATTTTTATTGCCTACGTTGTTTTTTCCTTACACAGTTTTATGAATAGGGCGCGTGGACAGAAAATGCTCTCCGCACAAAAACAACTGCAAAAAAAATCATTTGATCTTTCACTCTTTTTTACTATTATCTTCCTTGTTTTTCGTGAAGGCTTTGAAATAGCACTTTTTACGGCAAGCGTCTCACTCTTTTCTGCGTTTTTACAGAATTTTTTCGGGTTGCTCGTCGGTTTTGCTTCAGCGAGCGCAATCGGTATCGCAACATTTTTTGCGTATATTAGGTTCCCAATCGGAAAAATATTCAAAGCGACAGAATACGCTATAGTGCTTTTGGGGGCCGGTCTTGCCCAGCGGGGAATCACAAAACTCATGGACCTGCATTTTCACATTAAAATTTCAGATATCCTGTCGCTTCCCTTGTCTTTTCTCCCCGACCGAGAGACGTTTTTCGGGCATATGCTACGGGGCCTGTTCGGTATTGATAGCGAGCTGAGCGTCGTGCGAGTCGGTATCATGCTTGCCTATATCGGCGTGCTGTATATTATTTTTAAACAACGGCGGCTAATCCTCATTGCATATAAAAAAGCAATTTCTCTTTTCTAGACGATCTGTTATACTTTAAGCTCCACAATGCGAAAAAGCCTCTTTCTGTCCATACTTGCTTTTTTCGTAGCCTTGCTACTAACCTTTTCAGTACAAACTTACGCGCTCGCAGACGATGAAGCATCGTCAAGCGCTGATGCTAGCCAAGCTGTTAACGACCTTCGCAAGAAAATTGCTGAGCTCAACGGCAAAATCAATGACCTGAAGGGTCAGGAGAAGTCTCTTTCCTCACAGATTGCGGTGATGGACAACCAGATCAAACTCACCGAATACCGCATCGAGTCAACGAAGCAGGAAATTATCCAGCTCGAAGAAGATATCGCAATTGCGACAAACAAGGTAACACAACTTGAGTCGTCACTCCAGGACGTGACAAAAACACTCATCCATAGGATCCAGGCGACATACATGGCAGGCACGGTAAGCTCATTTTCCATGCTTCTCTCTGCAAGCGATTTAGATAATTTTCTGGCACGTGAAAACTATTTGAAGAAGATGCAGGAACACGATAAACAGCTTATGTACACGGTACAGCAAGCCAAAGTCGACTACGCAAACCAAAAAGATATTTACGTTGAAAAACAAAGAAAGGTTCAGGCTCTCAAAACCCAACTTGAAAGTTACAACGCCGACCTTCAAGTCGAGAAAGACAACAAAAAGACACTTCTTGCACAAACACAGGGAAGTGAGGCAAATTATCAGCGTCTACTCTCACAGGCAAAAGCGCAGCTGGCTGGATTCTCACGCTTTACCGCTAATTCAGGCGGAGCAGGGCTTTTGAGCGGACAGACGACGTGTGATGATTGGGGATGTTACTACAACCAGCGTGATTCACAGTGGGGATCACAGTCACTAAACGGCACACAATACACTCTGGCCAGTGACGGGTGCCTTGTGACAGCCATGGCGATGGTGATGACGCATTATGGACGAAAAACCCTACCAAGTGATATTAACGCCAACCCGAATAATTTCGCTTCTTATTATCCCGCATATCTTCTCTATACAATATCAGCAAATGGTACAACTGCTGAGAGGATAGGGTCTTCAATTGATTCTGCTTTAAGCAGTGGTGATCCGGTTGTCGTTGGCCTTAGAGCGCTAGGAGGAACTCACTTCGTCGTCTTACGAAGCGGAAGCGGCGGAAACTATATGATGAATGATCCTTATATCGAAAACGGCAACAACATTTCTTTCAATGACCACTACTCGGTCGGGAGCATTTATGAAGTCAGCCGCGTAGCGATACATTAACCTAAGTCCAGGGAGCGACCCGACTTGATCAAATACTCTTTAAATCCTTCCATATTCCGAACTCTGTGCATAATGACTGCCTCGTAGATATCTGTGCTAAAAATCTCTGACCTGTATTTTGGGTGAGAAGCGATTTCGGTTTTGATTTTCATAATGGGAAGCTTGTGTTCCGGCTTCAAGTGTTTTTCTAGCCAGAGGTGGAAGTTTGGCTCGTTCTTTTTTCGAGGTGGAAGA
The DNA here is from genome assembly GCA_030698775.1 of bacterium. Lineage (GTDB taxonomy): Bacteria > Patescibacteriota > Microgenomatia > Levybacterales > UBA12049 > JACPGQ01. The sequence goes on from JAUYMJ010000009.1 coordinate 13,827, forward strand.
AACCAGATATCAATCTTCCACGTTTTTTCTTTCCACGATAAGTCCTTCACACATATATGGAGACCTTTGGGTGTGTTCGGATTCCCGCTTTTCCGGAAATCCATCACAAGGACCCGTTTGAAATCAGGCTGGTGGAGCAAAAACTTTGCGGTTTTCCAGAAATTATTTTCGTTTATCGGTTTCACAAGTTCGATATCAATATCCGGCCAAGTCATAAGCCCTGTTACAAGGCTTCCGACAATTTCCGGCTTTCCGAATCTTGAGAGAAAACGAAGTAACCCAAGGTAGTCAAGTAGTTCACTCGCCTCACTCTGTAACTGTTTTTGCTTTAATTCTAATTGGCTATTCATAAGGTTTTTACAAAATTCTGAAATTCATTCGCCAAAGAGAAATCTGCTTCAGGGCCGGAAAGGGACACATCTAAATACCCTCCTACTCCCCTTGCCGCAAGGACGGTGCGTAATTTTTCTTTGTCGTACCCTTTTGAAAGTAGCAATACGACCATTTGTTTTGCAACATCTGGGTTTTGCAAAACGACGAATACTCTTTGGATAAAATATGCTATGTCGTAGTACTCAACACCGTGCGGGAGTGCATGTTCCCCATCAATTAAACCCAATTTTCCACCACCAAGCTTCATCATATGCCACGGCGTAAAATCTCCATGCCTCGTGCGCTTATCAAGGGATCCCGCCCCACTGTCCACGACTCCAGTTAACTCTGTAACACGATAATCACTCCTGATTTGCTCGGGAATGCCGTTAAGCCATCGTAAAGCTCGATCCTTAAAATAGCTTGTGTGGTTTTCAGATTTTGCGTAGAGATTTGACTCTGACGGGACAAACGAAAACGTTGTGACTAACTCGGCTGCCTGAACGATGTTCTCAAATTCGGGTAGCAATGCTGACTGGTTCCTGGTGTCTGTATGAGAACAGAGAAGCTCTCCTTGTAGATATTCTGAAATATAATAAAAGAATTTCTTTTGGAAATACCCTGCCTCGTATACATGAGGGATCGTTATCGTGTCAGTTTTACTAGCCTGCGTCGAAACACTTTTATTCCACTCCGCTTCATTTTGCGTGAGGATACTGATCCCGGGACTTGTTGCGAGCTTCAGAAAATATGTTTCGTCTTCCTCATGGAGTATCCCTGTGATGTGTCTCCCTTGCTCGAATAGATTCTCAACCCGGTAGTTTTTTTGAAAATATGATGTTACTTCGGCAAGATCTAATTTTCCAGGAGTCCAGTAATCGAGTAACGCGTCATCTTTTTTAATTAAAAATGCATCCATGTTTTGGATTGTAGCAAATTATACCGTGACTAAGCCACGAAATAGCCCTTCGCAAAAAGGAAAATAAGCAATATCTGAAGCAGAAAAAAAACTGTGTAGATAGAGTACCGTATCGTTTTATTTTTTAGGAGCGCGGTTGCTATGAATAACGGAAAAAGAACCATCACATATCTTGGCATGCCGGTAAACGTACCGGTCGACGCCGGAATTAAGAAGGCGAGCACAGCAAAAAGAAGGTATGAGGTCCTTACTTTCTTTTGCCATGCGAGAAGGAGAAAGAGGAGGACAAAGAGTACGCTTACAAGCTCAAGAAGCGCTATCCACCACTCGTATTGCATAGAGGAAACGCTCGTCAGTATTTTGAGGTAGCGGAACATTGTTTGGGGAAAAAGCACTACCGATGATACGGAACGGTTATTCAAAAACGTCCCCTGGGCGTGAATGAAGAAGATCACATCGCTCCACTTCACATAGTTGTAAGCCATATAGGCGATAAGCCCAAGTGGGGTTAAGAGAACCGGGATGAGCGACACAAGTAGCGTTCTGAGCGTTCGCTTTGTTTCATTTCTCCACCAACTGTACCATTCCCAAAGGAGCGCAGGTACGATAGCAATACCGACAATTCTGGTCGCGGTAAGAAGGATTCCCGCTATTCCTGCTCCTGCCCAATTCTTTCTCCGAGCAAAATAGAAAGAAAGTGCTGTTAAAAAGACGAATAACCCCTCACTATAAAAACACACCAGGAAAAATGCAGCCGGAAAAAATAAAAATGCGAGGACAGATTCGGTTGCAATTTCCTTTGCGTAGTCGAGTCTAATTAATTTATAAAGAAGCCATATTGCTCCGAAAGCAAGTACATTTACCAAAAGAAACGCCAGAACAAACTGAATAGGGTAGAATGGGTCAACTTTCCCAAACGGCATTGAGATTGCCCGTAATAGCAGAGGAAAAAGCGGGAAAAACCCGGCATTGATCGTATATCCCGCACCGGCAATCATCAGATAGTACACCGAGTCAAAATTGCCAAACGGTATGAGGAAAAAATGGTTTATCGGGCTGTCAGAGCCGATATAGTACTGCAGAAGTGTGTACTCATAGTGTCTCCGGGCAGGAAGAACAAGGGAGGCAGCAAAAAGCGGAACAAAAAGAAAAAGCCTCCAATAGAGAAAAATGCCGAAAAGTTTTCTTGCCACTCACCCTATCATGCCAGTAATTGATCCGCGAGCGCAATCGCTTCGTCAGGAGTTGATGTAGCCATAAACTGCATTCTTATGGCAGATGCGTTTTCAAAACCGTTGATATATATCTTGAAAAATTTCTTGAGGACTGGGAAGTTTTTCCTGGCCCCCCATGTGCTTTTGTAAAGCGTAACGTGTTGTTTTAAGATAGTTAATTTTTCCAGCAGCGGGAGATTGTGCCAGACGTCACTGTCTTCCCTGAATGCAAAAAGATTATGGAAGATTCCCCGTCCGATCATGATACCGTCAGCTCCGGTTTTTGCTGCTTTTCCTCGTCCGTCTTTTTTGTCGGCGACATCGCCGTTTCCGACAATCACCGTTCCCACTTGCTTTTTATCGCGAAGTAAAACAGTAGTTTTTACTTCCCCCCAGTGTGCAGGAACTGCTGACATTTCCCTAACCGTCCGTGCATGAATTGTTAACGCGTCAAGATGTTGTTCGAGCAAAAATCCTATCCAATCTTCAGTCTCGACCTTAGAATATCCGATTCTTGTTTTTACGCTAAGCGGAAGCCCTTCTGCACCGTCTCTCGTTGCACCTAAGATTTCTTTCGTAAGCGCGTGGTTTTTGATGAGCGCAGCACAGGCACCGTTTTTTATGACGTCGCGCTGCGGACAACCCATGTTGATATCAATTCCGTCAAACCCGAGCTTCACAATTTTTTGTGCGGCCTCATAATACTCTTTCGGGTGTATCCCCCAAATTTGTGCGATTATTGGGCGTTCTTTCTCGCTAAAGCGGAGCCTTTGCAGAGCATTCTCCTCGCCTTTTGAGCAAAGTGCATCGGTGTTGGTAAATTCTGTAATATAGACGTCGGGTGCACCGTGTTTTGCAACAATTTGCCTAAATACCGTATCCGTCACGTCTTCCATCGGTGCGAGTACAAAAAAAGGCGTTGGCAATTCTCTCCAGGAAAATTTCATGGCTGAATTATACGTGAATTATGCGGGTTACGCCACTCTGATGATATAAACTATGCAAGCATTGAGGCTTATTTATCTAGCCTGTAATGAAGAAGGAGCGTGCCTTTTCGATTTAGCTGCTTTACAGAAAGGAGTTGCAGCGATGCCTCGGCATCTCCCGTTGCGAACACATCTTTTCCTGCCCCAAACACTAATGGCTCAACCGAGAGATACACTTCGTCTACTAAATTTTCCCGAAGAAATAATGTGTTCATCTCCCCACCTCCAACAAGAAGCAGCTGTTTATATCCGCGCTTCTCAAGGCTTGCTAAAAGCTCTACAGGTGTTGCGTTGGTAAATTCAATCTTTCCAGGAATGTGTTCGGCCTCGTAGCTCTCTGGATGTCTTGTGAGGATAATACGGAGCCTCTTGTCAGAGAGTTTAAAACGCCCCTTGGAAGCCTGATAGGTGGTATTTCCCATGACGGTCAAGTTATGCTTTTGGAGTAAGGAAAAGAAAAAGTCTTGGTCTTCTTTTGAGGTCCACGTATAAATATTTGGGCTACTTCCTTTTGTGATCTTCCCATTAACACTTTGCACCATAACCAGAATAACGTTCATAAAGCTTGTATGCTTACTTTTTCTCCGACTTTAACCACTTCACGCCGAGGTACACAAACGGCGTCTCAATGGCAGACATGAAGCATTTGAGGAGCCAATAAGGAAGAATCAGTCCTGTAAGAAAAGCAAAATTGTTGGCAAACGGTTTATCGAGTGCGTAGAATGCAAGCGTCATGAAAATGACGGTATCGAGAAACTGTGACACGATGTTTGAGGCGTTATTACGAAGCCAAAGTCTCGACTTGCCGAGTTTCTGGCGGATTTTTGAAAACACAAAGATATCGGTAAATTCGGCCAGGGCAAACGCGGTCAGACTGGCAAAAGCCAATCGGATTGTCGTACCGAAAATATTGTCATAAAACATCTCCCGGGAAGCAAATCTCGAAGAAGGAGGAAGTGAAATTGCCAAAAACGAAAAAACGATCATAAGAAAAATCATCAAGAGCCCCGACCGTACGACACTTCTTGCCCGCTCGCTACCGAACACCTCAATGATGATATCGTTTATAGTAAAAACGACCGGGAGGAGAAAAATTGCAACGCTTGCATTCAGAGGAAATGATCCGATCCTTGCAATGAAAAACGTCTTGCCTCCCATGAGTTCCGACATGAGAATGCAAAATATGTACAGCGATACTAAGAGGTCAAACTTCTCGATTTTTAACTTCACGCATGGATGATAATATACCTCTCAAAAAAAAACAACGGGCTAAAATACGAGGAAAAAGTGATATAATAGTTCACCATGAAAATATCCCCGCTGCTCGTTTACCTCATGCTTCTTGTTCTCTTCTCTACCTCTAGCCACCAAGTGCTTGCCATTGAGGACCCTCTAGGGAAACCGAACAATAAGTTTGGCATCCACATCCTTTTTCCAAGCGAAATTGATGACGCATCACGTCTGGTCAACGGAAACGGCGGCGAGTGGGGGTATATTGTTGTACCAGTCCAATCAGGAGACAGAGATTTGGAGAAGTGGCAGGAATTTATGGATAAAGCGAGGCAGAGAAAACTTATCCCGGTCATACGGCTTGCGACAGAGGGTGATTATTTTAACACCAAGGTATGGAGAAAACCGAAAGAATCGGATATTTTGGATTTTGCGAATTTCCTTGATTCACTGGACTGGCCGGTAAAAAACCGCTACGTCAGCGTCTTTAATGAAGTAAACCGGGATGATGAATGGGGAGGCAAAGCAGACCCGAAAGGATATGCGGAACTGCTCTCCTATGCGACAACCGTTTTCAAGTCGCTGAGTCCTGATTTTTTTATCCTGAGTGCCGGGCTTGATAATGCATCGGTAAACGGTAATGGGGCGATTAATAAATTGACCTATATGCAAAGGATGAATACCGCAGTTCCTGGGGTATTTAACCAGATTGACGGTTTTGTGAGCCATTCATACCCGAACCCGTCATTTTCCCAACCCCCGAGCGCTCAGGGCGTCACATCTATCGCAAGTTTCCGCTTCGAGCGGACTCTGCTCAAGAAGATGACGCCAAAAAAATTGCCGTTTTTCATTACGGAAACTGGCTGGTCGGGTAAATCTATTTCCGATGAAGTACGCGCTGCCTACTATAAGGACGCATTTGATACGGTGTGGTCGGATCAAGACATTGTCATGGTATCTCCGTTTCTCCTCCGGGCAGGAGGCGGGCCTTTTGCGCAGTTTTCTTTTATCGGGCCTGACGGGACACCAACCAAACAATACAGCTCAATTGCAGGCATGGTGAAAACAAAAGGTGAACCGACACAAAATGATACACCGACACCAAGCCCGCAGGTACTCGGCACTGAGGTAGCAAAGACAAGCAACGTCCCGGTACTTTGGTTTTCATCGACAAAGCAACAGAAAAAAATCACGAGGTCAGAAGTAGCAACGGGACTGTTTCATTGGATGTTTGGAATATAATTATGGACTGGCAGGAAGCAGAAGACGTAAGAGACGACCTTCTCCATATTTGCGATATACTCGGACTTTCCTATATCGACATGGGAAGGATTTTTTGCTATCGGACAGAAGGCTCAAAAGCGAGGGCATATGCACGTACCTGGGCATTTCCGAAGATCTTTCAGCGCGCGCTAGGTGTACAACCTGCCTACGTTATAGAAGTCATCTCACGATATTATGACAAACTTGATAACGATAACAAGAAGAAGGTGCTTATTCATGAGCTCCTGCACATCCCGAAAAATTTTTCCGGTGCTCTTCTCCCCCACCACACAAAAGACCGACACTTAGGAAGGACTGCACACCAGCTTTTTAAAGAATACAAAAAGAAGATGAGTAATTTTTAATTTAAAATTAGCCTATGATAACCATTATCCACGGTGACAATATCGCAGCATCAAGGAATACATTTATTGCTGAAAAAAATAAGGTGGTATCGCCAACGGTACTTCGTGGTGGTGAATTCACCTTGACCGATCTCACACAGGTTCTTGAAGGGGGCATGTTGTTCTCCGAATCGACACATCTTTTTATTGAGGACCTTTTCGGTAAGGTAAGAAAGAAAGACGAGCTTGAGGCATACACCTCCTTTTTTGAAAAAGTACGCGACAAATATTCAATCTTTCTCTGGGAAGGGAAAACTCTTACAAAACAGCAACTCGGATTGATGAAAAATGCTACAGTAGAGTTATTTCGGCTCCCAACCTCTCTGTTCTCATTCCTTGATGCAATTTCCCCAAAAAATACCGAGCAGCACGTCTTGCGCTTGGCCAAGGCTGTTGCAGACTCAGGTGAGGAGATGGTTTTTACCATGCTTGTTCGCCATATCCGTCTCCTTTTATCTCTCCGCGCAGGAGCTGACATTGATGAGGTGAAGAGGCTTGCCTCATGGCAGACTGGGAAACTACGTGCACAGGCATCAGTCTTTACGACGGAACAACTCCTCATGCTTCATAGCGGTCTCTTCACAATAGACAAAGAGAGAAAAACCGGTGCAGCCTCGCTTCCTCTTCGTGCCTCCATTGACTTTTTACTCCTGCGGCTTTACCATGAGTAAGCAAAATAGAGCACGAAATGAGCGTAACCGATCCGTCAATTTTCAAGTCATACGATATACGTGGCCTCTACGACCAACAAATTAACGAGCAAAACATCGTTTCCATAATAGAGGCAATCTACGGTTTTTTTCAGCAGTCTTTGGGGAAAACAACCTCACTTACTGTCGTTTTGGGCCGTGACATGAGGCTATCGTCCCCGAGTCTCTTCGCAGTAGCCCGTGACACACTTGTTGGTATGGGTGCAAGTGTAATTGATATCGGGCTTGTCTCAACCCCCACGTTTTACTTCTCTGTTTTTCACTATCACTATGACTGCGGAATTCAAATAACCGCTTCACATAATCCCAAAGAATATAACGGCATCAAGTTTGTAAGAAACAGCCCGAATGGGCTTATCAAAATCGGCAAATCGACCGGGATGGACAAGATCAAAATGATGGTAGCCGAAGGATTCTCGCCACCCCAAGCGCAAGGGGGTGGTGTGACTGCAAAACCTGATGCACTCAGCGATGAGGTAGAAAATGCACTGCTCCTTTTGCACCACCCGAAGATAAAAAAATTCAAAATCGTTGCAGACACGGCAAATGCAATGGGTGCAACATATATTGATGCCATTTTTCGAAAAGTCCAAGCCGACCTTGTCCGGATGAATTTTGAGCTAGACGGAACATTTCCTGTCCACCAGCCCGACCCCCTGAACTTTGAAAACCTCAAAGACCTCCAGGCCCGAGTGCTTTCGGAACATGCCGATTTCGGGCTCGCCCCGGACGGGGACGGAGACAGACTTTTCTTCATAGACGAAAAAGGGGCTGTCGTCTCGGCGTCGAGTATCACGGCGATTATTGCTCGGGAGCTTCTCAGGGATGCATCCGCCGCTTTGATCTTATTTGACATACGGTATATTTTTACGCCAAAAAAAGTTATCCAGGAATCGGGAGGCAGATCAGAAATAACGAAGGTTGGACACGCATTTATCACAGAGCAGATGGGGAACACCGGTGCGATTTTTGCAGGTGAGTCATCTGCACATTACTTTTATAAATCAACAGGTAATGCTGAGTCACAGGTTGTTACGATCATCACGATTCTCAAAGCACTTACAGAAAGTGGCAAGACTATTTCCCAACTCGTTGAGGAGGTACAAAGGTCATACGAATCGGGAGAGATCAACTTCACCATCAAAAATGCTACGGAAATTTTCGACAAATTATCCACCCGGTATGCAGATGGAGAGCTGAGTACCCTGGACGGTATTGCGATTTCCTACCCTACCTGGCGGTTTTCTGTGAGGTCTTCAAATACCGAACCGCTCCTCAGACTCAACCTTGAGGCAACGACAAAACAGGAAATGGAAAAGAAAAAAGAAGAGCTCGTCAACATGATACAATCGCTATCAGCACTATGAACGACCCTGTAAACGTTGATAAAAACACATTTCTTACTGCCCCATACCATAAAAAAATTGAGAAGCCTTGGGGGTATGAGCTCCATTTCGTACCCAACACCCTCCCCTATATGGGGAAAATTATCCATATTTTTGTCGGGAAGCGCCTCTCCTTGCAGGTACACGATAAGAAACAAGAAAGCTGGATGATCATGCGAGGCCAGGGAAAAGTTGTCTGGGAGGATGCCTCAGGAAACCTCATTGAAACAGTCCTTCGGGAAGGGGAAGGATATACATGTGCAGTCGGACAAAAACATCGTTTGGTCGGAATCACCGATTGCGATATAATTGAAGTCTCAACCTCGGAAATAGGCACAACGTATAGGCTTGAAGATGATTACAAGAGACCGGACGAAACTGAGGAGAAACGTCGGGAAGAAAGAGAAGAGTAGTTCTTGTCATTGCGAACGAATGATAGTGAGTGAAGCAATCTTATTATAAAAGATTGCTTCGTCGTCCGCCAGCTGGCGGACTTCTCGCAATGACAGTTTTAATATGATCAACGTTAACGACATCGATGCTATCCGTAAAATTGACCCTCAAGACACACTGGGGTCTACAGAGCTTGTGATCAAACAGTGCAAATCCGCATGGGATGAAGTCCACACGATATCACTCCCCCAGGATATCGGGGAAATTAAAAATATCGTCTGCTGCGGCATGGGAGCCTCTATTTACGGGGGTCTCGTCCTCAAATCGCTCCTTGGAAGAAATGCCCCCTACCCTCTTGAGATTGTTTCGGATTACCATATTCCCTCCTATGTCAACGAGCAAACACTGGTCATACTGACAAGTTACTCAGGAACTACCGAGGAGACTGTTTCCTGCGCACATGAGGCAAAAACTGCCGGTGCCAAAATACTTATCATAACAAGAGGCGGACCTCTTGCCGATTTCGCCAAAACAAACAATACACTCTCCTATATTTTTGATCCGAAACTGAACCCGGCAGGGGTCCCTAGGCTTGGCAACGGCTACACAATCGTCGGATTATTGGGGATCCTCAGCAGGCTTGGGGTAATTAATCTTGAAGAAAAAGAAATGAGTGATGCGTTTGTGCGGCTCACCGAACGCCAGGAGGAACTGAAAAAACGCGCAATGCTTGATTACGTGTCATTTGAAACAAAAATTCCCGTGATCGTCGCCGCCGAGCACCTCTTCGGCAACGCGCAGATTCTCCGGAATCAATTTAATGAAACCGGAAAGACATTTTCCTGTTTCTTCATGGTCCCGGACCTTAACCATCACCTTATGGAAGGGTTGAAGTTTCCTGAAAAATCACCACTTCAGTTTCTTCTCCTCAATACGGAAAATTACGGCTCGAAAATCCAAAAACGGATGGAGTTGACAAAAGACGTCATTAAACAAAACGGGCATGACGCTCTAATGTTTTCCACAAGCAGCGCTACAATCTACGAGGATTTTTTTGAAGTCCTGATTTACGGAGGCTACCTCACATTGTTTCTGGCACTTTCCCACGACCAGAATCCCGCAATCAACCCCTTCGTCGATTACTTCAAAGAAAAACTCGCTTAGTAAGTCCCTGCTTCCTGTTTGACAGTCGGATAAATTTAGTGATACGGTAATTTGATAGCGATAATTTGTTGCATTACTGCACAAATTGCGCTATTATTCGCACTTATGAAAAAACAGCAACCCTTCGGACTCCATCTCATGCTTGATGCATACAACTGTGACCCGAAAGTCCTCAACGATGCAAACGTTGTTTATAAACTCCTTGACGTACTTCCTGAGAAAATTGGGATGAAAAAATTAATAAAGCCCTACGTTGTCTTTGCAGAAGCGAATGACAAAAAAGACCCCGGCGGCTGGTCAGGGTTTGTCATCATCCAAGAGTCGCATATTGCAATTCACACCTTTATTAAACGTCGCTTTATCACCGTTGACGTCTACTCCTGTAAACCTTTCGATGCAGATTTTGCAATCGACTATTTTACAAAAATATTCAAAACGAACGATATCGAATCAGAGGTTGAAATCCGTGGTAAAAAATATCCTCCTGAAAATATAGATTGATATGAGCTGGTTGTTCTTTGCACTCCTTGCGGCATTCAGCTTTGGTGTCGGACAGGTATTCATCAAGAAAGGGTATGAGAACTTTTCCCCGTTGTGGAATGCAATAATAGATGCTGGCTTCTCACTCATACTTTACATTCCGCTGGCTCTTCTTCTCGGTGTTAACCTGCAGGTAACCCCCCTTCACATTCTCATGATAACGCTTATCTCTGCACTCTATATCTTTTTTTACTATGCAATAGAACACGGCAACCTTTCTCTTTCTGGGACAATATTTGCTACCTACCCACTATTTACAATACTTCTTTCGATGATGGTTCTCGGCGAAAAAGTAACCCTCCTTCAAGCGACACTGATCACCCTTATCATCTCAGGTGTATTGCTGTTGAGCTACAACCCGGGAACTATTCAAAAAATAAGAAATGTTTCAAAGAAAAAATGGCTTGCCTGGGCGCTTTTCGGGGCATTTACAACTGGATTTGGTGATTTTTTATCGAAGGTAACACTTAATACTGTGCCAATCAATTCGTATTTGGTACTTTTTGCTCTCGCATTCCCGGTTACCTGTGTATTTTTTTGGTTTTTTGATAAAAAAGGAAGAGCGTTTCCAAGAAACATTTCTGTGCAGAAAGCGAAATGGACGCTATTAGGAACAGCTATGCTGAGTATAGGTGTGCTAGCCATCAGCTTTGCATTTTCACTCGGACAAGCCTCGCTCGTCGCACCTATCAGCTCAAGTTACATAGGAATCACTGTCCTCCTCTCTTACTTCTTCCTTAAAGAATCACTCTCAAAAAAACAAGTCTTCGCAATATGTATGATAGCGATTGGGGTCGCATTTATAAATACTTAACGAGGGTTACTAACTAATTGTATACTTCTTCAAAAACTTTACAGGCTGGTAGGATTCTTTCGCTTTTTTCAAACTTGGAATACCCAGATTCTGCTCATAATTTATAAAACGTACTCCTTTCTGCTCTAAGAATTTGGCAATTTCATGCTTCATAACGGTATATACCCCTACATAATCGGTGTTCGCTTTCTCAAAATGAATTAACCCATATCCATCATGGGTTATTTCGTTTATAGAAAACGCAATTAATTTTTTCCCGTCGTACATCCCGATAGAAAAGCAGTTTGAACCGCCCGCTATGCCAAGGAGTCTTCGTATCGCAGTCTTCTCGATTTCTGTGTCTTTATCTGATGCCTGTTTGTTCTCTTGCCATAATAAAAATAATTCAATTATTTCACTTTGTAGCGACGGGTCGGATAGATTGAGAGGTACAACAATTACCGACGGGTAGTGTTTGTGAAATCTATTGAGAAAATTTCTCTTCCCCCTAAGCTTGTTGCCCGAGAATGAAACAAGCTTTTCAACTGAAAGGATATAATCATGATTTTCTTCATCTTCTCTTACGGAGTACCCATGTGAAAAATCCTTCATGCTTTCTACCACTTCCTGCGGAATAAGCTTAAGGGCATTAGGGAGCTTCTCATTTTCAAGATACAAAAAAAGCTCTTCAAGCGTCGCAAGAAGCATGTTCCTTCCAATAAATGATAGAAACTGGTTTCCGGTCAAGTAGTCGGTGAATTTTACGACAAGATTGTCATGGAGAAGAGATACCTCTATCATCTCTTTCGTGTTGTAACTCCAGAGGCTATTGAAATTGTAGTCTGAATATGATTGAAACTGAAATATATAGCGCTCAATATCTTGTTTCATCACAAGCGAAAGCCGAACAAAGTTTGGGAAAATAGGAATCATGTCTACATTGTATATTATCCTCTTGCATTCTTAACATAGTTTGTTCTAAGCTGAAACTAAGTATGTGGAAAGCAATAAAATCAGAAAAACAACTTCAGGTTGCAATTTTTCTCTTTGTTCTTCTTACCGTCTGGTGGGTACTCTTATACCTCTCTGGTTCTAAAGAATCATTTCCGAACTACCTTTTCGGTGCAACATATGGGGTAATGGCGCTAGTTGGAGGTATCTACGGGCTGTATACGGCAAATAAGTGGGGACTTACGAAAAGTATTATGGGAAAGGCAATCCTGCTTCTCTCTCTAGGTTTACTAGCTGAGGAGTTTGGCCAGATTGTATTTAGCTATTATAATCTCTTTGTAAATGTACCTATCCCCTATCCTTCTTTAGCAGATGTAGGTTTTTTTGGTAATATCCCCTTCTATATCGGAGGAGCTTTCTACTTGGCCCACGCGTCGGGTGTCCAATTTAGTATACAAAAAATATCAGGTAAAATTCAGGCGGTCGTTTTGCCGCTTCTTATGCTTTTGGCAGCATATGTTTTATTTCTCAGGGACTACGATTTTACTGTAAGCACACCGCTGAAAATATTTCTCGATTTCGGTTATCCGTTTGGACAAGCTCTGTATGTTTCTATGGCACTACTCATTTATAGTCTGTCAAAAAAAATCCTTGGTGGAATTATGCGGGATAAGATATTCTTTATACTTGTAGCATTCATTCTTCAGTTCCTCTCGGATTACAACTTTCTCTACCAGGCCTCCAACGGGACGTGGCTGAACGGAGGATATGGAGACTATCTCTATCTTCTCTCCTATTTTTTTATGACCGTTGGAATTATTCAGCTTGGAATTGTTATTAATCGACTTAAAGGTGACAATGGTTAGCACAATTATGGACACTCTCAGCCAAATTGCAGAAAAAATTATTGCGGCGCAAGAAACGATTATGGGTCCATTGGCTATCGAGCAGGCGAAAAAGGTCAGTGGCCTGCAAGTAGATTGGTCGAAACATGAGGTCAAGCTTCAGGGAAACGAAAAAAATGTTCTTGATTCGCTTGTCAAACGGTATGAGCTCCTTTTTGGTCGTGCTTCAATTGAGGTTTGTAAACATGCGGTAAAATCGCTTCTCCCACAACTCCCAAAAGACCAGCTCCCCTCTTCGCTTGCAAGCTAGCGATTGATACTCTACACTAGATGTATGGATCCTGCCCAGCAACCGGTAAAGCCAGGAGAAGGACAAAGTTCTCCGAAAAACTCCTCCCAAACGCCTATAGGCAACGTTCAGGCTCCATCTTCCCCCCAACCACAACAACCCCAGCAGCCAGCCCTTCAAGCGCCTGTGCAAACACCTGCCGACCTTGAACATGTCAACCGGGAGATGTATAAACGCAACCTCGAACTTGCAGAGAGAAATAAAACGCTCTCACTCCTTAGGAAGCTTGATGAGCTGATTCTCAATTCTGTAACCGACGTGAAAGAAACGGCTTCACAGGTTACAAACCTCCTCGTGAACGAGGCGGAATTCCGCCTGTCCGCCATCTTTCTTCTTGATGAGGATAAAAAATACCTCTCGCTTATTGCCTTCGCCAAACCCCCATCCCTCACCAAGGATGAGCAGATGCAACTTGACAGGTTTGCAATGATAAAAAGTTTTTCAACGGCACTAACAGACAACCTTCTCGTCCAGGTCCTTTCGGACAAAAAAGTAAAAACGACCAATTCGCTTGTCGATGTGATGCAAACAGGGACACTCATGGGTACGGAAGATGCGTTTATTATTCAGCGTATCGCCGGGATAAAATCGGCACTCGTCTTCCCGATCATTGTACGGGATTCAGTCATTGGGGCTATGGTCGTCTGCCAACAGTTTGAGATTAGTGATATTAATGAATACCAATGGGATCTTCTTGAGCGTCTCGTCGCCGTAATCGGTATCGCAATAGACAATGCCCTGTTGTACAATCAGGTACAGGCAACCAACCAAAAGCTCAAAGTCCTCGACAGGCTCAAAGATGAGTTCGTCTCACTCGCCTCCCATGAATTACGTACGCCGATGACTGCCATCAAGTCGTACCTTTGGCTATTTTTGGAGGATAACAAACAACTCCTCAACGATAAGCAAAGAACCTATATCGAACGGGCGTATACCTCAACAGATAGGCTTATAAACCTCGTCAATGACATGCTCAATGTCTCGCGTATTGAGTCCGGACGCCTCATTATCAACAAAAAACCGATTGGTATGGTCCAGCTCATCGCCGAGGTCGTCAATGAAATAACACCATCAGCTAGGGAGCAGAAAAAAGAGATCAGCTTTGATCAGCCTCGAGGAGAATTACCTCTCGTGAATGCAGATCCTGACAAAATCAAACAGGTCGTCTTAAATCTTCTTGGAAATTCGGTTAAATTTTCACCGGACGGCTCAACAATCGAGATCACAACGCAGCTGAAAGACGACTCGGTAGTGACAACAATACAAGACCATGGCAAAGGTATTTCCCAGGAGGATCTGCCGAAGTTATTCAAAAAATTTGGGATTATCGGGACAACGACAACGCTTACTCACGGAGCGCAAAGCACCGGCCTTGGGTTATTCATCTCTAACTCAATTCTTGTACTGCATCCAGGAATCGTCTGGGTCACCTCTGATGGAGAGAACATAGGGGCTCAATTTAGCTTCTCACTTCCTATAACTGCCCAGCCAACCGTATCCAACCCAGCATAACTCCCTACTCTTTCACGATTTACCACAAAATTTTTCACAGGCTCTCGCCGTCAACAAAATTAAAACTCCACACTCTTACGCATATGCGTACGATTGTGGAATCTTGGTTCGATA
>JAUYMJ010000023.1 GCA_030698775.1 bacterium
CGGATCGATCCAGCTCATCACCTCCCATATCATTGATGCATGGATTGAGGGAAAAAAGGCCGCCGAAAAGATTGCAAATAGCGAATTGCAAATGGCAAATAGTGAGAAAGCTAAAGAAGAGTCAAAAATTGGTGGGGCAAATGGGACCGCGCCAAACGCGGCTGGCGCAAATGGGACAAAGGTAATAGATGCTCCCGCTGTTGCAAAGCCGGTGTATAAGCAGAGTGTAGCTGGCAGACAGAGAGATAAAGCAAAGAGCGAGAAGAAAAAAGCGGATGAGAAAGCAGCAGGACTCACGAAAGAAAAAAAGCAAGAAACAAAAGCAACTCCGGAAAAAATTAGCGTCGAGTGATTAACGCTGTCATTGCGAGGAACGCAGTGACGACGCAATCTTATAAAACTGTGAAGAAACCGTTTTAAGAGATTGCTTCGTGCTTTCAGCACTCGCAATGACAAGAAAGAGAATATGGTAGAAGTAGATCTTGTAAAGCTCAAAAAACTCCGTCTTGAGACAGGCGCGTCAATTGCTGATTGCCGTCGTGCACTTGAGGAGACAAGTAACGACGAAAAAAAAGCGCTTGAATGGATCCAGAAAAATGCACTCTCAAAGGCTGAAAAAAAAACAGACCGGGCGACATCGCAAGGGTTAATTGAATCGTATATCCATGGTGGCGGAAAAGTTGGTGTCCTGCTTGAGATTCTCTGTGAGACGGATTTTGTCGCCAAGACCGATGATTTTGAAAACCTCGCCCATGAAGTCGCGATGCAAGTCGCAGCAATGAACCCCAAAGACGTCCCGACACTCCTGAGTCAGGAATACATCAGGGATAGTTCCCAAACGATTGAGCAAATGGTGAAAAGTGTCATCGGCAAGCTAGGCGAAAACATCACCATCAAACGCTTCCAACGCTTCGCAGTCGGGGAATAACCTTTTTTTGTCACTTACTAATATGGGTAAATTTGTTGAAGCATTGTCTATGCGGCTTCGGAAAGCTCCTGATGAGGTACTAGTCATATCGCTTACTCCCCATGAAGCCGCGTTAAAACATCTTGAGGAGCGTGGAGTACTCACTGCAGCGTGGCAGGCGATTGAGAGAAAAAAAGCGGAGCAAGGGGAAGGAGAGACACTCCATCCTCACTTTGAGCTGGTTCCGGGAGGAGTAGGTGAGGGTCAGCTTGTAACGATGTGGGTTAGGCTGTCTCCAGAAGCAGTACGGCTTCGCACCAGTCCTGAGATTATAGAGCGCTGGAAATCAGTCCAGACGGTAGTAAGCCTTTTTAGAGAGTCAATATCTATCAGCTCCCCAAGGATATATGGGAATAGCGCTGAGCCCCAATGGGACCCGGTTGGATATCCTGATGTTAATTTAAGACGCGATATGCTTGCTGCTGGATTCTATTCAGCATTTAGTAATCGTGTTTTGGTTCATGACATGAGGACGGGGGTACATCCGTCAAGACTGGAAGGATCATCAGAAGGAAACCCCGATGCACAAAAAATAATTTTAACTGCTTCAGCAAGAGATAGGATTTTTCGTCTTCAGCCTCAGTTACTTTCTTCAGATACCACGTTTTCGGGTTCCTAGACAGAGCATTTTCTTATATGGTATTATTACCTCATTAAATGGACGAGCAACAACTCCAGCAGAAAATCGCGAAAGTACTCGAAGTTTTGCGCCAGGACATGGGGACGATCCGTACGGGGCGTGCGACACCTGCGCTTGTTGAAAATATTCTCATATCTGCCTATGGAGGATCAGCCAAACTCCGCGTCATGGAGCTAGCAACAATCGGCGTCCAGGACCCGCAAACGATCGTCATCACCCCTTTTGACCACTCGGTCATCCATGACTTAGAAAAAGGAATCCAGGAAGCAAACGTCGGGTTAAATCCTATTGTCGACGGGCAGATCCTCAGAATCAGTTTGCCTCCTCTTTCCAAAGAGCGGCGGGAAGAGCTGATAAAGTCGATGCGTCATAAGCTTGAGAACGGAAAGATTATGGTAAGGCAGTTACGCCATGACGTGATGAATAACATAAAAAAACAGCACACAGAGAAAATAATTTCAGACGATGACATGAAACGCCTGGAAAAAGAAGTACAGCGGGTGGTTGATGAGACGATTGAAACGATTGAAGGCATGGGAAAGCAGAAGGAAGCGGAATTACTGCAGATATAACCTCAATTTTCAATTCGAAATTTTCAATTTTCAGTGAATTTTTAATTATTAAATTTTCATTTCAAATTTTTAATTTTCAATTTAAAATTTGAGTGAGAGTTGCTATAATAAACAATCTATGATTACTCTTCTTGTGTTCCTCCTTATTCTCAGTATCCTGGTAATCATCCACGAAGCGGGGCATTTTTTTGTTGCGCGGAAGTTCGGGATCAAAGTAGAAGAGTTTGGTTTCGGGATTCCTCCCCGTGCATGGGGCAAAAAAATCGGTGAGACGCTTTACTCCATCAACTGGTTACCGATCGGCGGATTTGTAAAACTTTTCGGTGAGGATGAGGCGGGCGGTGGAAGAGTAGCGATCAAAAATCAAAAATCAAATAGCAAAAGTTCAGAGTTAGGAGTTAAGAGTTCAGAGTTGGAGAGGGCTTTTTTCGCACGTCCTGTCTGGCAGCGGGCGCTAGTCGTCGTTGCGGGAGTTGTGATGAATGCGCTTCTGGCATTTGTGATTTACTATGTTTTCCTTGGCATATCAGGATTCAAAGCAGAATTACCGCTATTTACCAAGCACCAATTTTTCGGAGTCCATCAGACCGATAGGCTGGATTCGCTTCTTGTACGGGACGTTCTTCCTGACTCTCCCGCACAGAAGGCAGGGGTGAAGCCGTGTGATAAGGACCGTGCTTGTATGCAGCTCGTCACGATAAACGGGAAGAAAATGACGACAGTAGACGAGTTCTATGCAACACTTCAGAGTATTCAGGGAAAATCCACGCCTTTTGTCTTTAAAAATATCGTCGATGGAAAAATGCTTGAAACAAATATCACTCCTCGGGTAAATCCGGAAGAAGGGAAGGGTGCTCTGGGCATCCGTTTTGATACCATTGAGACTGCTGTGTTGGAGTATACATCCTCAACGGAAAAAATCTTTTCAGGCATCATCCATCCCATAAATGTGATGGCCTATCAGTTTGAAATTCTTTCAAAGTTAATAAGCGTTTCAATAGCAGAAAAGAATGTGGAGCCGGTGGGGAGTGCGTTCTCAGGACCTGTCGGCGTATTCGTTGTCACAGGAGAAGTGCTCAAGATACCAGATCTGAAGGAGCGGCTGCTCGCAGTCCTTAACTTAGCAGGCCTACTTTCGGCATCACTTGCTGTTTTCAATGTGCTGCCGATACCCGCACTCGATGGTGGCAGGCTTTTCTTCATCCTTTTTGAAGGTGTTACAGGGCGGAAAGTAAACCAAAAAACGGAAGCACTCATCCACAGCGTCGGGATGATGATGCTTCTTGCGTTGATCCTCGTTATCACCTTCAAGGATATCTTTCAGTTTTTCATCAAATAGTCTGCTAGAATACATACGTGGACGAGGTACTCCAAACGCTTCGGGAACAGGGAAAATCTGTTTATAACAACCAGGGAATAAGTGTCGTCAATGTATTATCTGAATCCGATGGTATAGCACTCGTATTGGGAATATTAGAGGAAGTGTTAAACAAGCAAACCGTGTTGTATCTCTCAGGGGGGAGGACTCCAAAAGAGTTGTACAGGGAAATTGCCGGTAGGGAGAATATTATACCGGGGGCATTTGCGATGGTTGATGAGCGGTTCGGCATGCCGATGCATGATGGGAGTAATGAAAAAATGCTCTCAGGTGCGGGACTCTTGCGTTTTGCGACTGTCCTTGAAATCCCCCTTTATAAGATTTTGCAGAAAGGCCATACGCGTGAGGAGACAGCAGATACCTATGACCAGACAGTCAGGAATCTCCTCGCGAGATACCAAAGCCATATCGGTATTTTGGGTATTGGGATAGACGGACACACTGCCGGGCTGCCTGCGGCAGCCGGCATTGGATTAAAAGGGAGTGACTTGGAAGCGTTTCAAGAAGACCTACGTGAGCGGAGCAAAAGTAGAATGGTTATTGACTACGACGATAAAGGTGGATTTTATGGAGAGCGGATTACGATGACGTTTCTTGGGCTATCGATGATGGATATTTTGTTTGTCATCGTTTTTGGTGAGGATAAAAAGCACGCGCTTGAGCTGCTGTTTTCAGACGGTACGGAACCCTTCAGGGTGAAACTTCAGGGTGAAGAAGAAGTCCCGTCGCGGTTTTTCAAACGTCCCGATATTGCAAAGAAAACGCTTGTCATTACCGATCAGGAGGTATTGTAATCTATGGAAGAAAGACTACAGCAACTGCTCGTACTCCTTCAGGAAAAAATACGGTTCTTAGACTCCCTCAAGAATAACCGCATTGCAAGTTTTCTTGGGCTTCTTCTTATCGTGATGTTTATTCTCCTCGCGACTGTTATCCTCATCGCATTGTAGTTATTTAGGTCTTTCTTATCTCTTTATGTGGAAAGGGATATAATGATCTTCTGGTATGCCTGCAGCCGACTTTGAAAAATCTCACAATGAAGTTGTTATTCCTGATACAGCAAAGGAATCGCTTGTAATTACTAATCAGGAGGTATAAAATCACGGTATGAGTCATAGGGAAATTCCAAAAGCTGAAATGGAAGAAATTGGTGACGCTATAGAAGGACGGGCTTATGAGAGTTGGGTACGGTTAAGCCCTCTCTATCCGCCTCGTGGTGTCAGGAAGAGTGATTCGGGTTTAGCCACAGGAGATCAATCCGGAGCGAGTACAGCTGGTGATGATTCTGATTCTGGCAATGGAGACAGCGGGACAGGAGCTTCTGCAGATCAAGGCATTTCTGAAGATGATATCGATCTAGATCTGGTGATTCAAATTGGGGACCTGGTACATTATGATATTTTGTCGCTTTATACGATGGCAGGTCGACAACCTCATGCACATGAAGAGAGGTGGCAGCGTGTTCTGGAAGCCACCCCAGATCAAATAAAAGATCAGGTCACAGCATTGAAGGACGCACTCCGTATTGGATATGAGTTTGCTACCGAAGCGCCTGTTTTCGTTGCCCCTGTTCCGACGAGATCTCCTTTGGTTCTGGAAGTGGGTGTTTTTGCTCAGGGTCATGTTGCAGATCCGGGAGCTGCGCATCTTCTTACCTGTATGACAATTGCACAATCAATCGATCCAAACAATAAACATTTTGGATATCGCGATTCTGAGTCCACAATCGGTGAAGAGATCGTTAAAGGGCTTGGGATAGGGAGGAGAATTGATGATCCCTCGCTTCGCAGTGTTTCTTTGAACCAAGTCATAGACGCCGCACTTAAGCCCAGGCCAATAGATTCCTCGCCACAGCCTGTATAAGATTTATTTCTATTCTCGATTGATTTATTTATCGGGTTATTGGTAGTATTGGTACATATTTATGAACCCCTTCGTTTTCGTCCTCTTCGGTGCTACCGGCGATTTGGCAAAAAATAAATTATTCCCCGCACTTTTTTCACTTTTTAAGCAAGGGTTACTTGGGGAAAAGTTTTACCTAGTCGGATTCTCGCGAAGGGAGATTGACGACACAATATTTCGTCAGATGGTTCGGGATTTTCTCAAATTAACCGATGAGAATCCCCTATGGCAGGGGTTTTCGAAAAACATTTATTACCAAAATGGTTTATTTGATGAAGAGAAGGGCTATCTTTCGCTTATTGAACGATTAAACGGATTTGATAAGGAAATCGGTGCATGTATTTCGCGAGTATTTTATCTCGCCACGCCACCCCAGAATTATCATTCGATACTAGACCGCCTTCATGCGACGAAACTCTCGGAGGGTTGCGGACAGGGGAGTAGTAAATGGACCAAGATAGCGATTGAGAAACCGTTTGGGAAGGATTTAGAAACTGCAAAAGCGCTTGATATGAAGCTCTCACAGATTTTTGAAGAGCGGCAGATTTTCCGCGTAGACCATTACCTGAGCAAAGAAACCGTCCAGAATATGATCGCATTCCGGTTTGCAAACGGCATTTTTGAGCCTGTCTGGAACAACAAATTCATAGACCATGTCCAAGTGACGTTTGCCGAGAAAAAAGGCATTGAGAAGCGCGGGAAGTTTTTTGACGGTGTGGGGATGCTTCGGGATGTTGCGCAAAACCATTTGCTTCAACTCGTCGCGACAGTCACTATGGAGCAGCCGCGGAGTTTTGCGAAAGAAGATGTGCGCAATGCCCGTGTAGCGGCGATTCAGGCAATTGCATGTATTGAGTCTGAAAACGTGGCAGAAAACGTCGTTTCGGGACAATATGAGGGGTATCTTTCGGAGAAAGATGTCGATTCTTCCTCGGTAACTGAGACATTTGTCGCGATGAAATTTGGGGTAAATACACCGCGGTTTCAGGGCGTCCCGTTTTATGTCAGGGCAGGCAAGAATATGCCTGCAAACGTCGTTGAGATCTCAATCGTATTCATCCAGACTTGTCACATACTCTTTAAGGAGATGGGGTGTCCTGAAATCGGCAATGTCCTGACGATACGGATCCAGCCGGATGAGGGAATTCGGCTTCGTGTGATAGCAAAACACCCCGGAGCAAAACTGGCGCTTGATACCGTTGATATGAAATTTTCCTACCATGAAGAATTCGGAACACATGGTGCTGACGCGTATGAGAAAGTGCTCATGGATATCTTCTCAGGGGACCAGATGCTTTTTAATAGGTCCGATGAGCTTGAAAGTTCGTGGGAGTTTATCACCAAAATTCTTGATGGGTGGAAGACCGGCAAGACGAAACCCGTGCAATATTCGTCCGGCACATGGGGTCCCTATGATGCGGAGAAGCTGATAGAGCGTGATAATAGGAAGTGGCTGTAGATGTGCTATAATTCGCACCGACAATGTCAGCTACGCAAGAATCCGGTCAGACACCGACAATAGACTTGCCGAGGAGTCCTTCCGTAGATCCTGAAGGCTACTTCGCGACTCTTCCTGAACCTTCTCTGCGCCTGGTGCTTATAGGATTTGAACGTGACGTCGTTTCCCAAACACATGGGTTGTTCGCAAATGAGGAAGCAGCAAGAGTGTGTATCGGTTATGCAAATACCCATGTTGCGCGCACGCAGAATCCTTTCGGGGTGGTCACGCCTGAAACACTGAGCCCTGAGCAAGTATCCTTCTTTGCGCACAGGCTTGCAGACTGGGTATCCACTCAAGAGATCGTGCGATTTACTCCCCAATACGTGGCCCCAGGAAGATTTAAAAAAAGTGTTGATGTGAATTCCCTTCGCCCGTATGGGGCACTTGCTTGGGAGATGATGCACAACCTTAGTAGTTCTTGGGGAGTGCATGGGAAGATTGCACGGAAAAAAATGTATGATAGCCTTATCGCACATATCGGTGACCATCCCATTGGAGACTATGTACGAAAACCGGGCATTCGGATAGAACATTTTTCCAGATCATACCAAGAGCAGCTGCATAGTCTTCGTAGTGCGGTGAAGGGGGACTCAGTGAGGGAACCGGCACCCGCTCCAAAAAGTGAAACGCGGAAACAGTTTACCGGATC